>JAESUG010000085.1 GCA_016763185.1 Robiginitomaculum sp. | reverse complement strand
TTTCAAACACCGTTCGCCACCTTGCACAAGTTCAATGGCTGGGCCGATATATTCTTGAACACACCCGCCGGTGGCCTTGAGGACATTTATGGTAGTTTATCGTACAAAGTCCAAGGGGACGGGCCAGTAAGCGGTCTTAAATTTGATGCGGTCTATCATGACTTTTCTGCCGACACCGGCGGCTCCTACGGCTCGGAAATTAATTTGCAAATCTCCAAGAATTTCATGAAGCACTATTCGTTTGAGATAAAGTTTGCTGATTACCAAGCAGATGGCTTTGCCACAGACACCCAGAAAATTTGGATCACCTTGGGCGCAGCGTTTTGATCTAACACAAGATTAAAATGACTTAACAATTCGGACAGATCATCTTACAATGAGATGCTTTTTCCTTGTCCATAATTGTGAGTAATTGCGATGACGCTACACCATAGCCTGTTTGTTGGTTCAATATTATTGTTGGCTTCTTGTAATAATGAAGTCGTTGAACCGGCGGCTGAACCGCAAGCGGTTTCACCGGAATCTGTGGCCTCTGAGTTTAGCTTGGACTATGAAAAATTTACCCTCAGCAATGGGCTTGAGGTGATCTTGTCGGTGGATCGTTCCGATCCAATTGTTGCGGTGACCACCGTTATCCATGCTGGTAGCAGCCGCGAAAAACCGGGACGTACTGGCTTTGCGCACTTCTTTGAGCACATGGCGTTTAACGATTCTGAGAACGTACCACGAGGCTGGAACCGCAAAGCCATTCCTGCTTGGGGCGGCCGGCGCAATGGCGGCACCTGGAGTGACGGCACCGTTTATTATGAAGTGGTACCCAAAGACGCGTTTGACAAGATTTTATGGATCGATAGCGATCGCTTGGGTTATATGATCAACACCGTTACCACCGCCGCTTTGGAACGCGAAAAACAAGTGGTAAAAAATGAAAAACGACAACGCTATGACAATGCGGCTTATGGCTATACCCGAGAAGTCATTCGCAAAAACCTGTACCCGGACGGACACCCGTATCAGTGGACGGTGATCGGTGCCTTGCCCGATTTACAGGCGGCAACCCTTGAAGACCTCAAAGAGTTTTATACCGCGATGTACGGCGCAAATAATATGACCTTATCCATTGTCGGCGATATTGATGTAGCCGAGACCAAGCAAAAAGTTGAACAATGGTTTGGCGAAATTGCCCACGGTCCTATGGTGAACGCTTTGCCGCCCATGCCGGTTACTTTATCTGAAACCAAAGCGCTTTATTTCGAAGACAACTTTGCCAAATTGCCGGAATTGCGCGTTACCTTTCCAAGCGTGCAAAGCTATCACGCGGACGAGCCTGCGTTAAATGTTCTGGCGCAGATGATTGCCGGCAGCAAAAATTCACCCTTGTACAAGCAAATTGTCGAGCAAGAAAAACTAGCCCCCAATGTTTCCAGTTATAACAATAGCATGGAATTGGCCGGAGAATTTGTGTTTCGGATACGTGCTAATGCCGATGTTGATCTGGACGATGTGCACGCGGCTCTCCATGCCGCCTTACAGCAGTTTGAGGAAAATGGCGTCGATGAAACCGATCTTCGCCGCGTCAAAGCCCAACAAGAAACCGCCCTTTATACTGGATTTGCAACGGTTTTGGGGAAATCCAACCTAATGGCCCGTGCCAATGAGTTTTCCGGCGATCCGGCCTATGCGATCACGGCGGCAAAACTATTGGATGCGGTAACCGCCGCCGATATCATGGCCGTTTACCACAAATATCTCAAAGGCAAACCAGCCGTGCTCACCAGCTTTGTCCCCAAAGGTGCACCGGAACTAGCGGTGGAAAATTCAACTCTCGCCAGTGTCTGGATTGAAGAAGTTATATCCGGTGTCGCCAATGAAAAAGTTGGCCATGGTGAAGAAGCGATTTACGAAAAAACCCCCAGCAAATTTGATCGCTCTGAGCCAGCTTTTAGCGAATTGCCCTTGGTTAAAATGCCAGAGGTCTGGGACGTAAACCTGGCCAATAAGACCAGACTTTTTGGTATTGAAAATTCCGAAATTCCGTTGGTTAGCTTTGACATCGCCATTAACGGCGGTGGTGGGCTTGACCCCTTAGATAAAAAAGGTGTGGCCAGCTTGTTGGCACGACTGATGAATGAAGGAACAGCCAACAAAACCGCCGCCGAGCTTGAACAGGCAATTGGTTTGTTGGGATCGTCGATTACTGCCTACGCTACGCCTGAGGAAATTGGCCTAAGGGTAACCAGCTTGGCGAAGAACTTCGAAGCTAGTATTGCACTGGCCCATGAAATGATCGCGCAACCGCGCTGGCAACAAGTTAACTTTGACCGCGTTAAATCGGCGGCCTTAACCCAAATCAAAGGCCGCGAGGCCAATCCAAGAGCCATTGCCGCGCTTAACTTTGCGAAATTACTGTATGGCGAACAACACCCGCTAGGACTGCCCCAAAGCGGAACTTCGCAAACAGTGGCTGGCATTGAACTAGAAGACCTACAGCACTATTACCAAACGATGATGAGCATTGGTGCGCGCATTCATATTGCCGGTGATATCGGCCAATTTCGTGCCGCCAAAGGATTTACCCAGATCGCAGACAGCTTTACCTCAACCGATCAAGAACCGCCGCTTTATGTCATTCCTGAACAAACCAATGCCGGTAAAGTATTTTTCATTGATGTACCCAACTCCAAACAAAGCGTGATCTTTGTTGGTAAACTAGCCTTGGCTACCACCGACCCTGATGCCAATAAATTAAGCTTCACCAATGAAAAATTAGGCGGCGGTATTTCTGGCGATCTGGCCCAGACTTTGCGGATTGAAAAGGGCTATACCTATGGAGCAAATTCGCGAATAACCCGCGGCAAAACCATTCAGCCATTTAGCGCCAGCACCTCAGTACGCGCCAATGCAACCCAGGCATCATTACAGATCATCCGCGATATGATTGCCAATTATGGCCCGAATTTTTCGGACGCAGATGTCATCACCACCCAACAAAAACTGATCAAAGAAAATACCCGCATTTACGAAAGCCTAAATGCAAAACGCGGTATTTTACGCTCGATCAGTGCGTACGGTAAGGCCCATAAATATATCGAAGACGAGCAACAAGAGCTGATCGACATGCAATTGGACGACTTCAAACGAATTGCCGAGCAATACCTTATCGAAGCTGAAATGATCTATGTCATCGTCGGCGACAAAGCCACGCAACTTGCCCCAGTTACCGAATTTGCCGGCGGCAATGTCATCGAACTGGACATTCATGGCAATCTCATTCCGTAGATGAGGATGCCCCCCCACTTGCGCCGCCGTCCTCCGGCTTGATCGAAGGGTTCAGCCCTTTTTCATTCCCCGACCTTGATCCGGGGAACGCTGTGACGTAAGGCAAGGGGACCGGTGAGCTTATTTTGCCAGCGGCAATAATACCGGATCGCCAAACCCAAGTTCGGTTAACCGTGCGGCTTGAGTGGCGGCATCACCGACCACCAGATAATGCATGGCACCGGGCCGCAAGTGCTTTTGGCCCAGTTCACGAATATCCTGCAAGGTCATGGCCGCAATTTGGGCCGCATTTTGCGCCCGGTAATCATCGGCAAAATTATAGGTGCTGATATCGTCTAGCATACGTAGTTTGGCAGTTAGAGTTTCAGACTTTAGGGCTTGGCCTTTGATGATCGCAGCCTTGGTGGTGGCCAGGTCTTCCGTGGAAAAATCACTGCCATAATCGGTCAAAATATCGCGAATAAGCTGGGCTGACTCCAAAGTTACATTGCTGCGTACCGAAGTTCTCACACTAAATGCGCCGCGATCTTTTTGCGCCGAAAACCCAGAGCGAATGCCATAGGTATAGCCCTTGTTCACTCGCAACTCGGTCATCAGTTTTGACGTATAGATATTGCCAAGCAAATAGTTCATCGCATCGGCTTTGACATAATCAGGGTGGGTGATGGCAAATGTTGGATAGCCAAAGCGAAAGCTCGACTGTTTTGCGCCGGGGACGTCATAAAAATACACCGTTGATGTTTCAGGCGTTTGCGGCAAGGCAAGTTCAACGGTGGGATTTATCTCGCCACTCCAATTTTCGCCCAAACTTTGCAAGGCTTGTTTGGTAGCGGCCGCAGAAACATCACCAACAATTCGAAACTTGGCATTGGCCGGTGTATAAAAATTACCGTAAAACGCCTTTAGATCGTCCAAGGTCACGGTATTTAGTTTGGCCTTTTCGCCATAACCAACCACGCTATAGATATTGTCTTTCGGGTATAAAATGGCTTGGTATTCGCGCAGGGCGATGGCGTTTGGATTGGCGGCATTTTGATCTATCGTATTGGTAGCCTCCAATATTAACCGCGCATATTCTGCTTCATCCCATCGCGGCTCCAGCAACATTTCCTCGGCCAAAGCAATGGTTTGCGCAAAATTACGGGCCAAGGTACTGCCAGTAACAACCGTACCGTCACGGGTGCTGCTGATGGTAATACTAGAGCCAATGGATTTAATCGCGTCTTCTAACTCGGCAGTGGTTTTGTTCATCGTGCCTTTGTTCAGCATATCGGCGGTCAACGCGGGCACTGCTGGTTTGTTGATGTCGGCGCGAAGGTCACCGGCATCTATTTCCAAGCTAAAATAAATCAACGGCGTTTCGTCGTTTTCAATGCCAAAAAGCGCAATGCCATTGTCCATTTCACCGCGCCAAACTGTTGGTGCGGGCGGAGTTTGTGCTGCGCCAAACACCGGCTCAACGCTCCGGTCAAACAAGGATGCAGTTGCGCTAAAGGTGCGAGCCTTTGGATCAAATTCCGCTTGTGCCTCGGCCCCTGCAATAATCTTTTCTTCTGCTATGGGGGCGGTTACTGCGCCGCGTAACGCCAAATTATCTTCGCCCTTGGGCACAAAGCTGGTGGCGACAAAGTTTTTGTCCTTTAAATAAGTCAAATAAACTCGCATCACATCATCAGTGGTTACCGCTTGGATATTGCGGATATCTTGGTGGATAAATCCGGGGTCGTCCGTATAGGCGTTATACTCGCCCAATTGGATAGCTTTGCCTAATACGCTTTGGATATTACCGTAAAACTCCACTTCTAGCCCGGCTTTGATTTGGGCTAGATCTGCTTCGGAAATGCCGTTTTCCTCAAAACGAGCCAAAGCTTTGTTAATGCCGATTTTTACCGCATCCAAGCCTTGTCCAGCATTGGCGCGAACCAAAATATAATACTCTCCTGCCAGCTCAGCGCTATTGTTAAAGGCGGCAACCGTGGAGCTTAACTGCTCTTCGTCGATCAGAACTTCGTTTAACGGCGCTCGTTTGCCGTCACTTAAGTACGTGGCCAACATATCCAGCGCATATGCATCAGGATGAAACTGCGGCGCGGCAGGCCAAACCAAGGTAAGCTGTGGTACTTTGGCGAAATTATCTTCAACTTTCAAATTGACACTTTCGCTCAAAAACCCTGAACGTGGGACAAGCGGCGCAACATCTTCGCCACGCGGGATTTCGGCAAAATACTTCTCGATCCAAATTTTGGTCTGGTCCACGTCAAAATCACCCGTAATCGTGACCGTCACATTATTGGGCACATACCAGCGCCGATAAAAGTTCTTTACGTCGTCCAATGTCGCCGCATCCAAATCTTCCAATGAGCCGATCACTTGCCAGCTATAAGGATGGTCCGCCGGATAAATGGTTTTGCCGATCAAGCCCCAATTATGGCCATAGGGTTGATTATCGACCCGTTGCCGTTTTTCGTTTTTGACCACTTGTTTCTCATTATCCAACACGGGCGTGGTGACCGTATTGATGAACCAACCTAATTTGTCGGCTTCGGCCCATATCACTTTTTCCAGTGCGTCACTGGGCACCGCTTGGAAATATTTGGTGACATCATTGGTGGTATAGCCATTGGTGCCTTCGCCGCCAATGCGGGTGTTCATTTCATCAAGGCCGCCATAGCCAAGGTTTTCTGAATCCAAAAACAATAAATGCTCAAACAAATGAGCGAACCCAGTGCGTCCCTGAATCTCACGGGCGGAACCCACATGAGCGGTGAGGTCAATCGCCACAATGGGATCGGATCTATCCACATGCAAAATCACGTCGAGACCGTTTTCTAACTGATATTTAATGAACTCGATCTGTTTAATTTCGGCGCTCACCACCGGTTTATCCGCAATTACAGCTTCATTTTGCGAACAAGCACCAATGATAATTACGGCAGCCAACGCCAATACAGTTGATTTATACATGAAAAACAGACCTTTGCACGAATGCTGAGCGACGAGGATCGTCAAAAAATGGATGGGACCCATTGTAAATTCGACGCGCCCTACTGGCAAGGCCACGCTTTTGGTGAGCTGGCTTCGAGCGCACGAACCTTTTCATCAAAACCGGGATGATGTAAGTTATCAAAACCGGTTCAAAAATAAGGGGAGGCATACATGCGTCAATTCAAACAATTCATACCTATGAGTTTTGCTGGGCTGTTGGTGGTAATCTTATTAGCAAACAGTGCCTTTGCCCAATCCTCTTATGGTCATTACCGCTGGCCCAATTTACATGGTGACACATTGGTCATGGCCGCCGAGGGAGACCTATGGCGCGGCTCACTTGCCAATGGCCAAGCCATTCGTCTGACCACTCATACGGAAGAAGAAGTGTCCCCCATTTTATCCCCAGATGGATTATATGTGGCCTTCGCCGCATCCTATGATGCGTCGCGCGAAATATATGTCATGCCGGTGGCTGGCGGCGCACCGAAACAGGTTAGCTTTTCTGGCGGCGCGGTTGCTGTTCGTGGCTGGACCCCTGATGGGCGCGTGCTTTATGTCACCACCCTGGTTGGCCGTCCAACGGGGCGCACATTGGTGATGGTTGACCCGAACACCTTGCGCAGCGAAGAATTACCGCTGACCAATGCCAATGCCGCCAGTTTTTCTGGCGATGGCAAAACCGTGTTTTTCACGCGATTGGGCCTCGCCAATAATGCCGATAATGTCAAACTATATCGCGGTGGTGGCATGGCGCAGTTATGGCGCTTTACCTTGGGCAGCGGGCAAGAAGCAAAACGGCTAGCCGCTGATTTTGGTGCGCCCATTCGCCATCCAATGTGGCGGGAAGGCCGGGTTTATTTTGTCTCTGACAAAAACGGGCATAGCAATATCTGGTCGATGGATGAAGCTGGCAAAGGGTTGGCCCAACATACCCAATTCACCGATTGGCAGGTGCGCACTCCACGGCTACATAATGGCCAAATCACCTTCCAAAGAGGCAGTGATATTCACGTTTATGACATTGCTGCAGCCCAAGAACGAAAATTGGACATTAGCTTGGTCAGCGACCGCGATAGCCGCCGTGAACGATGGTTACAAAACCCGCTTAGCTTTTTGACCTCGGCAGCCCTGTCGCCAAAAGGCGACCGAGTGGCCCTTACCGCCCGTGGCAAAATTGCGTTGGTTTCATCCAATCCGTTACGGCGAGCTGAGCTGAATATCCCGACCCATGGCCGCGCGCGTGGCGCGGTGATCAGCGCCGATGGAAAATCGGTTTATGCGATGATTGATGATGGTGTTCGCGGCGAGATCTGGCGCTACCCAGCCGATGGCATTGGCCAGGCCACCCAAATCACCGAAAACGCCAGCGCCCATCGGTGGCGTATCAACCCCTCACCACACGGCAAATATCTGTTGCATGATGACGATAATGCACGAATTTGGCTCTATAACATTGAGGCCGACACCCATCAGTTATTGGATCAATCGGATGGATTTTCGGGCGCGGCTTTTGTCGGCGTGGCTTGGTCATCCGATAACCGCTATGTGGCCTATGAAAAAGCCAACCAGCAAGGGATCACGCAAATTGTCATTACCGATGTGCAAACCCTACACAAACAAACCGTCACATTGGACAAATTTCAATCCTATAGCCCGGCATTTTCAACCGATGGCAATTGGTTGTATTTCCTCTCGGACCGTACCTTTAACGCCACCCCATCCTCACCGTGGGGGGATCGCAATATGGGTACACATTTTGATAAGCGCACCAAAATTTATGCACTGGCCTTGAACTTGGAAGCGCGGTTTGCTTTCCAAGCCGAAGATGAATTGATGCAAGAGGACGACAAGGAAGAAGAAAACAACGACAACAAAGACAAGAAAGAAGACGAAAAAACGGTTGAAATTGTTTGGAATGGATTAGCCGACCGATTGTATGAAGTCCCTTCGCCGGCAGGAAATTTTAGCCAGTTAAAAACCAATGAAACGTTTTTGTATTTTCTGGACCGCACTGGCCGTGATTTGAACCTCAAAAGTTTGAAAATCGACGATCTTGACCCAAGTATCAAAACCTTCGCTGCAAAACTCGCCGATTATGACCTTTCCGCCGACGGCAAACAACTATTTTACCGCGTGGCTGGCCGAGGTAAAGAAGCACAAATGTTCATTGTAAAGGCCGAAGCAACCGCACCAAAAGACACCTCTGCCGCCCAATTGTTCACCAAGGATTGGAAAATTGCGCTGAACCCGTCCGATGAATGGCGACAAATGTATGCCGATGCTTGGCGCTTGCACCGCGATCTCGCGTTTGACCCTAACTTACGGGGGCTGGACTGGGACGCAGTTCGCGCCAAATACGAACCCTTGGTTTCGCGCATTGGCCATCGTGCTGAGCTGGATGATGTATTGGCGCAAATGGTCTCTGAACTTGGTATTTTGCACTCACAAGTACGGGGCAATGACTTTCCCACTGACAAGGAAAAAGGTGTTGTTGCTAGCTTGGGTGCCAACTATGCGCCCACCAATACCGGCTTGCGCGTGGTTGAAATTTACCGCGGTGAACCGCATGTCCCAACCGCGCAATCGCCGTTGGGTATTGCTGCCGTTGATGTGCGGGTTGGCGATATCATTCAAACCGTAAATGGCCGGGCCATCACCAATGAAGCCGACCTTTACGAGGCCTTATTGTACCAAGCCGGACAGCAAGTAATTTTAACTATGCAAAGGGGCCGAAACACGGCCCATAAAGTAATCGTCAAACCGGTATCGGCT
Organism: Robiginitomaculum sp.; assembly: GCA_016763185.1. Classification (GTDB taxonomy): domain Bacteria; phylum Pseudomonadota; class Alphaproteobacteria; order Caulobacterales; family Maricaulaceae; genus Robiginitomaculum_B. Next base: position 5,872 of record JAESUG010000085.1, on the reverse strand, counting down.
GGCGCAAATCGCCGCCTGCTCTATTCCAATTGGGTGGAAAGCCGGCGCGATCTGGTTCGTGACATCGGCCAAGGCGAACTTGGTTATTTGCATATGCGGGCGATGGGCGGAGGTGATGCCGCTAATTTTGCTCGTGATTTTTATGAACATACCACCAAAGGCGGGCTGATCATTGATGTACGCGGCAATCGCGGCGGCAATATCGATAGTTGGATTTTACAAGCTTTGTTGCGAGAGGTTTGGTCATTTTGGCATTTCGAAGGCCGCGATGTGCCCTATGGCAATATGCAACAAACCTTTCGCGGCCATTTGGTTGTGTTGATGGATGCGGGCACGTATTCCGACGGCGAGACGTTTGCAGCGGGTATCAAGGCGTTGGATTTGGCACCGGTGTTTGGCACCCGTAGTGCTGGCGCTGGGATTTGGCTCTCGAACCGCAGTCGCTTGTCCGATGGCGGCATTGCCCGCATTGCTGAATCCGCACAATTTGGGCTGGATGGTCGTTGGTTGATCGAAGGCCGAGGCATTGACCCGGACCGGATTGTTGAAAATCTACCGCACGCCGCGTATTTGGGCGAGGATGCACAGCTACAAGCCGCCATTGCCTATTTACAACAAAAACTGGCAGAACAACCGATACCGGCCTTCAAAGCTATCCCGATCCCACCGGTTGGAGAAAATGGGCACGATGTTCAACGAGGTGCAAATTAGCAACTAGCCACAACAACCATAAATTTGCGATATACTCAAAATATCGAATTCATTGGTATTTTGAGTATATCTTTCTTTGCTATCCATCAACGTATCCAAAAACCGGTACCCACTTTTTGGGTCGATGGAGTATAGACATCAAACACCCAACCGGTTACGGCCTTTTGCTCAATGGTTGGAAAAACGATGAACTCGCAACAAACGAAACTGTCACAGGAACCAGGCTGGCGCACATCCATTACCGCCGCCATCAGCATGGTGGGCATTGTTGGGGCCTCATTTGGGCTGGGTTTACCCTTGTTAGCGATGAATTTGGAACAGATGACCGGCTCTGGCCTAGTGGTTGGGGTCAATGCCTTTAGTGGTGCGATCTCCACCGTAATCGCTGCGCCATTTGCACCGATGATTTTAGCAAAATTTCCGGCACGGCCCTTATTGATCTTTTGCTTATTGCTGACCGCATTTAGTTTTATTTTTTATCGTCTAACCGATGATATTTCCCTATGGCTGGTAATGCGCTTTGTTTCGGGGCTTGCGATTACGGTGGTGTTTATCGCCAGTGAAGCCTGGATCAATCAATTGGCCCCGGATCATTTGCGGGCCAGGTTGCTCTCGATGTATTCCATCGGTCTTGCTACCGGCTTTGGTTTGGGTGGTTTGCTGGTCGCATTTTTAGGGGTCCATGGCTGGTTGCCATTTTTAGCGGGCGCATTGATCTGCGTTGCTGGGGTTTTCCCGTTATTACTACCCGGACCACAAATTTTACCACCCGATATGAGCACTACATCGCCAAAAGTCATGTTCTCGTTTTTCGGCAAAGCGCCGCGCATTATGATGGCGGCCTTGGCGTTCGGCGCGATTGAAACCGCCGCTACCAATTTTTCACCGGTCTGGGCGGTACGGGCTGGTTTGGGTGAAGCGGAAGCCTTGCGGTTAATTTTTGTCGGGGCGGTTGGGGTCATTGCCTTGCAATTTCCCATTGGTTGGTTCGGCGATAAAATGGACCGGTATAAATTGCTGGGGATTTGCGCGGTTGCAACCTTGATTGCGCCAATCGCCATGTGGCTGGTGATCGATGTTTCGGTGACGGCGCTTTATACCATATACTTTGTCTATGTAGGCATGGGTGAAGGGCTTTATATCCTAGCCTTAGTTCTGATCGGTCAAAAATTTAGCAAAAAAGAAATGACCGGAGCCAGTGCTGCCATCGTGTTAATGTATGGCATTGGCTCGATGTTAAGCCCGTTGGTGATCGGCCCGCTAATGGATATTTTCAACCCCCACGGCGCAATGTTTGGATTGGCCGGGTTTGCAGTGGCTTATTTACTGATATCATTTGTGTTACGGCCTGCAAAACAAGGCCGTTAGCATACATATCTGGTTGACAGCGCGTAGCCTTTAAGTATTGTCCGCCGCTCTTGGCCGGACACTCCGGCATGCACGCCTATTGGAGTTAGAACTATGGCCAAACCAGCCGGTATTAAAATTCGCCTGAATTCCACCGCAGGAACCGGCTTTTTCTATGTAGCCAAGAAAAATGCCCGAACCATGACCGAAAAGCTCGTCTTGAGAAAATATGACCCGGTTGTGCGCAAACACGTCGAGTTCAAAGAAGGCAAAATTAAATAGTTTTCGTCTATTTTGTGGCCGGTATATTGTTGAGCGTTTCCTAGTTACATTCCCAAAAGGCTGAACCCCGGCGCGAGGGTCGGGGGCTGTCTATCGGTCGGACGGGCGCGGGCACCTCAGCGCGCAACGGCGCAAAATTGAAGCACGGGTTCAAAATTAATTTTGACCCATTGCCTTCTTCATTGCGGATTGTTTTGTGGCGGTAACCATGCGGTTGCGGCCTTTTTTCTTGGCATGATACAAAGCGGCATCGGCTCTGGCCAAAGTTTCATTGCCTTTATCGCTGCCATGGATACGGGCGAGCCCCCCGGAAATAGTGATATGAACGGGCTTCATGCCTTGCCCAATTGCAAATGGTGTTTGTTCGATGTTGAGACGAAACCGATCAGCAGCAGCTTTGGCACTGGCTAGATCAGCACCGGGCATTAGAACCACGAACTCTTCACCCCCAAAGCGGCAAACAATGTCAATCGCCCGAAAACTATTTTTGAGCTGGGTGGCAATGGCGTGCAATATCTGATCGCCTGCTTGGTGGCCCCAGGTGTCATTGACCCGTTTGAAGTGATCAATATCAGCTATCATGACGACCGAAGCCTCATCCTCAAACTGGGCGCGTTTGCACAGCTCTTCTAATTTTTGATCCATATGCCGCCGGTTAAATAATCCGGTTAACTGATCGGTAAACGCCAGCTCAAGCGATTGATCTAAACTGGTTCTTAGCTGTTCGGTAAAAAAGCGGCGCTGCAATAAAGTATGCACTCTAGCCCGAAGCTCCCCAGCCTCTACGGGGCGTTCTAAAATATCATTGACACCAATATCTAACGCCCGCGCGGCGTGCTCTTTGTCGTCCGAATTAAGCATGCCCAAAATCGGCAAATGACGAGAAGTTTCATTGGCGCGAACTCTGGCGCATAATCGCAATCCGTCAAACTCTGTTGTCGCCAAATTGATCAACAATAGATCAAAGCCTTGCGCCGCTAGTTCGGCAGCGACCCGTTGGTCGCTGACAATTTTACATTGATATGGCGCACCTAATTTTCTGGCAACCCGTTGACCAAACCGTTGATTTTCTTCGACAATTAGCACCCGGCCTCCAGAATTTTCCGGCAAGGTTTGTAATTTTGGTACCCCCCCAGAGCCCCGCCCTGAAGCTCCGCGGGATCGCAATTCGTCCATCACCGAGTTTAATCGCAATAAGGAACGTACGCGGGCAAACAAGGCTACGTCATTAATCGGCTTGCTTAGAAAATCGTCGGCACCGGCTTGCAGGCCATCAACACGGTCTTTTTGTTGATCCAATGCAGTGACCATGACCACGGGGATATGTTGGGTAATGGGGTCGTTTTTGAGCCGGCGGCAGGTTTCGAACCCGTCCATGATCGGCATCATCACATCAAGCAAAATCAGAGCTGGTTGTTGCTCACGCGCCGCTCGTATCGCCTCCTCACCGCTCATAGCGGTTAAGACTTCATAATATTCAGCTTCTAATTTGGCGCGAAGAACCCGGACATTGGGCTCCATATCATCAACAACAAGAATTCGACCGGTCATCTTTCCCCCTACTTATCGAGAAAAGATTTAATCGTCTCCATGAACGGCCCTACGGTAATGGGTTTGGAGATGTAAGCCTCACACCCGCCTTCGCGGATACGTTCCTCATCTCCTTTCATCGCAAAAGCCGTGACCGCGATAATCGGGATCGAAGCAAGTTCCTCATCTTCTTTGAGCCATTTGGTAACTTCCATGCCAGAAACTTCCGGCAATTGGATATCCATCAAAATCAAATCAGGTTTATGCTCTCGTGCGATTTGCAAGGCCTGTAAGCCTTCGCGGGTTTGCAAAGTCTCATAGCCATGTGCTTCGAGCAGATCACGAAATAACTTCATGTTCAGCTCGTTGTCTTCGACAATGAGAATTTTTTTATTCATGGCTTCACCCATGGCGCTAGCGCCCACCGTGTTGTCGTCCTTGGGACTGGTTGTTTCATAGGGACCCATTAGACAGCAAACTCCTTAAAACTCCATTGACTGATCCGTTAAAAAGCATCAAAGTGAACAATTCATGAACATTAACCCTTGAGGGTTGCTGTAGACCAGTGAGAATTGACCATGACCGTTTGGTGTCGGGATTGTGCTTCAGCCGTATCTGGCCGCAACAAAGCCTGTGATACTTGCAATTCCCGGCGTTTATTGGTCCATGATGAAGCGGATGAACTTGTCATTGCCCATCTTGATTGTGACGCGTTTTTTGCCTCCGTCGAAAAGCGTGACCGGCCCGAATTAAAAGCCAAACCGGTTTTAATCGGTGGGTGCGGCCCGCGCTCAGTGGTTGCCACCGCATGTTATTTGGCCAGAGCTTATGGCGCTAGGTCCGCCATGCCGATGGCCGAAGCGCGAAGGTTATGCCCACAAGCCGTCATTATTACCCCCGATCTGAACAAATATTCCGATGAAGGTGCAAAAATTCGTAAATTGATGCAAGAGCTAACGCCCTTGGTCGAGCCGGTGTCGATTGACGAGGCATTTATGGATTTATCTGGCACCGAACGCCTACATGGCGGCCCGCCCGTGCACAGCTTAATTCACTTACAAAATCGTATTGAAAGCGAACTGGGTTTGAGCGTTTCCATCGGACTTTCGCACAATAAGTTTCTTGCCAAAACCGCATCCGATCTTGATAAGCCAAGAGGGTTCTCGGTCATCGGTCGGGCCGAAACATTAGATTTTTTAGCCACGAAGCCGCCCACATTTGTTTATGGAATTGGCCCGGTATTTGGTCGAAAATTGCTAGGCGACGGCTTTCATAATTTACTGCAAGTTCGACAAATGTCCGAGGCCGACATGGGCCGGCGCTATGGCGAGGCCGGTTTGCGTCTGGCCCGATTGTCTCGCGGGCTGGACAGCCGCAAAGTTAATCCGGTTTCCTTACGAAAATCCATTAGCTGTGAGACCACATTTGAGCGCGATATTAGCGCCTTACCCGCATTAGAAAAAGTGCTGTGGCAATGCTGCGAAAAAGCCTCTCTTCTGGCCAAGAAAAAACAAATGGCCGGATACACATTGACCCTCAAACTAAAAACCAAAACCCACGAAATTAAAACCCGCAGCCTGAGCGTTGAGCAACCCGTACAATTGGCCGATACTCTGTTTCGTGAACTGCGTCATAAATTAGAAGCGATGGCCAATGGCCCAAAATTTCGCCTGCTTGGCGCCGGGCTGAGCAATTTGGTCAATGTCGAAGACGGCTTTATCGAACCGGTATCCGACCTGTTGGAACCGGCCCGCGAAAAACGCGCCGACGCCGAACGCGCCATGGACAGCGCCCGCCAAAAATTTGGAAAAAACGCCGTGGTCAAAGGCAGGGGTTTGCGCGATTAAACCTTGTCGATAAACTCATTAAACCAGCTCAATGGATGGTCCCAAAATTTGATGTTTTTGCGCGAAAATGCACCCATATGCCCGATTTTTTGCGAGCCAAGGGACGTTGGGCTGACCCAAACCGTCGAAACGGGGGCGGCTGTGTACCAGCTTAA
>JAESUG010000084.1 GCA_016763185.1 Robiginitomaculum sp. | reverse complement strand
GCCATTGTCTTTGAGTACGCGCCGCGCTGCCTCTAACCAATTCCATGTGAACAGATCATAATTATCAAAGCTACCGATCTGGTCCCAGCTCTCGGTTACCGCATCGACTTTGGAGTTATCAGGCCGGTGCAATTCACCGCCCAATTGCATATTATAGGGTGGATCAGCAAAGATCAGATCAACGGAATTTTCCGGTAGTTGCTCCATCGCCCGCACGCAATCGCCGACAATGATTCTGTCTTTTCGTAACTCAGTCATTTCATTCACCCATGAATGTGGTTGGCTTTTCGCCTTAGGTGAATCGTCGGCTGCTTTGGATAATGGGGGGTTAAAGGTTATGGTTAACAAAGCTAAAAAATTGTTGGTTAACAGATGGTTAAATGACGGTTGCCGACCAGTTACGAGCCGCCTCACGCACCGGCGCAAAACTGAACCGGTGGATCGGACACGGGCCGTGATCGGCCAAGGCGCTCAAATGAGCTTTGGTCAAATACCCCTTGTGCGCGGCAAATCCATAAACCGGATAGCGAGCATGGGCCTGTACCATCAATGCATCGCGGGTGACTTTGGCAATGATCGAGGCCGCTGCAATCGCTGGCTCCAAGCCATCACCACCAATGATCGCCCGACCCGTACAGCATAACCCCGCCGGTACCCGATTGCCATCAATCAAAGCCAAACTGGGTGGGCGGGATAGCCCGGCAACGGCCCGTTCCATGGCCCGCATGGTGGCGTGCAGGATATTGACATCGTCAATCTCGTGCGGCTCGGCAATACCAACACTAACATACGCTCCCATGCGTATTCGCGGATATAAAATTTCGCGTTTTCGTGCCGTTAGTTTTTTCGAATCATCCAACCCGGAGCAATCAAATTCGTCCGGCAATATCACCGCCGCCGCGACAACGGGTCCAGCACCCGGACCGCGCCCAGCTTCGTCAACACCGCACACAAGTTCGCTCATCTTACGTCGCCTCCGGATATTGAAACACTTCTGTGAGTTCCTTGCCAAAAATGGCAGAAATCTTAAATGCAAGCTCCAGCGATGGTGAGTATTTGGCTGCCTCTTCTTTTCTATGGCCCTTGACGAAAATATTCTGTTCCCAATTTGATAAGCACATAGATGTTCTCCTTTTCTAACATTATGGTAATTATTTTAACAAACGGAGATTATCATGTTGGAAAATTTATCTGAGAGCCTTCCCAGTGTCATTCTTATTATGTTGCTTGTGGGCATGTGGTTTGATCGAAAAAAGCAAAAACAATATATAAAGACAAGAGATCGGCAGTTTGCCATTCTCGTCTCAAGGCTAAACAAGTTAATAGGCCATCAAGAGGATGATTTATCCGTCCCCAAATCGCTTAAAGGTTTTGGACAAAATGAAGATGATGATTTAGATTCGTAGGTGAACATTGAGGCTCCGTTGAGCACGGGGTTTCTTTTTATCTTTATTAGGTCACATAAGTATATAATGCTCATAAATATATACTTATTGGCTATACGCTTCGCAAGCCTACTAGAAATACTTACCTTATTCCAAGGAGTTAACGTTCTGCAAGTGCGCCCTGCAAGCTTAGCAAATCCTGCCAGCAGTCGCGCTTGGCGATCGGTTTTCGAAGCACGAAGGCTGGATGATAGATCGGCAAGAGCGGGATTTTGGTGTTCGTAGCAGAGCCATCTGGGTTTTTGATGGTGTAACTAGCCCATTGCCCGCGCAATTTGGTAATCCCGGTTTCGGTGTTCAGCATGGTTTTGGTCGAACTGCCCCCAACAGTGATTAGGATTTTAGGGGCGATCAGGGCGATGTGGCGCTCGACAAACGGCAGGCACATCGCTGTTTCTTCTTGATCGGGTGTGCGATTGCCTGTTGGCCGCCAGAACACGCCGTTGGTGATGTATAAACTGGTTTCGTCCAAACCAATGCTAGCAAGCATTCGGTCCAAGAACTGACCGGAGCGCCCGATAAATGGTTTACCGGCTTTGTCCTCTTCGCGACCCGGTGCTTCGCCGATTAACATTATTTCTGCCTTCGGATTGCCACGGGCAATCACCGCTTGGGTGGCACCATTGGACAAAGCGCCTGCATTGAAATTGCTGATCGCGGTATATAATTCGGACAAAGTGGAACATGCCGCCGCCGCGCTTCTGGCCTCGGCGTTTAGGTTGCTGGCGGGTTTTGGTGTTAATGTCTGTGCTGTTGGCTGTGCGGGGGTGACCGGCTTTGGCGGTAAGGGTTCTGCTTCCACACCGGCATCGGCCCACCATTGGTGTAGACTTTCGGCGGCTCGTTCCATTTCATCTTGCATATTGGTTCATTCATTGCTGGAAGAGTAACCGTACCAGATCAGAAAAATTTGACAAAGAAAAAGCAAAAACAACTGATTTCATGTGGAGCGCCCTGCTTGGGCTTGATCCCTTGTCTGCTTCTTGGGATACTTAGGCAACGAGCCGAGGCCAAATTAGGATACAAAACATGCAGATCGGCCAATATATTCGCCGGACCACGTCGAAGGTATTACGGGTGTTTCAACGAACCTCGTCCAATGATCCCGTGGTTGAGATCATTGACACACCGGAACTCGCGCCCGCCAATGTGAAGCGCCGCCCGAAATGGTTTTGGTTGGTGGTGGGCAGCATTGGCTTTGTGCTGGTATTATGGCCGCTGATTGCGTTTTTGTTGGTGCACCAAATTAACGATGATCCGGTTGTTGACGCAACCGGCGTAGATGGCGGCGCCGCATCGGTGGCCATCACCATCATGTTGATGGAACGCGAAATTAGCGAAACCGGCTGGGTCGCCAATGCGCCGGCATTTATGCCGGCGGCAATCCTAAACAATATGCCAAACTACCAGATCGGCATGGTCAAAGCTTTGGGCCGATTTGCCTTCGAGCTTGAAGACCAAGTAGGCCGCGAGCGTGGCTCGTCGGCGGTGGATGCTGATCTTGCAATTGCCAGGGCGCGGTTGCAATATGAACCCACGGTTTGGATTTTCAAACCGGGTACATTATGGCCAACTGCCCCAGCCGAAGACCAATACCGCGATGCGATTGCGGCGTTAAAACGCTATAATGCCCGGCTGGCTGCAGGCAATGCTACGTTTGATGCGCGGCCTGATAATTTAATGGCCGTGATGAACCGGATCGCTTTAGATATTGGCTCAATGTCAGCAGAGCTGGATATGCAAATTGATCACCGCCACAAGACATTGGGATTGCTCGACTTGAAAGCCGATAAAATTTTCTATCGGGTAAAGGGAAGTATTTATGCCTATTTCATGGTGTTGCAGGCATTAAAAACGGACTTTGCAGATGTGATCAATGAGCGCCAGACAGCGCGGCTTTATGATGATATGCTGGCCGAGTTACGCCGGGCCGCCATCATGCAGCCTTTGGTGGTAAACAACGGCACTCTTTCTGGCCAAGCCTTTCCCAATCATTTGGCCAATCAGGGTTTTCATCTATTACGCGCCCGCACCAAAATGCGCGAAATTACGGATGTATTGCGTAAATAACTTGTAGTTGCGGCATCAGGTGATTATCTGCCAAATACAACCCTCGTCTGGAGACACCCATGTTTATAGAAACCGAAGCCACCCCCAACCCATCCGTGTTGAAGTTTTTGCCGGGCCGCGAAGTGTCCCCAAATACTGCCCTCGATTACCGCGATGCGGATACGGCCAATACCTCGCCATTGGCCAGTGCTTTGTTTGCGCAAAACCATGTTACCGGTGTGTTTTTGGGGTCAGACTTTATCGCCATTACCAAATCCGACGCTATTGATTGGCAACAGATAAAGCCCGCATTATTGGGGGCAATTATGGATCATTTTCAATCGGGTGCGCCGGTGGTTACTGCCGAACAGACGGCCAGTACCGAAACAGTTTACGAAGGTGAAACCGCCGAAATTGTCACCCAGATCAAGGAATTGCTGGATACCAGAGTACGCCCGGCGGTTGCTCGCGATGGCGGCGATATTGTGTTTGATCATTTTGAAGCTAGCACCGGCCAAGTCTTTTTACATATGCGCGGCGCGTGTGCGGGCTGTCCTAGCTCTACCATGACCTTAAAGCACGGCATTGAAAACCTGCTAAAACATTATGTACCCGAAGTAACATCCGTCGAGGCAGCCCTGTAGGAGAAACGCTGATGAGCCAACCGATATCAGATAGCGCATTGGACCAATTGTTTCGGAGCGCCCGCACCGCCAATGCTTGGCAAGACCGCGATGTGCCCGAAGTACTCATTCGCGCCATGTATGACCTGTTAAAAATGGGAGCAACCAGCGCCAATATTTCCCCGGCACGGTTTTTATGGATCCGCTCACATGAGGCCAAAGAAAAACTAAAACCAATGTTAATGACTGGCAATGATCAAAAAGTGCTGACGGCACCTTGGACTGTGATCATTGCCTATGACGAAAAATTTGAAGAGCAAGTGCCGAAATTATTTCCCCATAACCCCGATGCCAAGAACTGGTTTACCGACCCGGATGCTCATTTTGATGCAGCCTTTCGCAATGGCACTTTGCAAGGCGCCTATTTGATGCTGGCGGCTCGTGCCTTAGGCATTGATTGTGGGCCGATGTCCGGCTTTGACAAAGCGGGGGTGGATGCCGCGTTCTTTGCCGATGACCCCAAACGCCAACATTGGCGCTCAAACTTCATCTGTGCCTTGGGCCATGGCGATGAAAAGGCCGTATTTGCCCGTTCACCGCGACTGAGCTTTGAAGAAGCTGGCGATATTGTGTAACCATCAATGAACTTAGCGTGCATAAATACCTGTGATGGCTTCTGCCAAGTGCTGATCCGCAGCAATGAAAGCGATGTTCTACATACTTTGCCCATGCAAACTGGCCACGACCGGGCGCTGGCCGATATGACTAGGCATGCTTTAGCCGAAGCCAAACTTACTGCCAAACAGCTTACCCATATTGCCGTGGCCGTTGGGCCGGGCGGTTTTACTGGTGTTCGAATTGGTGTCTCATTTGCCAGAGGCTTGGGGCTAGTAACGGGCGCACCGGTCATTGGCGTATCCTTGCTCGAAGTATTGGCGATGCAAGCGCGAACCGATGGGGTTGATCTTGGGGTTGGCATCAAAAATGTCGGACGCGGACAAGTGGCGTGGGCTTTGGTGAGCGCCCAAGGAGTGCAACAAAAACCAATAGTTTGCCAACCAGCAGAGTTTGCGCCAATGTTGGCGAAATGCGCCGATGGGCGCAATGTTCATTGCGTGGGCGATCAACATCCGGATATTGATAACATCACGGGTCTGACCGGGGTTTGTATGTCGATATTTGCCGATCTGGCCACCACCCTAGAGCCACAAACCAATCCCGCAACCCCGTGGTATGTGCGCCCACCCGATGCCAAATTGCCAAAAGGGATCGACCCGTGGGCGTAAAGGCTTTTCCCGTATCGGCAGATGAGGCAGCTCGCTTGGCGACGCTACATCAACGTTGTTTTAAGCAATCATGGACCGCAGCAGAGTTTGCCAGCCTAATGAATAATCCGGCGGTTATTGGCTTGGTATTTACCGAAGACGAGCGCGATATTGGACTAACTTTGTTGCAAACCATTGGCTCTGAAACCGAAATTCTTACCTTTGGCATTTTACCGGAACGCCGGGGCTTGGGGTTGGGCTATGGGTTATTGCAAGCGATTTGCGATCTGTTACTGGCCAGCGGCAAGCACAATGTCTTCTTAGAAGTTTCCGAAAACAACAAACCAGCCGTCAATTTGTATTTGGGTTTTGGCTTTAAGCAAATTAGCGTGCGCCCGCGATATTATGACGATGGTAGTGACGCTCTGATCTACCGCCTTGCTTTGCCCCAGTAGAGCGTGGCTTTCATTCCAGAATTTTTCGTAGAAGTCTGGTTTGCTTTCGCACTTCTTATCCGAAAACCGGTTCCCACTTTTCGTAGAAGTGCTGTAGCAATATAGACAACCCCCTAGAATGAGACTAAATATCAATCGCAATAATCGGGTATCATCCGGCGGAGCAAGCTTTGACCTCACCATTAGAAAAATTGTGCGAAGAACGCGGCATGCGAATGACCGGGCAGCGCCGCATTATTGCACAAGTATTGTCCGAAGCCGACGACCACCCTGATGCCGAGGTGTTATACCGGCGGGCTTCGCGTCTGGATGCCAATATTTCGCTGGCGACCATTTATCGTACTGTGCGCTTGTTTGAAGAAGTTGGTGTTATTGAAAAACACGATTTTGGAATGGGCCGGTCGCGCTTTGAAACCGTGCCTGAGGACCATCACGATCATTTAATTGATGTAAAATCCGGCGAAGTCATCGAATTTGTTGATGACGAGATCGAAAAATTACAAATCAAAATTGCAAAAAAATTAGGCTATAAATTGGTAGATCACCGCCTAGAGCTATATGGCGTGAAACTAACAGACACATGACAAACCCAGACCAACCAACCAAACGTGTTCTCGTGAAAACCTGGGGCTGTCAGATGAATGTCTATGACAGCGAACGGATGAGCGATATCCTTACCCCCCTTGGCTATGAGAGCACCGAGGATGCTGCGAAGGCCGACCTGGTGGTGCTTAACACCTGTCATATCCGTGAAAAAGCTGCCGAAAAAATCTATTCAGAGTTGGGCCGATTGCGCCAAACCAAACAGGAGCGCGCCGCCCAAGGCCATGCCACCAAAATCGCTGTGGTTGGCTGTGTTGCCCAAGCAGAAGGCGCACAAATTATGAAACGCGCCCCCGTGGTCGATATGGTACTTGGCCCGCAAAGCTATCATAAATTACCGCAAATGCTGGCGAAAACGGCTGACCCTTCGGTAAATTTGGCCGCAGATTTTGATGTGGTCGACAAGTTTAAGCAATTGCCAAAACTGCGCAAGGTAAAGGGGCCAACCGCATTTTTAACCGTGCAAGAAGGTTGCGATAAATTTTGTACATTTTGTGTGGTGCCCTATACGCGGGGCAGTGAATATTCGCGCACAACCGACGAGATCACGGCAGAAGCGCGCCAATTGGTTGGTGTCGGCGTGCGCGAGATCACATTGCTTGGTCAAAACGTCAATGCTTGGGCTGCTGCTGCACCTGCCGGGGTGGACGGACAATGGGATTTGGCCGAACTCTTGCGCCATTTGGCCAAAATCGCCGGCTTGGACCGTATTCGATATACCACCTCTCACCCACGAGATATGAACGCCAATTTGATCGCTGCCCACGGCGAGATTGAGCAGTTGATGCCGTATTTGCACTTACCCGTACAATCCGGCTCGAACCGAATTTTGCAAGCGATGAACCGCCAACACACCATTGAAACCTATCTGCAACAGATCGAACAAGTCCGCGCCGTCCGCCCCGACATTGCCATTTCCGGCGATTTTATCGTTGGGTTTCCCGGTGAAACCGAAGAAGATTTTGCCGCAACAATGGCCTGTGTCGAGGCGGTACAGTATTCGTCAGCCTATTCATTCAAATACTCCCCAAGGCCGGGCACGCCGGGGGCGAGCCT
>JAESUG010000083.1 GCA_016763185.1 Robiginitomaculum sp. | reverse complement strand
TTCACCAATAGAAGTTAAATACATAGATGTAAAATCTGTATCAGATACAAGCAGATCAGAATTTTTCTCTCTCCAATCGGTTAGGGTATATGTATTAATTTTATGACTAGAATTTTTATCTAAGAATCTAGAAAATGCAGGCAACGTTTTTGTGGTAATATATTTGTCAATAAGCTTGTTAATTGTCTCAAGAGATAATACATTATCTAGCATAACTAAATTCAAAAATGTATTATTTGATTTATTTACCTGTTAGAATTTTTTAGACAACCAATTTGGTTTCTGTATAGTTTATTCTGTAATTGTCAAGTACTTTACGCCATGACAATCACAGACACATTCGTCTACACACTTCATTCGAAAACAATCTCCACATAGGTTTCCAGGGAATTTCATCATATTTTTAATAAATTCATATTTTAATATCATTAATAGTCTGTTTGAAATGAACAAACAGATCATAAAATACAATTTTTATTCATAAATTAATGAAAGTTGACGCAATATCCTGCTATAACTATTATTCATGTATCGATTTGATAGTGCTAGCTTACCTGCAGCACCATTCAAAGGGTACAATAGTCAACTTTTTTCAAATTTAATTTAGGACAGAGATGTTTGTACGAATTCAATTAATTATGGGGTTAGTCTGTCAATATCCACCATTGTGGTGTTAGACATATGATTGGGAGAAATACATCACAAGAATGTGTAACATATTTTCCTTAATATTGATGATATAGTTAGGAGATTATAGATGGAACTTAAAATAAATTTACTAGTTGCAGGAGTTGCTATTTTGTGTTTTGTCGCTCTAGTTTTTGTTCCATGGTGAATGCTAATGAATACCTCACCTGTTTTTCAGTAATCATTTCTTTGAACTACTTAGATTACTAACAAGGTCCTTACACACTTGTTCCCATTCTTGTTTTTTATCACCTTTGTACACTTGTTCCCATTCTTGTTTTTTATCATCAAATTGCCATTCAGGTTTTTTTCCTGTTTGTTTTTCAAATTCTTCATAGAAGTGTTCAACGCATAATGGTGCTTCGCTAACACAACCACATTTTATGCATCTCATTTTTTATTATCCTCGATTTTTTTTGTGTAATTTTCTAGCATTTCCCAAAATTCCTGTGATTGATAAAACTCTATCATACCATCAGGTCTAAACATTTCTCTAGTTTCTGCAATAATTGATTCAAGAAATGTCATAATTTTCTGAATATCTACGTCTGATGGACTTCTAAGCCACAATATTTTTAGACAATTCTCTATACCTTTTATGTAATGTTTTTGTGATTGATAATTTTGTGGTTTTTTACCATCAGTGAATATTTTATCTCGTTTTTCCATCCATCTTCTAATAACTTCATCAGCATCTAACATGAATTTTTTACAAGAATTATGAACTTAAAGTTTAGGGGGTCGTTTCCCTAACTCATTTCTTAGAACTACTTAGATTCTTAAATGTTCAAGGAACTATGTCTTAACAAAAATACTAGCCAAAATAAACAAAGAGGACATAGTTGATAACAATCCACCTAGTAGAACAACTGCAAGTTCAGATAACTGTAAACCAATAACAATCAGAAAAACACCTAAAATGAACACAAAGAATAATTTTGTAATTCTATTCATGATTTCTACCACTCGGATAACGAACCATGATCAGTTTCAAAAAAAGATTTTCCATTATCTTTAGAACCTAATTGATGTTCACAATGTGGACAAGTCATAAAAAAAGTTCCTGTCAAACCTGTTTTATCAGGGATATCGGCACTTATGTTACTACAACAGTACGGACATGATATTTCTTTAAGTTCAACTACGATTTTTTTCTTTCTTCCAAACATTTTCTATCAAGTATGATCTTAGGATTTAATTCACTACCACATTCTCTACAGAGGTTACCCTCAACCATAATTTTCTAAATTTCATATGAACTTAAAGTTTAGGAGAATTTTTCCTCTATTTTATTTCCAGAAAGAAAAAATTTGATGAATTACATGTATTATCATTATCAAGCCTCCAATACCCAGAATAACACCGTATAATTTTTTGATGCGTATTTTTTTTGAAAAATGTTTCCAGCAATACAGTTTACCTTTAAATTTTTCAGTTCCTTTTTCAGGGCATTCATTATACTCACATTGATCCCTGAATTTACTCATTTGATTTTTCTTTAATTATCTGGGGAAAAAGCTTCTGATTTCCCTCTTTTTTTTATGTTTGATCTTTTTTATAATAATGAAAAATGATGGATTTATGCCAGTTGAGATTGCTAGAGAGGGAAATGTTTGTGAACGCTGTAAACTACAAGCAGGGGAAAATAATCACAAATTAGAACATTTTAAAAAATATGGAATAGATGAAGTACTTTGTAGGGATTGTAGAGAAAAGATTGAAAATGATTTTATTAAAGAATGTCCTGAATGTAAAAAAGAAATTACATGGCAAAATCAAATTCATCAATATAGAATTGTAACAAAGAAATTTCCAAATGGTGAAGATTTTAAACATTGTAGAAATTGTAAATTAAAACGAATTGAAAAAATATCAACTAGACGTAAAACAACACATTTCATAAAATCAAATTGGGATAAGTGGATTTTCATTACATTAGCAATAATGGGATTAATTGGAATTTCAAGTTGGATTTCTAACATCCAACCATAAAATCAGGTAATTAATTAAAAAGTGACCGAGATTGCCCCGTATACTATGGGTCTGTAATATAACGTTCTACTACGGTGTAAGCCTGTCAACATCTCTGGGATAAAATGTCACATCTCGAATATTTTCTGTACCAGTTAATGCCATCATTAATCGCTCAAGACCAATTCCACATCCAGCATGAGGTGGAACACCATAATCAAATGCACTAAGATGATATTCAAAGGAATCTGTTTTCATCCCTTTATTTTTCATTCTTTCAACTAACTCATCACGTTTTTCAATTCTTGTGCTTCCAGAAGATAATTCCAAATCCCCAAACATCAAATCAAATGACTCTGAAATTTTTGGATTACTTTTACTATCCTTAACATAAAATGGCTTTGGGCCAAGAGGCCAATCAGTAATAAAATAAAAACCCTCAACTCCAATTTTTTTAAGATTTGATGGATACAAGTCATCACCCCAT
>JAESUG010000082.1 GCA_016763185.1 Robiginitomaculum sp. | reverse complement strand
TAACTGACTTAGTATTCTCCAGGATTGAAAAAGACCATCCAGATGCCATGTCCCGTCTTGTTCAAATTGGCATTGTGCCAATTACAACTGCGCAATTGGTGCATGAATGGATGTCGTGGACAGCAGATCAGGAAAGTGCATCAGAGCTGAAATCCATACTTGACAATATTGTAGGTTAATGCGCATCCACCTAACGGTGGACCGGGCTCGCGTGAACCGGGCCAATCAATCCTTTCAGTCATAATTGTCCCGGCCTTTCGACTTTGATCCCTTGCGCCTGGGCGCACTGCGTTTGCCTGTATGGGCGCTCATTTCATTCGCGGCTTTGTTTGACCACACCGGGCGCGGTGTGGGCGGCTCTCGGGTGTAGTCCCGCTGTGGCGGGCCGCAACCGGTGAGGCCTGCGGTCTGGTAAAGCCGGTTTTGTTCGCCTGTGATCTTTCCTCGTCATCACCAGCCCTCCAGTCGTTCCTCCTTGCGGTCCAGTTTTCTCTTTGTTCGCCAGGGTTCCCATGGTCGCGGGATGCAACCCTCCACAGCGCGCCTTCCCCTTGTTGTTCACCGCCCACCCCGCTTCCGGGGTGGATGGCGGGAAGTAAGGGAAAGGAACCGACATGGAAAAGATCAATCGACAAAAGCAGACACCACGCCAAGACTTGTATCAGGAGATCACCAACAAGATTATTGCCCAGATGAAACAGGGCAAATTCCCATGGGTGCAGCCTTGGAGTTCCAGCCATGCGGCTTGCACTGTTGGCCTACCGGTTAATGCCACCACCCAACGCCGATATTCCGGCATCAATGTTCTGATATTGTGGGGAGCGGTTTTCGATCATGGCTTTACCTCGCAAAACTGGCTGACCTTCAAACAGGCCAAAGCCCTTGGCGGTTCCGTGCGCAAGGGCGAAAAGGGGCAAGTGGTGCCGATATTCGCCATGGTGGGGATAAAGCCTTTTACGACCCGTTGCGCGATTTTGTGCAACTGCCACCGCAACCGGCATTCACCGAACAGATAAATTATTACCGCACATTCTTTCACGAACTGGGTCACTGGACTGGCCACGCCAAACGGCTTGACCGCGATCAGAGCGGGCGGTTCAAAACCAAATCCTATGCCCGTGAGGAACTGATTGCCGAGATGACCGCAGCCTTTACCTGTGCGGCTCTCGACATCACCCCAACCGTTCGCCATGCGGATTATCTGGCCAGTTGGCTGGAAGTCTTAAAGGAAGACAAACGCGCCATATTCCGCGCTGCCAGTCAGGCCTCAAAAGCGGCTGAGTTTTTGCTGGCCTTCGACAGCCAAGAACGGGAGGCAGCGGCATGAGCGGCAAACCTTCCCTGCAAAGCGAACGCACCGAAGCGGGAGAACAGACTCTCGTTTCGGGCATTCGCCCCGTCACCCTGCGCGATCAACTGACCGTCATAGCCAACCGACCATTGCAACCAAGACGCAATCCCAACGCACAGCAAAAACCCTGTGACGTTGGCCTGTTCGATGAAACCTCGCGCAACCAGATCGATCTGCTCGACTATCTCGCCGAGCAACAATCACCGGTCAAATCCTGACCCCCACCCAAAAGAAGTAAATCTCATGGAACTACGTCATATCAAACTGGACAACCTCAAACCCACCAACGTCAACGTGCGCCATGGTAAGGCAGCACCAGATATATCCGATATTCTGCCATCGATCAGAAAGCGCGGCATTCTGCAGCCCTTGCTCGTTCGCCCCAACGGTAAAGGTTATGAAGTCGTGGCAGGCCGAAGGCGTTACTTTGCAGCCAAAGCCCTGCAGAAAGATGGCGAAAAAGTTGAACCCATTCCCTGTGCCATCATGGCCAAGGGTGATGATGCGGCAGCAATCGAAGCTTCACTCTTGGAGAACATTGCCCGTCTGCCCATGGATCCGATGCAGCAGTATGAAGCTTTTGCCAGACTGATCAAACAGGGCGACAGCATTGGCAATATTGCCGAGACATTCGGCATTACCGAACTGGCAGTCAAACGTACTTTGGCTCTTGCCGGATTGTTGCCCGCTATCAAGGCACTCTATGGAATGGGCGACTTTGATGGGGAAACACTGCGCATTCTAACCCTTGCTTCCAAGGCACAACAGAAGGAATGGCTGGCACTGGTCAGTGGCAAGAAGACCCATGCACCAACAGGGTATCAGCTCAAACGCTGGCTACTGGGGGGCGATAACATCAAAACCAGCCAGGCCTTGTTTGATCTTGCCAAATGCAAGGGAACAATCGTCACCGATCTGTTTGGTGATGATGATTATTTTGCCGAGCCAGAACAGTTCTGGGTAATGCAAATGGAGGCTATTGAGCAAAGAGTCCAGACATACAAAGAGGACGGTTGGACTGGTGTCGAAGTGTTCGAGCAGGGCCATTATTTCTCCGAGTGGGAATACGAAAAAACCGGCAAGGAAGATGGTGGACGTATCTATATCACCATCAACCAGCGCGGTGATGTCACTTTCCATGAGGGTTTTATCACTCTCAAAGAAGCACGATCACGAAAGGCCAACGGTAAAGGCGAAACAGATAAGGACAGGCCGCCAAAACCGGAAATCCCCAAGGCCATGCAGACCTATCTCGAGCTTCACCGCCACGCCTTGGTTCGGACAGAACTGTTGTCTCATCCAAAGGTTGCGCTTCGCCTGACTGTTGCCCACATGATTGCCGGTTCATCACTGTGGCAGGTCAGGCCGGAACCACAGCGTGTGCCAAAGCCAGAGATCAAAACATCGGTGCTGGATTCAACCAGTCATCAGGCATTTGAGAATGAGCGCACTGCAATTCTCAAATTGCTCGGTTTCAACAAAGACCGCGCCGACCTTGTCCGTTGCAATGGCGACAGTTACCCGACCGCCATGTTGTTTGTCAAATTGTTGACCACGAAAGACGCAGATGTTTCCCGCATTCTGACCTTCGCCATGGTTGAAAGTCTTGAAGCCGGTTCATGTCTTATAGAAGCGATTGGCAATCACTTTGCCATTGACGCGACCAACAAATGGCAGGCCGACGATTTATTCATTGATCTGCTTAAAGACAAGAAAGCCATCAATGCAGTGCTGGCCAATGTCGCGAATGAGAAAGTTGCCGAGGCCAATATCAAAGAAACCGGCAAGGTGCAAAAGAGCATCATCAGCGACTTTATCAAGGGAGAGAATGGTCGTAAAAAACGCAAGAATTGGCTGCCGAAATATCTGCAGTTTCCATTCAAGGGTCATACAGATATACCCATCGAAACCATCAGCATCGGGGCGAGTTGGTTGCGGGTCAAAGCGATGTTCAAGGGCAAGAGGACAGGCAAATCGACCTGACATGAAGCACCAATTTGCATGGTCTACCGCCTCGCGGCCAAACGGTTGCGGGGCGATTTGATGGAAACACCACTTTCTTTACAACCGAATTTTAGTGGCAATAGGCACACATAATTCGATGCATTTAGCAAAGACCCGGTAGTCGGGTTGGTTCCTCAATATTGTCAATAACTGCTCAACTATCGACACGGATAGAGAGTTTTCAATCCACTTTTTGGCTCCCCTATCAGTCGTGACAAACCCGGATAACAGCTAACAATCCTTTCAGATATTTGCGCAGATAACTTTCCTTCCTGGCCTTTCTTGCGTGCTGCTGAAGACCCTTGCCGGTCTGGAACAATCTTCCGGCGAGCAGTTTTTTCCCCGATGTTGCACATCTCCTCGCGCATGATGCTTTGCATCCAAAAAACAGCACGCCTGCTGATCCTACACTTCGTTGCGGCCACTCCTTGCAGTCGGATGCACCCGCCCTTTGAACGGTCTTTTGGTTTCGCTGCAAGGCAGGAAGAAAAACTTTCTGCCACAATAAAACGAAAAGGAATAACATCATGGCTGCTATCGGACATGTCACTAAACTGAAAGACGGAAGCTACAAAGGCGAGTTGAAAACCCTCTCCATCCGCGCTGAAATCGTCATCGTGCCAAACGCTGACAAGACTTCAGAAAACCAGCCCGACTACCGGGTCTTTGCCGAAGGCATCGAAGTGGGTGCCGCATGGGTTCGAAAATCTGCAAGCACCGGCAAGGAATATGTTTCCCTGTCAATTGCCGCACCAGAATTTGGCCCCAAGAAGCTCTATGCCAATCTTGGCGAGGCCGCCGGTCAGGACGATAAAAACGTCTTCGCCCTCATCTGGAACCCGCGTGACTAAACGCAAACTATACCCTCGCATCACACGATGCGGGGGTATTCTTTCCGAAATCTGAGCAATAAAAAGCATCTGATGCCACAATGTTTGACATAGTTCAGTGCATACTAACGGTTGTGGTTGGGGAGCAACTGCGCGCATGGAATTTACGCTTGAGGGAGATTGCTCCGGCATTGTATTGCCATGACCGACCTATATCCAGACAAAAACACCGTAGCATCGCTTAACAATGCCGACTGGGCATGGGAGTTTCTGCGCCGCAATCCTGATTACCAGCGCGATTATCGGTTGAGCCGAGCCCATCTTCTGACCGTCATTGCACACGTGTCAGGAATAAAGTTTCTACGGATACGCCGACAGTGCCCCTTTGCTGAGAAGTGGGGATTACTTCACATGTTCAACCCCAATTTATCATCCAATATCGCACACATTGCCTGGCACTCTGACAGTGTGAGCTGGGCCGTTGAGGCGGAAGCAAATGCGACCAGTCAATCGGTTGAAAACATCGATTTTGATATCAGAACCGCACGCTTTGATCGTTTTTTTCTCATCATCGGTCCTGCATTACAGAACCTGTACATGCGCATCGGATTACATTCTTCCTGCCTGAAAGTCAGCGGTGATAGTGTGTTGTTTCACCCCGTTCGCATGCGTTTTTTTATCGACGGACTTGATCAGGTTCGCAGTGCAATGGCAGCTCTTGAAGTGGTGCGAGCGGTCAAAAAGCGCGTGAAACTGCCCAAGAAACAGCTGCCATATGTAACCCAACTGCGACGTTTGAAATACCTGATTGCTGCCGAAAAAGCCATCAAAGGCTCGTTTCTAAGAGATATTGGCGCGACAATTTACGGCAGTAAACGCACTGAAACAGAATGGAAAAACCTCGATAGTCGTACCTTTAAGGATGAAATTATCCGTGCCAAACGCAAGGGCCTGTATCTTTTGAACGGCGGCTATCGCGAGTTTCTCAACTGAATTTTCCAAACCGTGTCGCAAATAGCAACATAAATTCCGACACTCCCACTCAACGCTGATCTCCTTCAATCTTCTCTTGGATGTTCATACCCATGAGTTGAAACAGAAGGATATCATCATGATCGACAATCAAACCTCGGGCGAAAAACCAGTTTTTCTCAATGCCAAACAGGCCGCTGAGTTTCTCGGCCTCAAACCCAATACGCTGGCCAAAATGAGGGTCTATGGCAACGGCCCTGAATACCGCAAACACGGGCAACGCGTGCTCTATTCGCTCGATGACCTGACCACCTGGTCTGATGCTTCACGTCGCTCATCAACATCGGAAGTGCCGGATGTTTGAGGTTGGAAGCAAGTGCAATAGTGCTCGGCTAGCTATCGTATTCATGCTTATTGGGAACGGTTTATTGGTTGCGTCTTTCTTTGACTTGGGGCCAGCGAAGCTTGTCTGGAATGCTTCAGAAAGCGTTACCAAAGGGCTTTATCGGATCACAGTTTCACCGCCGAAAGCAGATGAACTAGTGTTTGTGCAACTGCCTGAATGGGCGGCCTTTCTTGCAAGTCAACACAGATATTTGCCCAAAAATGTACCGGCACTCAAACGGATTTTCGATGTTTCTGGTGACGTTGTTTGCCGGTTTGGATCGAATATATTCGTCAATCAGAACCGCGTTGCCATCGCGAAAATTCAAGATGGTTTTGGCCGAATGTTGCCTCAATGGAGCGGTTGCAGAGTTCTCAAATCGTATGAATTGTTCCTGCTCGCTGATCATCCAGATTCATTTGATGGACGGTATTTTGGTATCGGTAAAGCGTCATCTGTCATCGGAATTGCGGTACCGGTGTGGCTGGTGTCGGAATGAGGGGGTTGGGGATTGGGTTGGATGTGGATGGGTGGAGATTGAGATTGGTGAGAGCAAGATAAAGGAACAACACGGGCGGGGGTTAAGTGACTGCGTTCACTTGGTGTTTTTGGTGTCATGCAAAATCGGATAACACCATTCACTGCCTAAACTATTGATGCTGCAGAATGGTTTTAACACCATCTTGGCATGGTCCCGTTCAATACCAATCTCTCTTTCATACCCACTTAATCAGGAGAAGAAACATGGCTGCCGAAGACTTTCAACCAAAGACAGGACGCATAGGCTCCAAGCCCGGCGCAAAGAGCCAACGATAGATCAACCGGGTTATCCGCAATATCCGAATGGCCACCCAGCGCCGCCATGGAAGCAAGAAATCATCTTTCACCGGTAGCCGGATTGGGCGCGGATATTCGCAAGGAACAGTTCTATCCCTGCGATCCTTCCAGCCTGGTCGCCGTTGTGTGATTGTCAAAGCGCGGTTCACTTCATTCCGGCGCGGCGGTATGTCCGCAGCCGGAGCACACCTTCGATATATCCAGCGTGATGGCGTAACCCCTGAAGGACAACGTGGGGAACTTTATGGGCGAGACAATGACCGTGTTGATGGCAAGGCATTCTTTGATCGAAGCGAAGACGACCCCCATCAGTTTCGAATAATCGTCGCGCCGGAGGATGGAGCCGAATTCAGTGAACTCAAACCCTTCATCCGTGATCTTATGGCTCAGGCTGAATCTGATCTTGGCACAAAGCTGGACTGGGTAGCGGTCGATCATTTCAACACCGGACATCCCCATACGCACATCATCATTCGAGGCCGCGATGACAAAGGTGGAGATTTGATTATAGCGCGTGATTACATCTCCCGGGGCCTGCGCGAACGTGCCCGTGATCTTGCCACCTTGGAACTCGGGCCTGAATCTGAGGATGGCATTCAGAAAAAGATGGCGAGAGAAATCAGGACGGAAAGATTCACCCGGATTGATCGTTCCATCCTAAGTGAGGCTGACAAGGGCATTCTAACTGTCGCAACAAAACGAGATACAAATCCACGTCAGTTGACACATCGAATGGGACGGCTGAAGAAACTCAAATCAATGGGACTGGCAGAAGAACTCAAACCCGGCGTCTGGAAGCTCGCTGAGCGCACAGAAACAGTACTGAGGCAACTCGGTCAGCGCGGTGACATCATGAAGACCATGCAGCACGCACTGAAGCAGGCTGGCATAGATAGAGGTGCTACAGACTACAAGGTTTTCGATGCCGGTCAACCAAACACAAAACCCGTTGGCAAAATTGTCGCAATCGGCCTTTCAAACGAATTGCAGGATCATCACTATGTTGTTGTTGATGGCGTCGACGGAAAATTTCACTACGCAAAGATCGGGCGGCTCAGCAAATACGACCCACCGAGCAAGGGGATGGTGGTAACTTTACGAGGTCGCGACACAAACAAGCAGTCGCAACAATCACGGCAGGTAACCGCCCGAATGTTCATTGAATCCCATGTGCCGTTTCGCGATCTTGCCAGCGCTGATGGAGCAACCTGGCTGGATAGAAAGCTATTATCCAAAGAGCCGCTGGAATATCGCGACAAGGGTTTTGGCACGGAAGCAAACCGGGCATTACGATTGCGCCAGCAATGGCTTATCCGGGAAGAGTTGATGACTGAACAAGGTGGGCAATTGATCGTCCGTCGAAAACTGCTTGAGACTTTGCAGCGAAGGGAGTTGAGCCGGGTTGCCATAAAACTTCAAAAAGAACTTGGATTGAGCTATCAACCAGAAGCTGTTGGTGAGCGCCGGAAGGGGCAAGTTCATAAAACCATCAAACTGGCATCCGGGCGATTTTCAGTTCTACAAAAGGGCAAGGAGTTTTCGCTTGTTCCTTGGCGACAAGCAATACGCATAGGAAAAGGTAAGGGAATGAGCATTAGGATTGGGAAAGGAATTTCGCGGTAGTGAGTATGTATAGAGGTTTGCGACTGCAGTCTTCACGTATAGAAACTCAAGCCGAATTTGAACGGCGTCACTTTGAAAATGGACAACTGTCAGATCAAGTTTGAACTTCTACATTTTAAGCATACAAAAATCAACTTTCGGAAATCTCAATACTGATAGATTTGTATACTCTCCATAACCCCATTCGCTTAATCCGATATTCAACTAGATCGGGCGAAGTGCCGAAATTCTGTCCTATTTCTTCAGCGGATTTGCCATCTTCCACAGCTTCCCGAACTGCTTGCTCTGGCAACAAAGTTGCTGCTGCAAGATAGAAAGCATCATGCTCTTCCGAACTCTCGTAAGTACGGCCATATGCGTTTCCTATTTTTGCAACTTTCGTGAGCTTATGTCCTAATAAAATATGCCAACATTCTTCTAAATAAGTAACCCTTTGCCGTTCCAGGGAATGACAATCGTTCCTGACAACAGCCCATTTGTCTTCGCCAAGGTTCAGCGGAACACTCATGGCCGACCATTCATCAGCACCTTTTCCAGTTAGATGTTTCAGACACCCCTTTCCCAAATCGTCTACATCACGGGGCACAAAAACATCAACGCCTCGGATTCTCAATCCAAGCGCATTCAGAACTTCTTTTTTCTTTAACCCCAAATCACTTCTTAGTTTCTGAGACATTTCCTCCATTTCAGGCTTGGATAGAGCAAGTGCAGGCCCTTGTGCTTCATTATCACCCGCGTTGGAAATTTGATCACATTCAACATCTGAAAAGTATTGTTTCTTCAGGATATGAGCAGTTTCCAACAGAAATTTTGTTGTTAGTGAGGTTACATTTTTTGCAGCTCGGAAGTGGACCAGCGCCACATTTTCAAACTTCAAGCCAGCTTGCTCGCCGTGAATTCCCAACCAATCAAGAATTCGAAGAAGCGAGTTGTTGTCAGGCTCTCCATCCCCACGCTCTATCCTTGCCAAAGTTGAAAAGCTAACCCCAATCTGTGTTGCCAGTTTTCTCAGGCTAAGGCCTTCAGCATTCCTCTTATTCTTAAGGGCATTAATGAGCTTTACGTTATCTACACTCATTTTGATTGTGCGATTCGCACATGTTGACACATTTTCGAATCTCCTTTATCTATTTTGTATCACTAACACAGATTCGCACACTTTTTCTAGGGTTGGCAAGTTCAAGCGGCAAAAATCTATAAAAGGTAACCAAAATGGCACGGGTTCATGTCAGTAAGTTAAAGAGAGAGCCTTCTCCCACAGATCGCCCATTTCGCGTTCTGAGCCTCGATGGCGGAGGAATGCGCGGTGTTTATACCGCAGCGTTTCTTGATCGCCTCTGCACTCAACAGGCCAAAATCAACGGGGATGAACAGGTCGATCTGGGCTTGGGTTTTGACCTGATTGTAGGAACGAGTACGGGCGCTATAGTCGGAAGCGCAGCGGCGGTCGGCTGTCCAATGTCAGACGTTGTAAATCTGTACCGCCAACACGGACAAAAGATATTTCCGCACCGTATCCGCGGAAAGCTGAGCGCAATCTATCGAGCCATGAGTGGGCGAACCTATATACGAAGCGGAGACCGGGCACTCAGAAAGGCGCTGGGAGAGGTCTTGAAAACAACCACACTTTCAGAGGTGTTTCACAAGCGCGGGATCTCTATGTGTGTACCCACGGTTCGCATGTCCACTCACCGAGCTTGGGTTTTCAAAAAAACGCCTGTAAGCGGAGTCCGTGATGACGATTACTCGCTTGTTGACATCTGCATGGCATCGAGCGCCGCACCAATTTATCGGTCGCTAGCCGCGATTACGGCACCCGGTTCCAATGGGGAAGAAAAACAGATTTTTGCCGATGGTGGTTTGTGGGCGAATAATCCGATCATGGTTGCGATGACAGATGCCTTGGCCATCGCACCTAGCGATCGACCCATCGAAATCTATTCACTTGGAACCTGTCCTCGACCAGAGGGGGAGCACATTGCGGGTAAAGCTGTTCATCGCTCACTTTTGGAATGGTCACTGGGGGCCGACGTTGGCCCCCTTTCGATATCTGCCCAAGAGTTTGCCTATGACAATATAGCTCGACTTCTTGCAACGCAGATCAGCAAGAACGGTCGTGAAATCGAGACGGTCCGCTTTCCCCGTAAAGATGTACCCGCCAGCATGATGCCATATCTCGCACTTGATGACACTCGTGAAGAAGCGATCAATCGGCTGATCGAGCAAGCGCATAGCGATGCTGACATGACAAGAAGCGCGTGTGATGATTCGCGAGACCCTAAGGGGAAACGTATAAAGGCAATGTTGGGTGACCTGCCTTCATTAGATCAGTCGAAAGTCTTGGTCAATCCAACTTCATCTAGCCCACCCCAACATAAACACAAGTCTAAAGGACAGGAAAATGTATGATTGCAGCGCAGATATTAAGGCATTTCACGATCAGGAAGTGACACTTCCTGGCAGCGAGCAGACCAAGATGCGCAACCGGCGAAATTCAAATCGCGATCGGTTGAAAAGAAACCTGGAGAAAGACGACAAACCGACACCATATGAGCACGTTTCTCAAGGTAGTTATCAGATGAAAACCATGCTGCGGGACCCGAACAATGACTATGATATCGATGACGGTGCCTATTTCGAGAAGTCTGCGCTTGTGGGACAGAAAGGAGCCGAGATGACTTCGCTCCAGGCACGACAAATGGTTTGTGATGCGATGGACGATGGCAGCTTCAAGACGCCGCCAGAAGTACGCAGCAACTGCGTAAGGGTCTTCTACAGCGCTGGCTACCAAGTCGATATCCCGGTCTACCGTAAGATAGAATGTGATGGTGAGACGTATTTCGAGCTTGCGGCAAGCTCCGGTTGGAAACGATCTGATGCGCGAGATGTAACTGATTGGTATGAGGATGAAAGAAAAGCGACGGATGATCCGGTTCAATTCCGCCGCCTCAATCGGCATCTGAAAAAGCACGCTAAGAGTCGCAACAGTTGGAAGACCCGGGCACTTTGTGGATTTGGCATCTCAGTTCTGTTGGCGGAGCAATGTGTCATTGAGAGCGATCGGGAAGATCTGGCGCTTTTTGATACGATGGAAGCGATACGCGATCGGCTCGATGAAGACACTGTCATCAATCATCCCGTCACGCCAGATGAAACAATCACCACCGGTGATCCAGATGCCAAGGCGACCTACTATAGGGATCGCCTGACCGAAGCCTTGGACCACCTGCAACCGCTTTTTGAAAATGACTGTGATCGCGAAATTGCGCTGAAATGTTGGGATAAGGTATTCAACACGACGTTCTTCAGCGAACGCTATGAAGAAGATATAGCGCCGGAAACGAAGTCAGCTCTGTCCGCACCTGCCGTTGCATCCGCAACCATTCTCGGAGCGACCACGGTCGCTTCGGCCGCTGTCAGCGAGATGGGCGGCGGGCGGCATGCTTAATCCGGCACGTCTCGATGAGAAGGAAACGGACAGAAAACGTGCCTTATTGGACGTTGAGCGGGCTCTCCGCAAAATCGGTAGCATATCGTTCGAACGATTAGGTGATAACAAGCTTCGTTCAATTTACAAAACACGGCACTTTACAGATGGATGGCGGATATCGGTAAGCTTTTCAGATGGTGTCACCCGACGCCTCGACCTCATCGTATCGCGTTTGTTCCCGGTGACGGCAGTCCGAGCTGCGTTGGTTGATCGGCCGGAGTATCTAACGTGGCCCCACATTGAGCATGATGGTATTCTGTGCCTTCTTGCAAACGCAAGTGAGATTGACCCCGATCGCCCCGAAGAAGTTGCACTGAACATTCTGCACCGATCAATAAAACTGATCGAGGAACTAATTGAAGGTACGATCGTCGACCGCGATTTTAAGGAAGAGTTCTTAACCTACTGGTTTTATGGCGCCACGGACTCTGCCAAGGACGTTGTCACACTATTCGCGCCAAATCCACCGTCACGGGTATTGCGTGTAATCAACCATGGTGGCCTGACCTATGTCGCTGAAAATGACGTCTCTTTGGTGCGATGGATACGAAACCGGTTTGGTCGGAAGGTGGCAAATAAAGTATCGGCACATTCCATTCCGGCTGCCCTTGTTTGGCTCGACCAACCGCTTCTCCCATCGCAATACCCCCAGACGGGGCAGGATGTTCTTACTATCGCGAAGGGTCAGGATTCTGAGGCCGTGGACGCGGTGACGGAAGCCGCATTGCACGATGGTGATGTGAGTCTGACACTGTTCGGTGCTGAAGGGCGGGGCGGGCCAGGTTTGGTTCCTGTCCAAATAGACCGTGAAAATAGCCGTCGCGGGATGAACCGAAGAGCGAAGGACCAACTACATAAAGGGTTTCGTCGAGGGAAAACACCATGTGAAGTGAAGCTTGCCAAGACCTACGGTGGCAATAAGGTGCGCCGCAGTCAGGTGGATAGAGCAGATGCACAATGGGTTCACGGTAGAGGAAAAGACCCTCGGAGTGTTACACTGGCTCAAAAAACCACAACTGTCTTCGGATGTGGGTCCGTAGGCTCTTTTGTGATCGAAAACCTTGCGAGATCTGGTGTGAGAACGATTAATCTTGTCGATTATGATAAAATGGTTTGGGCCAACGTCGGTCGACATTCATTGGGTGCAAGTTCCGTTGGTGAGAACAAAGCCGTCGCTTTAGCTGAAAAACTCCAGCAAGAGTTTCCACATCTGGATATTGTGGGCCATGACACGTCAGTATTGGCCATCCTTGAGCATGACGAAATGCAACTGCTGAATAGTGATCTTATCCTGAGTATGATGGGTAACTGGGCCGCTGAAAGCGCCCTTAACAAATGGCATGAACAGACAGGGCGCGAGCGGCCGATCATCTATGGCTGGACAGAAAACCACGCTATGGCTGGGTCAGCAGTCGTCATTGCTAAAAACGGTGGATGTCTCAATTGCGGTCTCAACCGAACCGGAACACCGCATAAAACAGCAATAATTTGGCCTGAAGGTAGAGAGTTAAACACAGAACCGTCTTGTAGTGACCACTACCAGCCCTACGGCGCAATTGAGTTAGCATTTATCACGTCTCTCATTTCCAATGTAGCTATAGATGGGTTGCTTGAAGCATCTAATGAGTCATACCGTGCGATATGGGTTTCAAGTTTACAAAGGCTCGCCAATCTTGGAGGCAAATTTAGCAATACTGTTTTGGACGAATTGGGTGAAAAAACAGCAGGGAGCAGCATTTTCCACATTCCTTGGGTCGCTGGCGATTGTGCAATATGCAACTAAAAGGCCACGATTGGTTCCGCGTTACCTTGGTCATAAATATATCCTCATTCTGTAGTCTCGGCTGATGGCACAAAAATCTAGAATCTTCAAAAATCCAAATTACTCAAGAATCCCGTCTCTTTGGTCATTTTTTGTTTCTAAGGATGTCTTTATTTGGATTTTTTCTGCTTCCGTATTGCTTCCGGGAATAACTTGCAAAATGCGTGATGGTTTGGAATAATTGATAATATATTGAAATTATTAAGGAAATTGGTTCACCCGACAGGATTCGAACGTGCAACCTCTGTCTTCGGAGATATTTTGTTAGGTCATAATTTACAAACTGCGGCGAATTTGTGAAATAATTTCAAGCTGCCGTCCTTGCATATTCTTCATAAGTCAGTAAATATGCAAGGATGATAAAGCGCCAGATTCGACAACAAATCAATGACACCCTGCAGCATATTGCTGCTGTGGTTCTGCTTGGCCCTCGCCAGGTTGGCAAGACGACGCTTGCGCATGAGGTTGTTGAGAAATTCGATTCTGTCTATCTTGACCTCGAAGAACCTGGTGATGTTCTAAAGCTTGATGATCCGAGCTTCTATTTCGAGCAGAACAGGGAAAAATTAATCATCACTGACGAAGTGCAGCGTATGCCGGATTTGTTTCAGGTTTTGCGCAGCCAGATTGATCGCAATAGAAGGGCCGGGCATCGAAATGGTCAATTCTTGTTGCTGGGATCAGCTTCGAACGAACTTCTCAACCAGTCGTCTGAATCGTTGGCCGGGCGTGTGTCCTATTTGGAATTGCATCCACTCAATGTTCAGGAAGTAGGTGCCGATCGTTTGAATGATCTGTGGCTGTGCGGCGGTTTCCCGGATTCCTTTCTTGTACCAGATTTTAGTTTTCAATGGCGGCAGAATTTTATTCGCACTTATCTGGAGCGGGATATTCCGATGTTGGGCTCACGCGTTCCGGCTGAAACCTTACGCCGATTCTGGACCATGCTGGCACACAATCAAGGTCAGATGTTCAATGCTTCGAGAATTGGTGGTAGTCTGGGTGTTTCCGGTCAAACGACCAGCCGGTATCTGGATTTGCTCGTTGACCTGATGCTCGTGAGACGGCTTCAGCCCTGGTATGCCAATGTCGGCAAACGATTGGTAAAAAGCCCCAAAACCTATATTCGTGATTGCGGCATCCTGCACACTTTGCTGAACATTCAAACACTGGATGACCTTCTCAGCCACCCGGTTTTGGGAAGCAGTTGGGAAGGTCTGGTCATAGAAAATCTCCTATCCGTTGCTCCGCCCGGAACACAGGCATTTTTCTACCGCACTGCAGCCGGTGCCGAAATTGATCTGGTTCTGAATTTTGGCGGCAAATTATGGGCCATCGAAGTCAAACGCACCACTGTTCCCAGACTGACTAAAGGTTTTTACCACGCCTGCGATGATATCAAACCGACCGCAAAGTGGGTCGTATATGCCGGAGACGAAGAGTATAAACTGCGCGACGGAATAACTGTGCTGCCGCTGGCGCGGATGATGGAACTGTTATCCGATTTGCACTCATGACCGCTGCCCATTTTTTTCGATCTGAGCAGATGTTTTTATTCAAAGGAAAAGGGATTCAGCTATCCCTTCATCCCGTTCATCGCGGCTTCAATTTTAAGGCTGATTTTGTCGGAAGCTTGACGAAGCGGGCTGGCATCCAAGTGGGCGTAGCGTTCCGTTGTTGCAGCTTGTTTGTGGCCGAGTAGGGCACCTACTATTGGCAGCCCCATTCCGGCTCCCGCACCAACTGATGCAAAACTGTGCCGGAGGTCGTGAAGACGTAAATCTTCAACACCAGCATGGCGACGAATTGCTCGCCAGGGTTTGTTCAAATCAGCTCTTGGCGCATCTGAATACTCAGACGGAAAGACGTACAGCCCGCACCGGTCTTGGCGCTCCAGGATTTCCATTGCGATCTGATTGAGGACAACTGTTCGTGCACCTGTTTTGCTGTCGGTGAGAAAAAGCAGGCCTCGTTCAAGGTCGACTTCTGACCATGTGAGATTTAGAATTTCGCGTAGCCGACAACCAGTGAACATCAGCAACCTGATAGTATCTGTTGCGCCAGTAAGGAAAATCGTTCTTTGATTTTCAGGTTTTACTGTGTGTTTCGAGGCAATATCATCTGGTGATAACTCCCATGGGATCCCTTCGGTCTCTGCCAACCTAATTGCTGCACCAAGACGCATGAACTCATCCTCAGAAAGGTAACGGGTACGTGGCGTCTCTTTGAACGATTTGATCCCGTTCGTCGGGTTGTATCCTTCTTCGACAATTCCAAGGGTTTGAGCGTAACGGTAAACTGCTGAAATCGTTTCAATCGTTCGATTGGCTTGTATTTTTGTACGGCTGCCAATTTCTGAATGGAGTTGCTGAATTTCAGCACGGGTGATTTCGGTCAGTTTAAGTAGCCCGATAAAAGGCAATGCATGTTTGCGAATGTTGATCTCGTAGTTTTGTACAGTGGTAGCCTTGAGACGAATGGCAGCTTCTTCATTCAAATAGCGGTATGCAAAGGTCTTAAAATCTGGAACCTTTCGTTCCTTAGAACGTTCGTTTGCCGGATCAATTCCTGTTCTTGCGGCGGCTAAGTGTTCACGCGCCTTTTTGCGAGCCTGATCAGGTGTCATGTTTGATGTGGCGCTTATCGTGATCCTGCGTTTGCGGGTCAATCGTCCACCGGCACCAACACGGTATTCAACAATGTAATTTTTACTACCAGTTGGGTTCACTTTCAGACCGAAGCCCTTGAGAGATTCATCAAATATGAAAACAGGTTTGTCTGCGGGCTTACAGGCGTCTACCAACCGCTTTGTAATCCTTGCCACTGCCATATGGATATCCTTTCTGGTAGCCACCTAGTAGCCACCGTGAAAAGAATTCGCAGCCATAGGAGGAAATAAGAAAGTTACTATAACATAGTTAAATCAATATGTTAATGCACAATCATCCAACTATAGAAATATGCAGAAATACCTATTTCTTCGACTCATAACCTGAAGGTCGTAGGTCCAAATCCTACCCCCGCAACCAATTAAAATAACCTAACACATTGAAGTATAATTGAAAATAGAGATAGAAAGATTTTTATTTTTATCCGCATATGGGCTGTGTTATGCTGACACACATGGGACACACTATTTGTAACCAACTCGAATCAGTTAGTAAGAAGGTGTTTTAGGATGCCTTCACACAGCTATGCCGCAGGAAAAATCCGCCTTTACAAGCGTGGCAGAAGTCGATTTTGGCAATGCACGGCATTTGTTGGCGGACGAAAATACAGAAAATCAACACAAGAAGACAATTTAATTGCCGCGCGTGAATTTGCAGAAGATTGGCTTTTGGAGCTTCAAGGCAGGCATAGAACCGGTAATCTCAAGCACGAGAAAACGGTCAGTGAAGCAGCAAAGCAATTCGTAATTGAATATGAAACCATCACCCAAGGTGAACGAAGCCCTGCCTGGGTGCGTGGCCATAAGGATCGTCTTCGTCTTCACCTACTCCCTTTCTTTGGTGATTTAGGCTTATCAGAAGTTACGGCTGGAAAGACTCAGGAATACCGAATGCACCGCATTCAAACCTCATCAACAGGAAAGCCGCCTGCTCGTAATACAATTCACAATGAAATTGTTACTTT
>JAESUG010000081.1 GCA_016763185.1 Robiginitomaculum sp. | reverse complement strand
GTGTTACGCTGGTTTACTGCCAATATTGGCATTCATCACGTGCATCACCTAAACGCACGCATTCCATTTTATCGCTTGCCACAAGTCTTACGCGACTTCCCCGAATTAACCAATATCCGACGTCTGACATTAGGAACCAGCCTGCACAGCATACGCCTCGCGCTTTGGGATGAAACCAAAGGCAAAATGGTGTCATTTGCTGAACTATAGTTTGCGAACAACCCCGTCGATTTTATAGAGTTACTTAAGATTAAGGTGCCAATAATTACATATGGCTTAGGCAGTCATCAAAAAAAAGTAAAACTTTCGGTAGTGTCTTAGTTTGAAATTCGGCATTTCGGCATGAAGTTGCTACAACTGCGTTAAGCGCCTCCGTGCTGATCGGGTTGTTTTTCGGATATTTCCCAGCACGAAGTGCTACAATGGAAGCTTACCATAGAAAAATCGGTAGAAAACCATGACATTGTGAAAGTTTACTAGGTAAACTTTATGAGCTTGATAGGCAGACGCAGACGCTCTTGGCGCAACACTTCAGGTCATTTCATAAATATGTCGCGGGGCAACCGGAGGTGTCTTTATAGATACAGGCGGTGGCTAGGGTTTGATCGCAATACGGGCATAGGGCTTTGGAGTTGGGGTGCGAGACGGTGTTGTTTTCAATGCGAAAACCTTGGTCGCGAAATTTGTTTAAGGTCCGTGAAAATGTCTCCGGGGTCATATCCAAATATGAAGCGATTAGTGATTTATCATAAGGGAGCTGAATGGTTGCGGCTTGGCCGCTGCCTTCTTCTAGGGCTAGTTTTAACAAAAACCAGCCGACGCGCTCGGAGGCATTTCGGAGGCGCGAGTGTTCAATTTGCCGGATTAACCCTTGTGAGCGCAATGACAAATTGCCAATGATATTTAACGCAAACACGTTGTTCTTTTGTAATACTTGGGGCACTACCGGTGCCGGTAAGGATAATAACACCGTGTCTTCGGCAACTTGAGCGCCGGTTGGCGAGGGGATGTTCAAAAACACGGCGGCTTCCATAATGCTGTCACCGGCGCACAACATTTGTAATACCGCTTCATCGCCAGCATCGGTGCCTTTGAACAACTTTACCCAGCCTGACAATATGACATAGAACCTCGACAGGAGTTCCGATTGCAAAAACAGTAGTTTTCCTTTTTTAACTTCGCGAATATCGGCATGCGACAACAGCGCCACAAGCGAAGTTTCTTCTAATTTCGAGAAAACCGGCAAAGCGCGGATAATCGACATATGTTTTTCCAAACGAGCGGAAACCGTCGCAGGTGCTATGGACGGCTTGGCCGGTTCGGTAGCGCCGACCTCTAAATCCTGCACCAATTTGGTTTCCACCAATTTCAAGCGCTCCACCTTGCCGGTCAACAATTCAAACCAAGTAATTGGTGACAACTTGTCCAACGCCCCCGGTGGATCTTGCGCTAGCATTTTGTGTAATTCGTCGACGCATTCCATCACATATCCAGAAACCATGGTTTCGACGAATTGTTGATGTTGTTCAGATGCCAAGCTTAGAAACAATCGTTTATAGGCGTTTTGCTCTTCGATGAGCGTCAGCATGCGTTCACAAAACTCGCGGGTCTTAAACACATCGCTACAAAACCCGTGCGCACCCCATGCTCGCTCGCGCCCGACCCGCTCTTTCCATTGTAATAAATTAGAAAACGCGGTGACTTTGATCGGGTCAACGCCTTCAATATGCAAAGCCGTTTCGACCTCGATATCCAAAATAGGGCTAAGCAAAGTATAGGTGTAATGATTGACGGCCTTGGCAAAGCCTATTGCTTGTTGGTCAATATTTTTACGATGCGCGCCCAGCGCTTCTATGTGTCGAAGGGTGTCTTGGATTTTTCTGACAATCTTCTGGTCGAGATGGCCTAATTTAGCAGCCTTGAGGCTGTGTTGAGTTACGTCCCTAGCGGCTTGGTCGGTATTTTTGCATTGGCTGGCCCATTCCTCATGAAATAACGCACCCTCACTATCGAGATAAAGCGCGGTACACCCCCGCTCTAATTGAATTTGATGGGCCAGCTCACTAAGGTATAACACAGTTGAAACCAGCGGCGACGCAATGTTGGACAGCTCGTTCATAAGCTTTGTGTAGTAGATTTACCAACAATCGACCAGCTTTTTTCACTTTCTTGATCTGCATCAATTCGCACTTGCCATCTCTTTGTGATGTTCGATGCGAAAACAACAAAGTATTTTGGCGCAATAAAGCCAATGCTTTTAAGCAAAGGGCAGTCAAATGGAGCTTCACAACAAATCCACAAAACTTTGGGGCGACTTTCTCCGAGTTGATAGGGTGCAAATTAGAACGTTCCATGTGACGTGGTTTGCGTTCTTTTTGTGTTTCTTTGCCTGGTTCGGTATAGCGCCGTTAATGGCGGTGGTACGCGAAGAGCTTTCTTTGAGCAAAGAACAAGTTGGTTGGACGATTATTGCTTCGGTTTCCGCGACCATATTTGCCCGTATCGCCATTGGTTGGTTATGTGACCGTTTTGGGCCTCGGCTGACCTATACATGGCTCTTGATTGTCTGCGCCTTCCCCGTGATGGGCATTGGGTTAGCGCACGATTTTACGACATTTTTGATTTTCAGATTGTTCATCGGCGTGATCGGCGCCGCCTTTGTCATCACCCAATATCACACAACCAATATGTTCGCGCCCAATGTAGTGGGACAAGCCAATGCGACCAGTGCCGGTTGGGGTAATCTCGGCGGCGGTGTCACCCAATTTGCCATGCCGATGATTTTCTCAATATTCGTCGTTGGATTTGGGGTCAATGAAGCCTTTGGCTGGCGAGCATCTATGGTTGTTGCTGGCGCAGTTGTTCTGCTAACCGGAATTTTGTACTATGTTTTTACCCAAGATGCGCCGGACGGTTCCTACAAAGAGCTTCGTGCAAAAGGTCAAATGCCGGCTGCGGGTAAAACCACCGGCAACTTCTTTGATGCCATGAAAGATTATCGGGTTTGGCTATTGTTTTTCATCTATGCCGCCTGTTTTGGGATTGAACTGACGATTTTCGGCACGCTTGCGCTTTATATGTTTGACTATTTTGGCTTAAACTTAGTAACCGCTGGCATGGTTGCCGCCAGTTTTGGTTTGATGAACATATTTGCCCGCACATTGGGCGGTATTTTCGGCGATAACTTTGCTTCACTTTGGGGACTGAAAGGCCGGGCAACTTGGTTATTTATTGCTTTGTTTATCGAAGGTTTGGCCTTGATGCTGTTCTCGCAAATGGCGGTGATATGGCTGGCGATCCCGACCTTGTTATTTTTCTCGCTGTTTACCCAAATGTCCGAAGGCGCGACCTTCTCGGTGGTGCCGTTTATTTCCAAAAAATCTTTGGGCGCGGTGGCCGGTGTGGTTGGTGCCGGTGGCAATGTCGGCGCGGTAACGGCTGGGTTCCTGTTTAAGGGTGAAATGAGCTGGGATACCTCTTATTTCATACTGGGTGCTTTGGTCACCCTTGCATCCTTCTTGGCTCTGTTCATTCGCTTTACCAAAGCAGATGAGATCGAGGCTGAAGAGCGCTTTGACAAAGGCTATACCCAACATCGACGCGAAGCGGCCCACAAACACCTCAAAGTGTTAGGTGTCAGCGATGAAGAAATTGAAAAAATCAAAGTCTTTGGCAGCCAAAAAACCCATGCGCTGAAGCGCCTAGAACATCTAGGTGTTGACCTAAGTGATGTGAAATTTAAACACGACTAACGGGAAGTCAAAACTCGAAACACCTCAGTCTCAAACCTAGTGGCATGGTGTGATATCAAAGAACTGGGTCACCCGAATAAACCGGGTGATGACAATGGGTGGGATTTTCAAGGGGCAGAAGAACGGCAATTTGAGAAATTGGAAAACTGCAAAGAGTAATCCCCCACCATTGTCATCGCACGGCTTGTCCGGATGATCCAGAGACACGCATTGCTTTGGCCTCTCAAGTTTGTACGTGAATCTTTTATCTCGCAATGCAAAAAGAACGCCTCCGATGAGGCCATCTTTGCGGGCAGCGCTCAACCGGACCATGGAAACTTAAAAAAGTATGATGGCTTGATCTAGGTCAAACCTGATCCTCGCAAACTCAGGCATGAATGCGGCTGGTTGATCAGACGTAGGCATACACGTTTCTGATTCGTTTGAAAAAAGAAGGGGCGAAACATGGCCAAAGATCTAGAACAATGGAACCCGGAGGATGCTACCGAATGGGCCAAAACGGGTAAGAAGATTGCCAACCGGAATTTATGGATTTCCATACCTGCCCTGTTGTGCGGATTTGCGGTCTGGCTGTATTGGGGCATTATTACGGTACAGATGATCAACCTGGGCTACCCGTTTGAAAAGTCGCAATTATTTACTTTGGCCGCCATTGCCGGTTTGACCGGCGCGACTTTACGTATTCCTTCGACCTTTTTTATTCGCATAGCTGGCGGGCGGAACACCATTTTTCTAACGACAGCACTGCTTATTCTGCCTGCTCTTGGTACGGGATTGCTATTACAAAACCCCGACACACCCTTGTGGCAGTTCCAGTTAATGGCGCTGTTATCAGGTATTGGTGGCGGTAATTTCTCGGCCTCTATGTCCAATATCTCTTTTTTCTTCCCAAAGAAAGTTCAGGGGTATTCCTTAGGCATGAATGCTGGGTTGGGTAATTTTGGTGTTACCACCATGCAAATTGTTATTCCCCTAGTGATGACGGTTGGCATGTTTGGCGGCACCGCTATGACTTTACAAACCACATCCGGCACCTTGATCGGGAAAATTCCAGCTGGCACAGAAACCTTTTTGCAAAATGCTGGATTTATTTGGGTGGCAATTTTAATTCCTATTGTCATCGCCGTTTGGGTGGGGATGAACAATATCAAAGCCGCTCATGTTTCACCAAATGTAAAAGGGCCATTGCCTGCTTTTGGTAAAATTTTGGGCATGTTGCTGATCGGGCTGATCACCTCAACATTTGGTTTATGGTTGATGTTGCCCGCGAATGTCGGTGGCTCTGGTATGATGATCTCTAAATGGTTGGTTTTGCCGATTGTGGTTGTTTTAACAGTTGCTGCGTTGCGAATGATCCCAGGGTCCATCGGACAAAGCTTGAAACACCAATATAAAATCTTCAACAACAAACACACATGGGCCATGACCGTTATCTATACCATGACCTTTGGTTCATTCATTGGCTATTCGGTAGCTTTTGGTCTGGCGATCAAAGTTATTTTCGGGTTCCAACACGTGCTTGTTGATGGCGTGATGACCCACGACCTTGCTAATCCTGCCGGGCCATCGGCGTTGATGTTTGCTTGGACCGGGCCGTTTATTGGCGCGCTGATCCGACCCATTGGCGGCATGATCTCTGATAAAATTGGTGGTGCCAAAGTAACGCAAATCATTTCTGTCATTATGGTCGCATCGGCGCTTGGTGTGGCTTATTACATGAAATTAGCCTATGCATCGGCCACACCCCAAGATTATTTCATACCGTTTTTGGTTTTGTTTTTGATCTTGTTTACGGCCACGGGTATCGGCAATGGCTCAACCTTTAAAACCATCGCTGTGGTGTTTGACAAAGAGCAGGCCGGTCCTGTGTTGGGCTGGACCGCTGCGATTGCAGCTTATGGTGCCTTTATTATCCCGCAAGTATTCGGCGAGCAAATCAAGGCGACGACACCGGAATATGCGCTCTACGGGTTTGCCGCCTTTTACGTGATTTGTATTGCGATCAACTGGTGGTTTTACCTACGCAAAAACGCCTATGTGCAAAATCCGTAATCCCCTTTTCCTAACCTCAATACGAGAGTTATCCTCATGAGTAATTTTATTGATCGTCTTACTTATTTTTCCAAAGTCAAAGAGACATTTGCCGACGGGCACGGCATCGTGACCTCTGAAAAACGCGGTTGGGAAAAAGCCTATCGTGGGCGCTGGGCCCATGACAAAATTGTTCGCTCGACCCACGGGGTAAATTGTACCGGTTCGTGTAGTTGGAAAATTTACATCAAAAACGGATTGGTGACATGGGAAACTCAACAGACCGATTACCCACGCACTCGCCCCGACATGCCCAATCACGAGCCGCGTGGTTGTTCACGTGGGGCCAGTTATTCATGGTATTTGTATTCGGCGGCACGGCTAAAATACCCGCTGATCCGTTCGCGGTTGTTACAAGCCTTTCGTGCGGCCAAGGCCGAACTGGTTGATCCAGTTTTGGCGTGGGGCAGTATTGTTAGCGACCCGGACAAAGCCAATGACTATAAAAAAATGCGTGGCCTTGGCGGGTTTGTTCGCGCCAGCTGGGACGAGGTCAACGAGATCACGGCCGCCGCCAATATCTATACCACCAAAACCTTTGGCCCGGACCGGGTGTTTGGGTTTTCGCCGATCCCAGCCATGTCGATGGTCTCCTATGCCGCAGGCTCGCGCTATATGTCGCTGATGGGCGGGGTTTGCCTTAGCTTTTACGATTGGTATTGCGATCTGCCACCGGCATCACCACAAACTTGGGGCGAGCAAACGGATGTGCCTGAAAGTGCCGATTGGTTCAATTCGTCTTATATTATTGCCTGGGGCTCCAGCGTGCCGCAAACCCGCACACCGGACGCGCATTTTTTCACCGAAGTACGCTATAAAGGCGCGAAAACAGTTTCGGTTACCCCGGATTATTCCGAAGTGGCCAAGCTTACCGATATCTGGCTAAATCCGCGCCAAGGCACCGATGCGGCAATGGCGATGGCGATGGGCCATGTGGTGTTCAAGGAATTTCATCTAACCGGAAAATCCGAATATTTCACCGATTATTGCCGTAATTATACTGACCTACCCATGCAGGTTTTGCTGGAAAAGCAAGGCGATTATTATGTGCCAACCCGCAATTTACGGGCCTCTGATTTTACCGGCGAGCTTGCCGTCAAAACCAATGCCGATTGGAAATCGGTGATCTATGATGAAACTTCGCAAAGCCACCGCGTGCCCAATGGCACCATTGGTTCACGTTGGGGCGAAGACGGTAAATGGAATTTGGAAGCCAAGGATGTAGCCTCTGGCGACAATATCTGGCCACAGCTTACCAATATTGAAAACCCTGACGGCATACTGGACGTCGCCTTCCCCTATTTCGGCAATCAAGAACATGAAAGTAAAATCTTTGCCCATACAGATCATGAAGGCATACAGGTTCGCCGACTTCCCGCCCGTAAAGTTACGTTAAAGGACAAGAAAACCGCTTATGTAGCTACCGTTTACGACCTGATGGCCGCCAATTATGCCATTGATCGGGGACTTGGCGGTGAAAATATAGCCAAAAATTTGGATGACCCTTATCCCTACACCCCGGCTTGGGCCGAAAAAATCACCGGCGTTTCGGCCAAATTAATCACGCAAGTCGCCAGAGAGTTTGCCGAAAATGCCGACAAAACGCGCGGGCGCTCCATGGTCATATTGGGGGCGGCGATCAATCATTGGTACCATATGGATATGACCTATCGCGGGATTATCAACCTATTGATCATGTGTGGCTGTATTGGCAAATCCGGCGGCGGTTGGGCGCATTATGTTGGCCAAGAAAAATTACGTCCGCAAACCGGCTGGTTGCCCCTCGCCTTTGGGTTGGACTGGAACCGTCCACCACGGCAAATGAACTCGACCTCGTTTTTCTATAACCACTCGAACCAATGGCGGTATGAAAAACTGAGCGTTGATGAAATTCTCTCGCCGTTGGCCGATGCTGATAAATGGAAAGACCATTCATTGATCGATTGCAATGTTCGCTCCGAACGCATGGGCTGGTTGCCATCGGCACCGCAATTGGATGAAAATCCGTTGGGCCTAGCGGCCAAAGCCAAAGCTGCGGGTACGTCCACCAAAGACTATGTGGTCCAGAAATTACAATCCGGCGATCTCGAATTTGCCGCACAAGACCCGGACCGGCCCGACAATTTCCCGCGCAA
Organism: Robiginitomaculum sp.; assembly: GCA_016763185.1. Lineage (GTDB taxonomy): Bacteria > Pseudomonadota > Alphaproteobacteria > Caulobacterales > Maricaulaceae > Robiginitomaculum_B. Next base: position 824 of record JAESUG010000081.1, on the reverse strand, counting down.
TTTATTTGTCTGGCGCTCGAACATTCTTGGCTCCTCTGGCAAGGGGCATGAATATATGTTGCGCCATTTGCTCGGCGCACAAAACGGAATGATGAGTGACGATTTGGAGCAAATGGGTGAAGCCAAACCGTCCCTAGTCAAATGGCACGAACACGCCCCCGAAGGAAAGCTTGATCTGGTGGTCACCCTTGATTTTCGGATGTCGACCACGGCGGTTTATTCGGACATCGTGCTGCCTACCGCCACTTGGTACGAAAAGAACGATCTAAACACCTCTGACATGCACCCCTTTATTCACCCCTTAAGCCGTGCCGTTGATCCGGCATGGGAAAGTCGTTCCGATTGGGATATTTTCAAAGGCTTGGCCAAAACTTTTTCCGAGCTTTGTGTTGGGCATTTGGGGGTGGAAACCGATCTGGTAAGCGTGCCGATTTTGCACGACACCCCTGGCGAGCTCGGACAAGCCTTGGGCGTGCAAGACTGGACCAAGGGCGAGTGCGACCCGGTTCCGGGGAAATCCATGCCAAACTTGGTCGAGGTCGAACGTGATTATCCGAACTTGTATAAAAAGTTCACATCGCTTGGGCCGTTATTGGCGGAACTTGGCAATGGCGGCAAAGGCGTGGCGTGGAACACGGCGGACGAAGTGGAGTTGTTGGGTAAACTCAACAAAACCGTCCGCGAACCTGGCGTTTCATTTGGACAAGGCGTTGATATTTTCGTGCTCTATTTTTTGCATCAGCAATACGCGATTCAGTAACAGGGTGTGTTAATAAATATTCGGGAGGCGTAAAACCTGCGTATTGACTTGCTCGTTGTAATTC
>JAESUG010000080.1 GCA_016763185.1 Robiginitomaculum sp. | reverse complement strand
CCAGTTCCGGCAAAGACGTGCCGATGGCGACAATGGTCAAGCCGATAATCGCGTCAGAAATATTTAAGTTGGCCGCAATGATCACCGCATTACTGCCAACCAGATGACCACCAATTGGCAAACCGATAATCCCGGCCACAATAAATAATGCAACGGTCCAGGTGCGTTTTGGTAACCCGTCCATATGATCTACATCAACCATTTCGGCAATGTCGGCGGGGATCTGTTTGCCGCTTTTGGCTTGGAAGAATAGATACAATAAATAAATGATGATCAAGCTGAACAGCAAAGCACCTTGCCAAAACACAATAATGCCACCCCAAGCCATCAGGCTAAATATGATGGCAGCAACAATGGCAACGGTAATATTGCGCCGGGTTCCTGGTGTCGTGGTCGTAATCGGTAAAATCATCGCCGGAATACCCAGCACCAACAGCATATTTGCGGTGTTCGAACCAATAACATTCCCAACCGCCAAGCCCGGCGCACCGGCAAGAACAGCACCAATGCTAACTACCAATTCTGGGGCCGAAGTACCCAATGCAACCACCGTAAGCCCGATGATCAACGGCGAAATACCCCAGCCCTTAGCCAGCGATGCGGAGCCGCGGACCAATACGTCACCGGCGACAATCAAGATGGCAATTCCAAAAACCAACCACAAAGCGGGGACCATTGATGTCATACCGATTTAACTACTCCCATTGGTAAATATATGTCGGATGTCGTGTCCCACACCATGAGACGGAAAACAAGCTCCACTATGGCGTGGTCTATGAATTTGCACGTTAAGGTGGTGATAATCATTTTGTGCAACAAATTAGCTCTACAATCATAGGTCATATTCCTGACCTATCATCAAAACAGGTAGGTTTTCAAATGGATTTAGATCAAACCAATACCAACGAGGTCGAAAATCACCACCGGCACGGATTATTTCTGGCCACGATCAGCCATGAGATTCGCACCCCGTTAAATGCGATATCTGGCATGTCGCATTTGCTGGCTGAGACAAATATTGATGAAACACAACGGGAATTTGTCGATACGATCTTAAAAGCTGGCTCGCATTTGTTATCTTTGGTTGATAATTTGTTGATGGCGGCAAAATTACAAGCTGCCGAGGTGGTATTGACCGAAGATACCTTAGACGCCGCCGATGAGATACAGGCGGCTATCTGCGAAATCCGTGGGCAGGCCGACGAAAAAGGAATTGCTCTTTCCTTACAGTCGACTCCGGATGTTTCTGGTCATAAAATTCTCGACCGGAGGCGGTTTCGCCAATGCTTGAGCAACTTGCTGGGCAATGCACTAAAATTTACCGATAAAGGCAAGATACGTCTTTCCGCATGGGTCGGCGAAAATTGTGATGGCGAGGACATGATCTTTGTTTCAATCACCGACACCGGAAACGGAATTGTAAAAACCGATTTGGAAAATATATTTGATATGTTCCATCAGCAAGACGCGGGCATTCGCCGTTCATTCGACGGCGCAGGATTGGGACTGCCGGTCACCCGTCAACTCGCCAATGTGATGGGCGGCGATGTCGAAGCGGTTAGCGCGCTGGGTGTGGGCTCAACCTTCACGCTTTCTGTGGGCTATGCCCGGCCCGAAGCTATGGCCGCACCTGCCGATGCTGGGATGGGTCATATTTTGGTGGTCGAAGACAATCAAACCAACCAACGGCTCATTCAACTGGTGTTGGAAAAATTGGGCCATAGTTGCGAGACAGCCTCCGATGGCAAACAAGGTGTGGCTCTGTTTCGCTCAAAACGGTTTGATCTGGTGTTGATGGATTTGCACATGCCGGTAATGGACGGCTTTGAGGCCACTGGCGAAATTCGTGCATCGGGTCAATCGAATGCCGATCTACCCATTATCGCGCTGACCGCAGATGTTCGGCCCGGCATTGAGGAAAAAATTATCGAAGCTGGCATGGATGCATATTTGGCCAAGCCATTTGAAGTACCCGTATTGGCCGCCACCATTAATGCCGGTCTTACCGAGGCCGCTGAACGGTTACAGCGCCAATTAGAGATTAATCAAGGCGTTTATACTCAATCAAGTTAAGAATACCAAACACAGCGGCGGTTCCTAATAATGCAAGCAAGGCAGCCATCTTTATCTCCCATGACGATCAGTGATTTGCGCGACATATAGGCTTGTTTGCCAAGCTTGACCAGCGCCAACTAGACGTAGGCGCTATTTTTCGTGCAAGATGCTTAAGCGCCCTGAGCGAAGTCGACGGCAACGGGCACCTAGGTTAATGACCTACATTACCGTACCCACCGTCACTACCAAAGCTGGCCTCAACTCGGTAATTGGCTGGACCTTTGCCGAGCTGGGATGAATATAACTGAAACTGACTAGCCGTAAAATGATGAGGCGCAAATCCACCGAATTGCTCGAAATAGCGGGCGGCCTGTACATCCGTTACGCCTTTGCAATAGGCGAGGGTCAAATGCGGTGTATATTTGCGGGCGGGTACGGCAATGCCGACCTGGGCGGCAGCTTGATAACATGCTCGGCTAAGCTCTCGTAGCCGCTCTTCGTGTTCCTCATCAGCACCGGCGACACCCGCCCATAACGCAAACGGTTGTTTGCCACCAAAAGCACCAAGGCCAGCTATCTTTAAGTTTAATACCGGCACCGGAATATCTTGTAATGCGTGTTCAAGATCAATGGCCGCCTTGGGTTCCACATCGCCATAAAACTGTAGGGTGATGTGGAAATTTTCCGGTGGCCGCCAATGGGCACCGATAATACCAGCTTGCAACCAAAACAGTTGATCTGCGATCGTTTTGGGGATGTTTAGCGCGGTAAACAGACGCATTTTTCAATTTCCTTTGCCAAATTCACGTTGTTTTGACCAATGTTTGCGTATTTGTCACCTATATTGGCGCGAGAAACTCTTGATTTTTGCACCCAAAACCCCGATATTCCCCGTAATGCTCCGACCTTGGAGCCAAATAATAGAAGAGTTACTCAAAATGGATCATCAACGTCATACTATGTCTCGTTCACCAGCAATGGATATGAGCCTGGATCAAGGCTTACGTACTTTTATGCTCGGCATTTATAACCATATGATGGTGGCGATGCTGATCACGGGCGCGATCGCTTATTTTAGCTCGCAATCCGCGCCGTTAATGCAGCTTATATTTACCACACCATTGCGTTGGGTCGTGATGTTTGCCCCGCTTGGCTTTGTATTTTTCCTTGCTGCGCGCGTATTTAAGATGAGCCCCGGCGCCGCGCGAATGTGGTTTTACGCCTTTGCGGGGGTGATGGGTCTATCTCTCTCATGGATATTCCTCGCCTATACCGGCATGGCCATAGCTAAGATATTCTTTATGACTTCCGCTATGTTTGGTGCGTTAAGCCTGTATGGATACACCACCAAGAAAGATATTTCCGGTTGGGGTGGCTTTCTGATCATGGGCGTGATCGGCATTATCATCGCCTCGGTGGTAAATCTGTTCCTTGGCTCTAGTGCCATCCAGTTTGCTGTATCCGTGCTTGGTTTGCTAATTTTTGCTGGCCTGACTGCCTATGATACACAGCGCTTAAAGCATTCGTATTATAGCCTTGGTGGTGATGCGACCATGGCCGCGCGGGTCTCAATTATGGGGGCGCTTAGTCTTTATATCAACTTCCTAAACATGTTCATGTTTTTGCTGAGCCTATTTGGTGGCAGCCGCAATTAACCGTGAACTATCCAAGTTCAAAGCGCCCCGCCTTGATTTTCGCGGGGCGTTTTTGTATGGGTACAAAATAAGCCATAGGGAAATGCGAACATGTTAAATCGGACAGATGGCCATTTTTCAGGGTTGGCCGAACTGGTATATGGTAGTGATGGTGACTTCAGCATCATAAAACCCGGAGCCTATGTGTTGTGCGCCGAAACCGGTAAGCAAATTCAATTGCACCATTTAACCTATTGGTCCGAAGAGTTGCAAGAAGCTTATATTGATGCCGAAGCAGCGTTCACCCGTTGGAAAACGGTGCAAAATACCAAATGAACCCATTTGCTTCATCCGTGATGGTTGGGTTTGTCGTCGCGCTTGGCGGGCCGGTTGTTGCCCAGGCGCTACCGGACGCAGCCATGTCTTGCGCGGGTCCTAAAGTTCAAGGCGGGTTTTTAATCTGTTCATTGCCGGCTGATGCCAGCACATACACATTGGTGTCATCCACGGGGATGAAAGTTGAAATTTCCGGCGAACACCCGGCCCTTATCCCATTTGGCCGCAATGCCGATCTACAGGTTTCGCTAACCGTCGAAGGCCAGCCGGATATCCCGCCGACCCGCTTCACACTCGAAGCTGGTGCGTGGGCGATTGAGCGCATAGATGGCTTGCCACCTTCCAAAGTCACCCCGCGCACGCCTGAACAACAACAAAAAGTCGCAGCGGATTGGACAAAAAAACAAACAGCTTGGAGCCATCGCGCCCCGGCCAGTTGGTTTGCCGACGGCTTTGTCGAGCCGGTGGTCGCCTCACGCACATCCGGGGTTTATGGCTCGCAGCGTATCCTAAACGGCACCCCTAGAAATCCACATTTAGGGCTAGACTTTGCCGCGCCCACCGGTACCAAAATTATCGCCCCAGCCACGGCCAAAGTCGTATTGGCCGAACCTGATATGTATTTTGAGGGTGGATTATTGGTACTGGATCACGGGGCCGGGGTGATGAGTGTCATGTTGCATTTATCTCGTATTGACGTGAGAGTTGGTGAGCAAGTTGAACAAGGGCAAACCATTGGCGCAGTTGGCATGACCGGCCGAGCCACCGGCCCGCATTTACATTGGGGCATCAAAGTGCGTGACACCTATATCAATCCCAGATTAGTGTTAGATTTTTCAAATTAGCAGATGATTTGGGTGACAAAATGACCGGCGCACGATAGCAATATCCATGGCATATACCTCACTTCGCGACTATTTGGCGGCACTAGAACCAGACGGGTTGTTCACACGCGTTGCCGAGCCGGTTTCCAGCTATCTTGAGCTAACCGAAATTGGCACACGGCTCATCGCTCAAGGCGGTCCCGCCGTTTTATTTGAAAATGTCACCAATGAACATGGGCAACAGGCCGAGATGCCAGCCTTGATCAATCTGTTTGGCACGGTAGAGCGCGTCGCCAGAGCCGTCACTCTTGGCGGCACACCACGTAAGACGGCCAAAGACCTGCGCGAGGTCGGAGAGTTATTGGCATATTTGCGCCAACCCGAACCACCACGCGGAGTTGTTGATGCTCTAAAAATGACGCCTTTGGTCAAAACCATCATGATGATGCGCCCAAAAACCGTGAAAAAAGCACCCTGTCAGGAAGTAGTGTTGTTGGGCAAGGACGCGGACCTTGACCGCTTGCCGATCCAAACCTGTTGGCCGGGCGAGCCAGCGCCGTTGATCACATGGCCGTTGATTGTCACCCAAGGGCCGGGCGATGCGGCGCAAGACAAACCCAATTTGGGCATTTATCGGATGCAAAAACTGGGCAAGCACCAAACTTTGATGCGCTGGTTGGCGACCCGTGGCGGCGCTCAACAGTTTGCCCGGTTTAAGGCAGCTTACCCTGGCAGGCCCATGCCCTTGGCCGCGGTGATCGGCGCCGACCCCGGAACTATTTTGGCGGCGGTTACACCGGTGCCGGATACTTTGTCGGAATACCAATTTGCTGGTTTGCTGCGCGGGGCCAAGGTTGAGCTGGTCAATTGCAAAACCGTACCGTTACAGGTGCCAGCGCAGGCCGAGATTATCATTGAGGGCTTTGTCGATCCCGAAGCCACCCTGCCCGAAGGTCCGTATGGGGATCATACTGGCTACTATAATTCAGTAGAACAGTTTCCAGTATTTAACGTATCCGCCATCACCATGCGCCGCGATCCGATGTATTTGACCACCTATACCGGCAAACCGCCTGATGAGCCTAGTGTGTTGGGCGAGGCGTTAAATGAGGTATTTGTGCCTCTGATCGCACAGGCGTTTCCAGAGATCACTGATTTTTGGTTACCGCCAGAGGCATGTTCGTACCGGATTGCAGTGATCTCGATGAAGAAAGCCTATGCGGGTCATGCCAAACGAGTGATGATGGGCGCGTGGTCGTATTTGCGCCAGTTTACCTATACCAAATGGCTGATTGTGGTTGATGACGATATCGATGCCCGAAATTGGAAAGAAGTGATGTGGGCGATATCGACCCGCATGGACCCGGTGCGTGATTGTGTGCCGGTGGAGAACACGCCGATTGATTATCTTGACTTTGCCTCACCGGTATCCGGACTTGGTTCAAAAATGGGCCTTGATGCCACCAATAAATGGCCGGGCGAAACCACACGCGAATGGGGCACGCAAATCGCGATGAGCGAACAAGTCATCGCTGATGTCACGGCGAAATGGGGCAAGTTAGGATTGTGAGTTATCACGGTCGCCGACTACCTAATATCTAAACACCAACTGACCTTAGTTAATCTATCACGCTTGTGTAGTGATTTTGGTGGTAACGGCTAGTTTCGTAAATTTGAATAGAACAAAAAAATGGCCAGAGCGTATTGCTCTGGCCATCTTCAATTTATTTATGGTTTACGCGACTAGAAACGCGAACGTAGGCGGAATGTATAACTACGTCCCAATTGCTCAACCACGGTGAAGAAACCAGCGGCAAAGGCAGCATCATCAACCTTACGATCCGTAACATTGTTAACACCAATTTGTAGCGAAGTTTTTTCGTTGAATGTGTAAGACAATGAAGCATTATGAATAACACGGCCGCCAAATTCTATAATTTGATCATTCGCATCAAGCACAAACGAATTTTGCAACACGTTAAACGTTGGAGCATCTTGGAAAGAAGCTCTCCAGAACGCACGCCATGGTCCTCTAGTATAGGTAGTGTCGAAATTACCAGACCAAGTTGGATCAGCAAAGGTACTGATCGTATCAATAGGCAAAGCGTCAAGAGTTTGCGTGGTGTTTTCAATTGAACGAAGTGCGTTCACACGGAAATCTAGATTACCAAAATCACTACTGGAATAATCGCGGTTTTTAAACAACTTGCTAGCTGTCAACGCATCAGCGATATCAAAATTATAGGCCACTTGGAACTGAATACTTTGATATTCTGACAAACCAGCATTCAAGCTTGTTGTTCTACCGGTAACAATTTGACCCGTTGCATCACGTATAAATAGGTTCTCGCTACAGAACGGATTGCCAGCACCAAAAGTAGTACTGTCAAAACAAGCACCCAAGATTTGGGTCAAGTTAAGTCCAACAATACGGTCCGCAATGTTGATATTGAAGTAATCCACTTGAACGGTTAAATTATCGACCCAACGTGGCTCAATAATCGCGCCAATGTTGAACGATTCTGCCCGCTCAGATAGAAGTTCCGAGTTACCAGAGGTCGCACCTATAATCGACGCATTCACGACATTTGAGGTAAATGGTTGCGTAATACCAACCGTTGCACAATTGGCCGCCCGAAGTTCTGGGCTTGGACCACCGGTGATAAAGCGACTATCGCATGGGTCACTAGCAAACAAGAAAGCCTGTACTGATGGTGAGAACAATTCAACCAAAGACGGCGCACGAATAGCCGAAGTATATGAAGCGCGGAAGATGATATCTTCCACTGGTGACCAACGGCCATTGATTTCATACACGTCATCAGAGCGCGTAGTGCTTTCGGTAGGATTGTTGACATCGCCGATTGTATTACTAACCGTTCGACCAGATGCATTGATTTCCAAAAAATTAAAGCCTGGAATATTCATGTCACGATTAATAATTGGAATGGCGACTTCACCATAGAACTCGATGGTTTCTGCTTGGCCACCCGAAGTAAGGAATGGGGCGCTACGTGTGATGTTTAGAGCCGTTCCCAAACCAGGGGTAAATACGGCATTATCACGACGATTTTCGAAACCAAGGTTAAAGTTGATCCAACCCGCTGGAAGGTTAAATAGCTCACCGCCGAAGTTGGCGGTAAATACCCGCTGTTCAATATCCGAAGATGTGATCCGAGGCGCGCCGTTAATAAAGGCTATTGCCTCTGGGCTAGCCGCGCCTTGGCCAAACAAGTTCAAAGGCACACAACCTTCAGCAAAAGGCAGGCCAGCAGCGGTCGCACCATTACCACCAGATCCACCAGTACCGGTATTATCACCGGCAGCAAGTCTGGCGCTAACGTCACAAATAATATCGCCACGTGAAATATTATTCACACCACTTAAACCAGTACGGTTAAGCGTGTCTAGCGCACCATTAAGATCTGCAGCAAAACCAGCATCAACAATGGTTTGCAATAGAGCATCATTTACGGACACTGCATCAATGGCGTTAAAGAAACGCCCGTCAACAATACCAAAGGCCCGTGTTTCAACATCAGAGGCACCAAATACTGCTGAGGCGTCCCAGTTAAAGTTGCGATCTGCAGCTTCAAAAGTACCTTCAAGAGCCGTTACAACCCGGAACGTAAAGTTCTCGGTAGAGTTTTCACCAGAGTTTACAATATCATTGTTAAACCGGTTTAGACCAAAGGTAGTAAGACCGTTACTTTCAAGGATACCGCGAGCTTGATCGGTCAAGAACGGGTTACTGGTATTAAACGACAACGCACCTGATGAACCACCGAAGGCAAAGGTTTGGAAACCGCCTTGGTTGACAAGTTCACTGGCTCGTGAGTTGGCAAATGTAGTTTGCAATATACCACGAACATTTGGCAAGAAATCATATCGGCTGGCCGATGAAATTACCACACGTTCCAATGGAGTGCGAATTTGATTGACCGTGTCAAAGAAGTCGATCCCGCAAGTGCCACCTTGGGCAAAGAACAAGGATGACGCACCTGGTGAAATACCTGGCACACAAGATGACAGGGTACTATCTGGGTTAAACTCGTAGAAATTGCCATCCGCCAGAGAACCTACGCCAATTGATGGAATGGTTGTGAAACCGGGTGAAACAGAACCACCTGGGCCAAACAGCTGCACCACTTGATCAAAAAAGATCCGGCTGAAGGTATCAGCACCGCCGTCGCCATCAACATCATCATTAACACCATCGCCATTTAAATCTTGTTGACCAAAATTAACTAGGTTTGGGTCACCTGAGAAAAAACTAGGGCGTGCTGAAAGAAGACCACCTTGTTGCTCATTATACTCAACTGACAATGTGGAGTTACCGCGACCATCTTGGGTATTGGCACCAAAAACAGCTTGCGCTTGATAGGTTTGGAAATCGCCAAACTCGGTTACACCATATTGGCCACCGAATTCCGCGCCTTCATAATCATCGCGCAGGATCACGTTAACCGTACCGGCAATCGCATCCGAACCGTAAACAGCAGCACCGGCAAGCGGCACAACGTCAATTCTCTCGATCAAGGCAACAGGGATACTATTCAAGTCAACCTGCAGACCACCGGCGGAACCAAAGGCAACCGGAACATTTGAAGATACAAACCGACGACCATCAATCAAAGTTAGTGTCCGTTGGGTACCTAGGTTAAACAAGTTGACGAAGTTCTGGCCAACCGTAAATGCGTTTTGCCCACCATCAGGTGAAACCGGCGTACCAAAAGCTGGAATTTCATTCAACGCATCGGCGATATTGGTAAACGCCCGCTTGTCAAAATCTTCGGTACTCAATGAAATCACCGGACGAACCGTGTCAATACCTGGACGCTTAATCCGAGAACCAGTAACTGTGATTAGATCTTCTTCAGCAGCCTCTTCGGCAGCTTGGCTAGTGGTTTCAACTTCTTGCGCGATAGCGACTGTACCCAGTCCCAATGCAAAGATAGAGGCACCCGTCGCCAACAAAAGCCGGAAACCCGCTTTCGGACGTTCAAATTCGTTTTCGTTGTGATAAGTCATCAATGATACTCCTTAAATTTCACTTGTAATTATAAAGAGGGCGCTTTTAATCAACAAACCCAAGAGGAACGCGCATACAACGCTAACCTCTTACATATTGTTGACTCAAAAAAAACCTTCTAACCGACCGCCCCAATAGCAGCTTGAGTCCAAACTCCATACAATGGATAGGCGACGATTATGTCAAATGTTTAATCTCGATTTTTACAGCCTAGAGCAACCATACTATATCTGTGTGATGTTTTTACATCATAATCCGCGCCATATAATACAAAACGGGTACGGACAACATCTCGACAGGCCGCTCACCTTGAGGCAGAATACCTAAGAACTTGGAACCAACCTTCCGCAAAATTGGAGAACAACATGCGTGTATTGATCATTGTTTGTCTTGGATTGGGGCTAAATTTGGCCTTCTCATCCCTCAGCACAGCACAAGAGGTATCCGTTGAAAATGCGTTAACCCTTTGTATGGAACCAGCCAAAGCCAATGACCGCTTGGCATGTTTTGAAGCGCTGGCCAGAGCCGCAGCACCAGAACAAAGCACTAAAATCGAGCAAGACCGCGTTAAGATCGCAAAAACGGCTCAAAATACAACGGCAACCGAACCTACTATTGTCGCTGAACAACCCAATCGCAATCGTTTTTTTTCGTTTGGCCAGTTAAAAAAATCGAGCCAGAAATTTTTATTCGTCAAACCCGGAGACACACCGCCAGCACAACGATCATTCAGCCATAAACCTGTAGAGCGAGTAGTTTATAGCGCCAAAATACTGAGCGTTTGGCGAAGCCCAGTTAAATATCTTTATGTGGTGTTGGACAATGGTGAGGTCTGGAAACAATCCGAATCTGGTCAGCCACGAATGCCAAAGGTAAACACCGTGATCCAGATGAAACCCGGCGTGGCTGGAGCTTGGTTCATGAGTTTTCCTGACCGGCGACCACGGGTAAAAATGCGGTTGCTAAAATCAACAAGCTAAGGCGGCAAAGACCTTGATTGCCCGTATTGGCCCAAACTCACGCCTAGACTAAGGACAAAAAAATGAAAACAACCGCTGCTATCGCCCTGGCCGCCGGGGAAGCGCTGATTGTTGATGAAATAAACCTAGATGGTCCCAAAATTGGCGAAGTCTTGATCGAGATGAAGGCCACCGGCATTTGCCATACGGATGCGTTTACCTTGTCGGGCGACGATCCGGAGGGGCTCTTCCCCTCTGTATTGGGCCATGAGGGCGCTGGCATTGTCGTGGAGTGTGGGCCCGGCGTAACCTCACTGGTGCCCGGCGATCATGTAATCCCGCTTTATACGCCCGAATGCCGCGAATGCGCGTATTGCTT
>JAESUG010000079.1 GCA_016763185.1 Robiginitomaculum sp. | reverse complement strand
GATGTCCGAAACTGAATTTTATGATCATCGTGATGTTAAACAACTGCAAAGTGCATTGCATAAAAAAATAATGTCGAGATTGTCAAAAAACAACTTGATAACAAATGATGGTCTTCGGCTCGAGCTGATCATTACCGATCTAAAACCTAATCGACCCACTCTTGCCCGATACCGTTCCAAACCTGGGATCAATTTTCGGAGCATTGCCCTAGGCGGCGCTAGTGTCGAAGGCCGCTTCTTGAACGCTGCCGGTGAGGAGGTTGGCACGTTCAACTTTACATGGGAAGAACGATGGTTTGACCAAATTCAAGGCGTAACCACATGGCATGATGCGCGGCGCGCCTTTGACCGGCTTTCTCGCAAATTGGTTCGTGATTTAGCAGCACAACCAGCTAGTTAAAGCCGCAAGCAACAATCTTCGTTCAACGAAGGTCTGGACACACGAACCACCGCTAAGCTGGAAAACTCAGGCGCTAGCTTAGCGGCTATCCACGCACAGATACGCTCCAATGACGGTGTCTCGAGCCCTTCAATATCGTTCAAACATCCATGGTCCAGTTCGGCCCGTATGCGCTCCAACGCCGCCCCAATACGTGCCAGGTCTTCAACCCAACCATTGGTGCCCGTTGGAACACCGCGTAGGGTAATTTCCATCTTGAACGAATGACCGTGCAATTGGGCATACCCTTGGCCCGTATCGCATTTGTGTAAATAGTGCGCCGCCTCGAACCACGCCGCACGGGTGATCTCCATCGGCAGAGCCGCAAATTTATCGACCTTTGTCATCGGATATTTGTCCATTTGTGAGTTTGTAAACTTAAGCGCCATTTCGGATGTTTCAACACCCAAGCAATCGCAGCACGGGTATTTTCTTCGCGCAGTTCATTATCCAAAGGCTGCAAAGAAAAATGTGTAAAATCCAGCGCTTCAAAATCTGTTGGGTGGTTTTTGGCTTGTGGGTAAACCAGCTTTAGCTCATCGCCACTGGTTTGCACCAATGGCGCATCGGCTTTGGGACTAACACACAACCAATTGATCCCGGCAGGTGCTTTGATAGTCCCGTTGGTTTCAACTGCAATCTCAAAGCTCTCGTCATGTAGCGCTTGAACTAAGGCACTGTCCAATTGCAATAACGGCTCGCCGCCGGTACAGACGATCAACGGGTTACCACCGCCGGGCCACAAGGCTTTGGCCGCCTTTGCCAAAGCATCAGCTTGCGTAAATTGACCGCCACCATCGCCATCGATCCCAACAAAGTCTGTATCACAAAACTGGCACACAGCTTTGACGCGGTCTTGTTCGCGGCCCGACCATAAATTGCATCCAGCAAAGCGCAAAAATACGGCTGGGCGGCCCGCATGTTGACCTTCGCCTTGCAGGGTTAAAAACATTTCTTTTACCGACCAAGTCATAAGCTAGCCTGCCATACCGCAAAACCCTTAGCTCGCAAGGTACACGCCTCACAAACCCCGCAACCATAGCCCCAAGCAGCCAGCTGGGTGCGATCACCGGCATAACAAGTATGACTGTCGCTAACAATCAGATCAACCAGCTTGTGCCCACCCAGCTCCATTGCCATACCCCAAGTTTCGGCCTTGGTAAGCTGCATGAGCGGCGTATCAATCACGATATCCAACCCCATGCCGAGCTGGATACTGGTTTCCATCGCATCCATCGCGTTACGCCGACAATCGGGATAACCCGAATAATCAGTTTCACACATGCCGCCGACCAACACATCCGCACCTCTGCGATCGGCCAAGGCTGCGGCGGCGATTAAAAAAATTAAGTTACGGCCCGGTACATAGGTGTCCGGCAAACCGTCTTGTCGCCGGGCCGTGGCCACTGCACCGGTTAGGGCGCTGTGCGAAATATCGGCAAACCCAGAAATATCGAGCACATGGTCATCGCCCAAACGCGCTGCCTGTTCTGGAAATTGCTGGCGATAGTTTTGCAAGAAAACGGTGCGGGTTTGTATTTCCACATGATGAGTTTGGCCGTAGATAAACCCAATAGTTTCCACATGATCGTATTGCTCAAGCGCATAGGCCAAACAGGTACAACTATCCTGTCCACCAGAAAATAAAACCAAAGCTGTTGCCAAAGCTGTTGTTTGTGTGTTCATCGGCCTATCGTGTATTTTGCACGTCTGCATATAGACAACGGATACGAGAATCTATGGCTTTCCTGATTTATTCCACATGGCCAGATCACGAAACCGCGACAAAAGCGGCCCAAACCTTATTGAAACAAGGACTTATTTCATGTGCCAATATTTGCACCCCCGGCACCAGCATCTATGCTTGGCAAGGTGAAATAACTACCGAAAGCGAAGTTCAAATGTGGTTAAAAACCGGTGCCACGAATATTGATGCGCTACGAGCTGCGGTGATCACCGCTCACCCATTTGAGGTTCCAGCGTTTATCGCATTCACCATCGACCTCACGCAAAGCCATGCACCATTTATGCAATGGCTTGCGCAAACTTCGGGGAAAATTACGTAACTGCGCCCGGTTTATTCGCTGTCAATAGACAAAGCAGTGCGAATTTCATCAGCCTTGGCGGTGACTTCGGCGGTAATTGCGGTAGCGTCTAAGGTGAGTACTATTCCATTTTCCATCAGAACTTGGCCATCAATAATCGTGGTCACCACATCAGAGGCATGCACCGCATAAACCAGATGCGAGACCACATCATACACCGGCTGCAAATGAGGGTGGGACATATCCACTTGGATCATGTCGGCTTGTTTGCCAATTTCGAGCGAGCCTACTTTGTCGCCCAAACCGATCGCCTCCGCCCCCAACGACGTGGCCAAGCGTAACGCAGTTATCGCCGGCATAACGGTGGGGTCATTGCTACCAAGTTTATGTAACAAAGCAGCAAGACGAATTTCTTCCCACATATCCAGATCATTGTTTGAAGCCGCGCCATCGGTACCTAGGCCCACCTTAATCCCGGCGGCTAACATGGCGGGTACCGGCGAAATACCAGCACCAAGTTTCATATTAGATGTGGGGTTGTGGATGGCGCTCACTTTGGATTTGGCCAACATCGCAATTTCTTCTTCGTCGGGCCAGACCATATGGGCCGCGATCATCGGCGTGTCTAACATGCCAAGCTCGCTGACATGACGCACCGGTGTGGTGCCGTAATTTTGCTGGATCATATTGGTTTCGGCGCGGTCTTCGGCCAAATGCATGGTGATCGGCGCATTTAGAGCGCCGGCCATTTCGACCACATCACGTAAATGATCCGGCGAAACCGTATACGGCGCATGGGGGGCGAGGGCAGGAATGATCCGACTGGAACGGCCTTGCCAGTTTTTGATGAAATCGACACCGCCCGCAAAACTGTCATCCCAACCGCTAAAGCCGGGACTTGGAAAGTCGATCATTGGCGCACCTAGGATGGCCCGCAATCCACATGCTTCAAAAACTTTTGCCGAAACCTCAGGGTAAAAATACATGTCAACAATACTGGTGGTACCGCCGCGTAACATCTCCAAACAAGCAAGCTTGGCTCCGATCTCGATAAACTCGGCGTTGACGAACTGTCCCTCCATCGGAAAGATGTAATTTTGCAACCAAGTCATCAGCTCTAGGTCATCCGCCATGCCCCGAAACAACACCATCGAGGTATGGGTATGGCCATTGATAAGTCCGGGCATCAGCACCCGATTGTCACCGGATATGGTTTTTGTTGCCGTGTATTTGGCTATGATCTCGGCACCCGGTCCCACGGCAAGTATTTGCCCGTCTTTGACCGCAACCGCTCCATGTTCAAGAATAGAAGCGCCCGCATCCATCGTCACCACCCAACGACCGTGGGCAATCAGATCAACCTGTTCGCCGTCTGTTTGAGCTGTTCGCTCACTACATGCCGCACTCATCAATACCAACCCCCAACAAATGAGAAACCGTACCCCGTAACCCATGGTTTTTTCCTTATACTAAAAATGTGACAAGTCTTGTATAACCTCCCCCGCTCCCTGTCACGTCACGAGCGCCCGCAACCACACCGTCACTCAGCACAATACGACAAAAGCTGGATCCCGGTTTTCATCGGGATGACGAACAACGGCGAATTATCCCAAATGCCTCTGGCGCTTCGCTAAAAAGAATATTGATGAAATACCTGCGGCGCCTCCGGTGCCTCGCGCTCAAGTAGCCGTAAGGCGATAGCGCCAGAAAAAACAAAAATGGTGGCGGGGGGGAGATTTGAACTCCCGACCTCAGGATTATGAGTCCTGCGCTCTAACCAACTGAGCTACCCAGCCTTAGGGGAAGGCGCGGATATAACCTTGCCTGCGCTTTGGTGCAAGTCATTTGGGCGGCAAAACTCATGCCTTGATGTGAATGGGATGGCCCAACGCGCTCATGGCGCTTTCGGCAAAGCCTTCGGTTAGGGTCGGATGGACGTGGATGGTGCCAGCAATATCTTCGAGGCGCGCGCCCATCTCGATGGCCAGGGCAAACTCGCCGGACAGTTCTGCTACATGAGCGCCAACCGCATGAATACCCAATACTACATGATCGGATTTTCGGGCGGTAACGCGGACAAAGCCACCGTCTTTGCCGCCTTGCATCGCCAATGCTTTGCCCAAAGCGGCAAATGGGAATTTGCCGGTGATCACGTCCTCGCCAGCGGCTTTGGCCTCTGTTGGTGTTAGGCCGACACCAACAATTTCCGGTTCCGTAAAACAAACAGCAGCAATGGCAGTGGGGTCAAAACGGCGTTTTTTCCCGGCAATGATCTCGGCAACCATCTCGCCTTGGGCCGTGCCTTTGTGCGCTAGCATCGGCTCGCCCACCACATCACCAATTGCCCAGACATTACGCATAGAGGTACGGCATTGGTTGTCCACTTGAATGAACGAGCCGCTCATATCAATCGCCATGCTCTCCAACCCAAGGCCGGATGTGTTGGGCTTACGGCCCACGGCCACTAAAATCTTTTCGGCCGGTACGCTTTGGTTTGCCCCGTCTTTGTCGGTGAATAACAGTTCGGTTTTATTGGCACCGGAGGCTTTGGCGGACAGGTGCAACGTAACCTTATGTTGTTTTAACCAGCGAGAGATAGGCCGGGTCATTTCGGCATCATATTGCGGTAAGATCGTATCCAATGCTTCGACGAACGTTACTTTGGTACCTAGTTTAGCAAAGGCAATCCCTAGCTCTAACCCAATATAGCCAGCCCCGATCACCGCCAAGGTTTTGGGTAATGTGTCTAGTTCCAAAATACTGGTGGACGACAAAACCCGCGCGTCGAACCGTAAAAACGGCAGCTCGGCCTCGGTGGAACCGGTGGCCAATACCACGTGCTCAGCCGTATAGGTTTGCTCGCCGCCATCGTTCAAACGAACGGTACAGGTTTTGGCATCCGTAAAAATGGCATGGCCGTGAACCACTTTGACCCCAGCGCCTTGTAACAGCGACCCAATGCCACCGGTAAGCTTGCCAACCAGATCATCTTTCCACGACCGTAGACCCGCCAGTTTCAACTTCGGTTTTTCACACGAAATTCCCATCATCACATCATTGGCATGCGCTACCAATTCCTGCATCCGGCTTGCGGCATGAATATAGGCTTTGGACGGAATACAACCCCGGTTCAAACAAGTGCCGCCCAAACCACCGGCATCGACCAAGGTCACATCAAGCCCCAATTGCCCAGCGCGAATTGCACAGGGATAACCAGCGGGGCCACCGCCAATGATCAAAATGTTTGTCGATATTGGCTTCATCAGGCAGGTCCCACATAAATAATGTTGCAGGGTTTTCCAAACAAGCTTTGACAGCTTGGATCATTTGGGCGGCATCAAAGCCGTCGACAATTCGGTGATCAAAACTGCTGGACAAATTCATCACTTTACGAGCGACAACCACTTCGCGCTCCAGCACCAATTTTTCCATCAGTTTATTCACTCCAATGATCGCGGTTTCAGGGGCATTGATCACCGGCGTTGAGCTAATCCCGCCCAAAGCACCCAATGAGGTAATGGTGATGGTCGAACCCGTAAGCTCATCTTTAGTACCGGCACCATCACGGGCCGCCGCAGTGACGCGGGCGATCTCAGCGGCCAATGTCCAAATGTCCATCGCATCCGCGTGTTTGACCACAGGCACCATCAAACCATTGGGGGTTGCAGTGGCCACACCCAAATGCACAGGCGCAAATTGGGTAAGGTTCTCGCCATCAAAATGGGCGTTAGCGCCCGGAAAACCGGGCAGTACTTTGATCAGCGCAAGGGCTAAAAACGGCAATGGCGTTAATTTCGGTTGTCCGTCTTTGCGCGTGGCGTTCAGATGCGCCCGCAAATTTTCTAACGCGTCCATTTCCACTTCTTCTACATAAGAAAAATGCGGAATATTGCGCTTTGAAGCACTTAAATTTTGAGCAATTCTGCGGCGCAAGCCAATGATTTTTGTCGTGGTTTCACCCACGCGCGGCTGGCCCGCAGGGGCGCTTACGCCCAAACGTCCACCGGCGGCGATAAAATCATCCAGATCGCGATGGCTGATCCGACCCGCCGGACCGGAGCCGGGAATTTGCGCCAAATTGACATCTTGCTCCAATGCCCGCTTGCGAACCGCAGGTGAGGCTAAGGGTTTCTTCGTGGTGGACGGCACATGTTCGACTGGTTTTACTGGCGCAAGCGGTGCTGAAACCACCGGTTTTGCTGGCGGCGATGTTGGTTTGGGTGTTTCGGCTTTGGCTGTTTGTGTATTGCCCGCCCCATCGGTTTCGATAACCAACAATACTGATCCTACGGCCAAAATATCGCCCGGCTCACCGATAAGCTCGCTGATCACGCCAGACGTAGGTGCCGGAATTTCGACGGTGGCTTTGTCGGTCATCACATCGACCAAGGTTTCATCCTCGGTGACAATTTGGCCAACTTTGACGTGCCATTCGACGATTTCTGCTTCGACAACGCCCTCGCCAACATCTGGCATTTTAAACGAATAGGTTCCCATGATTAACCCTCTAGTACTTGGTGGATGGCCCGAATGACCCGTTCTTGGCCCGGAAAATACGCCCATTCATGGGCATGTGGATAGGGGGTATCCCAACCGGTGACCCGCGCCACTGGTGCTTCGAGCGCATAAAAACAATCTTCTTGAATTTGTGCGATCAATTCGGCCCCAAACCCAGAGGTGCGCGGCGCTTCGTGCAAGACCACACAGCGGCCAGTTTTGTTCACGGACGCGGCAATGGTGGCCATATCATAGGGCAAAAGCGTCCGAAGATCGATTACCTCGGCATCAACCCCCGCCGCCTCAACCGAGGCCAAGGCCACATGCACCATGGTTCCATAAGCCAAAACAGTACACGAAGAACCAGCACGAACAATTTTGGCTTTGTTCAGATCAACCGTATAGTGACCTTCGGGCACCTCGCCTTTGTCATGGGACGACCACGCCAAAGCTGGTTTGTGCGGATCGCCATCAAACGGGCCGTTATACAGACGCTTTGGTTCAAAAAAGATCACCGGATCATCGCACTCAACAGCCGCAATTAACAGGCCTTTGGCATCATATGGATTGGATGGCATCACCACCCGAATACCGGGGATGTGGGTGAAAAATGCTTCTGGTGACATGGAATGGGTTTGGCCGCCATAAATACCGCCACCACACGGGGTACGGATGGTGACCGGCATCGTAAATTGGCCCGCCGTGCGATAGCGAATGCGCGACAGTTCAGATACAATTTGGTCAAAGCCGGGAAAGATATAATCGGAAAATTGGATCTCGGCTACCGGGCGCAAGCCATTACTGGCCATGCCGATGGCCATTGCAATAATCGCCGCTTCGTTGATCGGGGTATCGAACGCCCGGGTTTTTCCGTATTTTTCTTGCAAGCCTTCAGTACAACCAAACACGCCGCCAAAATAGCCCGCGTCCTCGCCAAATGAACATACCGCCTCGTCGCGTTCCATCAGCACGTCCAGCGCCGAGTTCACTGCTTTGATCATTGTCATTCTGGCCATGATTATACGCCCAGATCTTGACGTTGACGGCGCAAATGCCAAGGTTGTTCGGCATAAACATCATCAAAAATGGAAGCCGTAGGACTTAATGGCCCTTCGCGTAACGTGCCAAAGCTTTCGGCTTCCTTATACGCCAAGCGAACGTCTTCGGCTTGCGTGGTTTCCATCTCGGACTGTTGGGTTTCATCCCAAGCACCAAGGCCAATAAGATGCTGTTTTAATCGCTCTAACGGATCGCCAAGTGGCCAGCTTTTCCACTCGTCCTTGGGACGGTATTTGCCGGGATCATCAGAGGTCGAATGGCTCTCACCGCGATAGGTAACGGTTTCGATTAAGCTGGCACCCAATCCAGCGCGGGCGCGCTCGGCGGCCCATTTGGTTGCGGCATAGACGGCCAAATAATCATTGCCATCCACCCGCAAAGTCGGCAGGCCATAGCCAATGCCCCGCGCCGCAAAGCTTTGCTGATCGCCACCGGCAATACCGGCAAATGTCGAAATAGCCCATTGGTTGTTGACCACGTTGAGGATCACCGGCGCTTGATAGACACTGGCCAACGTAAGGGCCGCATGAAAATCGCCTTCGGCTGTGGTGCCTTCGCCAATCCACGAGGCGGCAATGGCCGTTTCGCCTTTGGCAGCAGAGGCCATCGCCCAACCCACTGCTTGCGGGAATTGGGTACATAAATTACCGGAGATAGAAAAGAAATTACCCTCAGCCCATGAATAATGAACCGGTAATTGGCGACCCTTGAGGTTATCACGGGAGTTCGAGATGCAATGACACATCATATCGACCATATCGCGGCCACGAGAAAATAAAATGCCTTGCTGTCGATAGGACGGAAATATCATGTCCGTATCGTCCAGCGCCTTGGCGGCAGCAACCGCCACCGCTTCTTCGCCTAGAGATTTCATATAAAACGACATTTTACCTTGGCGCTGTAATTTGAACATCCGCGCATCATAAACCCGCGT
>JAESUG010000078.1 GCA_016763185.1 Robiginitomaculum sp. | reverse complement strand
GGGGTGACAGGTGTTGGGGGTCGTGGAGTGACAACGCAAGAGGGGGTTGTGGACTGGCAAGTAGTGAGGGTCGCGGGTGTCGGTATAATAGGGGATTATTGACTAACGCACTGTCCGTGTTGCCATGCCTTTTTTGATACTATAACCAGCCTTCGTGTCGATACCATGCGACGGTTTGCGCAAAGCCAGTGTCCAGCGTGATTTGTGGTTGCCAAATTTCTGACGGGATGCGCAACGCTGGCCCGGTGCTCCAATCACCGTGGAGCATTTCGCGGACTTTGCCGCGATTGAAGATGGGTGCAGAGCGGCGAAACCTGCCCAATCCTTCGGATACGGCTCCGGCAAATTGCATGACGGAAGCGGGTATGGGCACCGGTTGGTATGTCGTACCAACCGCGCGTACCGCAGCTTCGGTGATTTGGTACCAGCTATACCCTTGGTGCTGTTCGTCGCTGATCTCGAACATGCCGGTCGGTGCATTGTTTGCACACAAAGCCATAATCGCATTTGCGGCATCCAGTCCGTGGATCATGGCAATTTTTGCTTTTGGTTGGTGTAACACCGGATGCAGCCAGTTTTTCGCCAGCTTAAACACCGCCAAAGTTTCTGTGTCGCCCGGTCCGTAAATCGCATTTGGGCGCACAATGACTAATGGGCCGCCGTGGATATTTGCAGCGGCTTCGCTAGCCGCTTTGCTGGCGGCATAGGCCGATAGCTGTGGTTCGCGGGCGGCAATGGATGAAATATGGACGAGGCGGGCATCTGGTGCAGATTTTGCCATCGCCGCCACTAAATTGGTGGTGCCGCCGCCATTGATTGCAATCAATTGTGCCTCAGTTTTCGCTTTGATGGCACCGGCAATATGGATGACATTTGTACAGTCCTGCACCAATTGCGCCAATGCGTTATGATGGTTAAGATCACCGGATACCAGCTCCATGCCCAGCCCATGTAAATGCGTGGCGCGGGCCGGGTCTCGTACCAAGGCGCGTAACGAAAATCCTTGTTCGCACAGTGCTTTGGCCACATGCCCGCCTAAAAAACCAGTGGCACCAGTGATGGCAATGCTTGGTTTTTGAGTCAATTTACTGCCGGTGGTGCATCCCGTTGTCCTGTTTCAAACGAGCCTTCCAAATACATTTTTCGAGCTTTTGAACGGCTTAATTTACCGGATGAGGTTTGCGGTAATGAATGCGGCGGCACCCCGACCACTTGGGTGGTTAACCCGTATTCGGCATTGAGCAACCCTTCGATACCTTTGAGCAAGGCCGAGCGCCGTTTCGGGTCAGAAATACGAGTTTGCACCAACAACACCACTTCTTCTTGGCCGCCATCATCAATCGAAAATGCGGCGACATCACCAGAGCGCAAGCCTTCAATCCCGGCCTCAGCCGACCATTCTAGGTCTTGTGGCCAGACGTTGCGGCCATTGACCAAGATCAGGTCTTTGGCCCGTCCAGTGATGACAATCTGGCCGTCACGGAAATAGCCCAGATCGCCAGTGTCCAACCAACCGTCTTTGGTCAACACGCACGCGGTTTCGCCAGCATTGCCAAAATATTCGCTCATCAAGCTTGGGCCAGCGACAAAAATCCGGCCAACTTCGGCCTCGCCCAAAACTTTACCGCTTTCATCGCGAACTTCCATTTGGTGGCCGGGTAAGACTGGGCCGCACAGGACAAACTCGCGCGCCGCAACGCCGTCATCTTTGGTGACCAGCACGGCTTTGCGCTCTTGGTCTAATCGGTTTAGATCAACGGTGTCATAGATCACGCCTTGGCCCACGGGGACAAAGCTGATTGCCAAGGTGGTTTCGGCCATGCCATAGCTCGGTACCAATGCTCCAGCGCTAAAGCCAGTTTCAGCAAAGCGCCCAGCGAAGCGCTCCAACACACCAACCCGGATCATATCACCGCCAATACCGGCTACGCGCCAGCAGCTTAAATCCAGATGATCCAAATTGGCTTTGTTGGCGCGGCGGGTGCATAAATCAAACCCGAAGCTAGGTGAAAATGACAGACTGGCTTGGTTGTCGGAAATCATCGTTAGCCACATTAACGGCCGCCTTGCAAAGTCACGGGTCGGCAATACATCATTGCTCATTTGGGTCGCCACGGGGGTCAGCAAAAAACCAACCAAGCCCATATCATGATAAAATGGCAACCATGAAGAGGATCGATCCCCCGCAACCATGCCAAGCCCATATTTTGCAATGGCGTGGGCATTGGCCATAA
This sequence comes from Robiginitomaculum sp., assembly GCA_016763185.1. Taxonomy (GTDB): domain Bacteria; phylum Pseudomonadota; class Alphaproteobacteria; order Caulobacterales; family Maricaulaceae; genus Robiginitomaculum_B. The sequence goes on along the minus strand of JAESUG010000078.1, from coordinate 11,246 downwards.
ATGCTTTATGGGTGATCTCAACACCCAATGGAAACCGCGTAGTCCCAGAGGAAAACTGTAAATAACTAAGACCGTTCGGGTCGATTGTAGGTAAATCGACTATAGCAGTGTGCTGGCTTAGAAAACCAGTGAGTGAACCGGCCCAGACCAAATCCAAAGTCTGTGCAGATTGTGCAATCCAATCTGACAAGCTGTTTGGGCAGAAAATGGCACTGGCACCGCAAACCAAGGCGATGCGCCGAATATGGTCAATATAACCGTCTTTACCGCCAAACGCCACTGGAAGCGGCAAGGGCGCGGGCAACAACCCGGCATATTGGCAGGCAAAAAACATCGTCGCAAAATCGGCATCGGTTTCAGCAACCAATGCCACCCGGTCGCCGGGCTTCAAGCCACTGGCCAATAAACGAACTGCCACGTCCAATGCCCGTTCGCGTAGCTCGGCATAGGTGAGGGTTTCTTCTAGGCCTTTGCGGGCGGAATAAAAATTGATTCCGGTTTGCCCAGTTGCCGCATAATCAAGCGCTTCGCCGAGAGTTTGAAAATCGGCAAGTCGTAATGCAATGCCGCTATCGGAAGGAGTTGGTTGCATCATTTGAGAAGAAGTCCAATTCACATGCGTTTGTGTGGCGTTCCGACTAGCATGTCTTTGTACAAAAGCACATCAAATTTGCTTACGAAATATGTATAGTGATCGGTGTTTGGCCATTCCAACCTATCTTTGGCATGCATTTTAGTTCACGAAAATGGCATTTGCCAAGGGTAGACAGAACGCCCCGAAACGCGTAATCAGCCGCCAAACTGCCAAACCGCACCCGAACCCCAAAAGGAGCGCATCCGTGAACACAATCTCTCCCAAAGCCCTAACCGCACTGGGCTTCAAAGCTGGTACGATCAATTGTAATTGGAGCAACGCGGCGCTTTATGAGACCAGTATTCGACGCGGGGAAAGCGAAGTTGCTGCGGGTGGGCCATTGGTGGCAAAAACCGGATCGCACACGGGCCGCTCGGCTTTGGACAAATTCATTGTTCGCGATGCAACCACCGAAGATACTGTGTGGTGGGACAATAATGTTTCGATGACCTCGGAGCATTTTGAAACCTTGTGGGAAGATTTCAAATCTTACGCCGCAGATAAAGAACTATTTGTCCAAGAGCTGTTTGGTGGCGCTGATTTGGACCATCGTCTGCCGGTGCAAATTGTCACTCAATATGCATGGCACTCTTTGTTCATTCGCCATTTGTTACGTATTCCTGCCGCCGATGAGCTTCGTGGTTTTGCGGCACAATTTACCGTGATTGATTTGCCGGAGTTTACGGCCGATCCGGTCCGCCACGGCACTCGCAAAGGTTCGCAAACGGTGATTGCGGTCAATATGAGCAAAAAACTGATCTTGATCGGCGGTACATCTTATGCCGGTGAGATCAAAAAATCCGTATTTAGTATTTTGAATTATTTGCTACCCGCCGCCAATGTGATGCCAATGCATTGTTCGGTCAATGTCGGTGAAGACGATGATGCGGCGATTTTCTTTGGTTTGTCTGGCACTGGAAAAACCACCCTTTCGGCGGACCCCAAACGGACATTAATTGGTGATGACGAACACGGTTGGTCGGCCAATGGCTTGTTTAATTTTGAGGGCGGCTGTTACGCCAAAATGATCCGTTTGTCCGCCGAAGCAGAACCGGAAATTTACGCCACTACGAAAAAATGGGGCACGGTGTTGGAAAACGTGGTGATGGACCCACACACTCGCGAGCTGGATTTGGATGATGCATCTTTGGCGGAAAATAGTCGCGGTGCTTATCCGCTCTCCTATATTCCCAATGCCAGCCCCACGGGGCGTTGTGGCCAACCGAAAAACTTGATCATGTTGACGGCGGATGCATTTGGTATTTTACCGCCGATTGCCAAGCTAACCCCTAGTCAAGCCATGTATCATTTCTTGTCCGGATATACCGCCAAAGTAGCCGGCACTGAAAAAGGTGTAACTGAACCTACCGCCACGTTTTCGACCTGTTTTGGTGCGCCATTTATGCCGCGTCATCCATCGGAGTATGGCAATTTATTGCGTGATTTGATTGCCCGGAACGAGGTCAATTGCTGGCTGGTCAATACCGGTTGGACCCGTGGCCCTTATGGTACAGGCCATCGGATGCCGATTAAGGAAACCCGTGCTTTGCTGTCCGCTGCTTTAGATGGCTCGTTAAACCGCGTTGAATTTCGGGTGGACGAGAATTTTGGAATCTTGGTACCGGTTGCCGTTCCTGGTGTTGATGGGGCGATATTAAACCCCAAAGGCACATGGGATGATCCGGCAGCTTATGATAAAAAAGCGGCTGAACTGGCGGCGATGTTTATTAAAAACTTCACCCAATACGAAGCCCATGTGGATGCCGACGTAATCGCGGCGGCCCCCAAGACTTAAGGTACATTTACATCCCGTTCGGCTTGGTGTTGCCACATTTTTGCGTACAGGCCTTTATTGGCAATGAGTTGCTTATGATTGCCTTGTTCGACAAGTCGCCCAGCGGCGATCACCAAGATTAAGTCGGCATTTTGAATGGTCGATAACCGATGGGCAATGGCCAGCGATGTGCGCCCTTTTGCTGCATTGTTCAAGGCCAATTGCACTTCGCTTTCGGTTTGCGAATCCAGGCTGGAGGTCGCTTCGTCCAGTACCAAAATTGCCGGGTTTTTTAAGATGGCACGGGCAATGCCAACGCGTTGTTTCTCGCCGCCGGATAATTTGAGGCCGCGCTCGCCGACTTTGGTGTCTAGGCCGTGGGGTAGACTGTCGATAAATTGAGTTAAATGGGCATCAGAAATGGCTTTGGCGATTTGTTCCTCAGAGGCATCGGGGCGGGCATACGTGATGTTAAAGCGCAAGCTGTCGTTAAACAAAGCTACGTCTTGGGGTACCAATCCCAAAGCACCGCGCAAGCTGGCTTGTGGTACAGTTTTGATGTCTTGTCCGTCGATAAAGATATGACCGCTTGCCGGGTCATAAAACCGAAACAATAATTTTAAAATAGTTGATTTTCCGGCACCGCTTGGCCCAACCACCCCGATTTTACTGCCGGCGGGTACGCAAAACGAGACGTTTTGTAAGCCGTCCTCACGGCCTTCGTGGACAAAGCTGATGTTTTCAAAGCGAACTTCGCCGCCGCTGAGTTGCAATGGTTTTGCATCCGGCGCATCGGCGACTTGTGGGGCCAGATCCATGAGTTGATCCAGTTTTTCTAAATCAACCGCCCCTTGTTTTATTTCGCGCCAAGCAAAACCAAGAATTCCCAAAGGTCGATAAATATTCAATAAAATCAACACCGCCGCCGTCATGTCACCGACTTGAAGCTCGCCGGCACGAACCCAAAACATGGCCAGCAATGCTATGCAAAACACGCCGGTGCCCATGATGAACTCTTGCCCGGCGTTGAGCACAGAAAGCGATTGCACGACTTTGACATAGTGCCGGTTAAAGCGTGATAGCGCGTCGCCAAAGCGTTCGGCTTCGCGGGTTTCGGTGGCAAATGCTTTTACGGTTTCGAAATTGGTCAAACTATCGACGGCTCGGCCTCGTACTGCGGTATCGGCCTCGTTCATTGCGCGGCGTTGGCGTACCCGCCATTCGGTGACCCACAAGGTAAACCCGACATAAAGCGCAACGGTGGCTACTGCAATCACCGAAAACCCCACCCCATAACGAACCCCCAATACCAATGCCGCCAGGGCCAATTCGATCAAGGTTGGAACAATGTTAAACGCCAAAAATCGCAATAAATAGTCGATGGAATTGGCACCGCGTTCGATGATCCGATTTAACGAACCCGCGCGGCGGGTTAAATGAAACTGTAGCGAGAGCAAATTGGTGTGCGCAAAGGCTTCAACCGCGGTTAAGCGGCTGGCGGCTTGGCTCACTTCGGCAAAAAAAGCGTCTCGGATTTGCGGTAAGCCAATGGCCAAAAACCGAGCCATCGCCCAGGCGAGTAACATCAGGATCACCGATTTGATGACTAGATCATCGGCGCCAACGACCAGTGCATTTAGCGCATCGCCAAAGAAAACGGGTGAAATGACGGAAAAACCTTTGGCCACCAAGGTAAGTGCAATTGCCATTGCCATTATCGGGCGGTATTGGCGCAACTCGGAACGGACCAATAACCGAAATACCCGGCGCAAAGCGGGTGTTAAGCTGCCATCTTCGGTGCTGGTTTGTGGGGGTTCGCGTCGCATGTTCCATACATGCGCTCATATCAAAAAAGCACAAGGCTCTTTTGTTGATTTTTAGCGTTCATCCACTGGAATATCAAAAACTTGGCCGGGATAGATTAAATCGGGATCGCGGATCTGATCCTGATTGGCTGAATAAATTTGGGTATATTGCCAGCCTTGCCCATAAATCTGACGAGCAATGCGCCACAAAGAATTGCCTGGTTGCACAATAATGGTCCCCGGTTGCAAGCGGGCCACCAGATCGGGATCAGCGCGTTCAAACGGCACCATCAAAACCGCGCTGACCCGACCGGTTATTTCAAGCTGATCAATCTGCAAATTATGGACGCCAACCGCCAATGGTTCGCGGCTGATAATGCTCCAACGGCCCGTTTCATCGGCGCGGTCTTCGCCAATTAAACTGCCATCTGACAATACCCGAACCAGTGAGCCGGGTTTGGCTTGGCCGGAAAAAATAACCCCGCCTTCGCGGTCATAGTCAATAACTTCAAGCGCCAGTTCACCACTGCTGGGTTGATATTCAGGGTCTTGCAATACGCGGCTCGCACCGCCGGGAGCGCCGAGCACCACCAAGGGTAAGCGGTCTCTGGCTTCTGGTATTGCTACAATCACCACATGTTTGGAACGAATACCTTGTCCATCGGGCGTTGTTGCCAATAAATACATTTCAATGTTTCCGCTGGGCAATGGCTGTTGGATTACCATGCTCCAACTGCCATTTGCATCGGATTTTGCGGTGGCAATTACTTGGTCATCAATCATCAAATTCACCGATGCACCTGCTTCGGAGGTGCCGGCAATGACGGCGGTGCCATCGGTTTCAATGCGTACGATATCAAATGCCGGAGCCGAACGAACCACTTGTTCTTGCACGGATGAGGCGGGGTCTTCGGTGCCGGTAGGGGCCGAAGACGGGGGTCCCTCGCGCGTTACTATAAAAAACACACCAAGCGCAACAAGAGCGGTTATAATGGCCGCAATGATAAACCCGCGTAACGTTGACATTGACTTTTCTCCTCACAATCGAATCAAGCTATCTAGTTAGCTTCGCGTCTATTACTTCTTTTCATCATACCCTAAAATTTGGAAACGACCATGAGCAAACCAACTTCAATCTGTGTGTTTTGTGGCTCTAGGCCCGGCAAGTTACCGATTTATATGGATCTGGCAACGCGGATGGGACGGTGTTTGGCTGAAAATGATATTCGCTTGGTCTATGGCGGTGGCGGCGTTGGCTTGATGGGGGCTGCGGCGCGGGCGTGCGATGAGGCCGGCGGGCAAGTACTTGGTATTATTCCGAAATTCTTGTGTGGACGAGAAGCCGCGCTTGATGCGGGCCAATTAGAAATTGTCGATACATTGCACGCTAGAAAAGCGCGAATGGCCGAATGTTCGGATGCGTTTGTGGTGCTGCCTGGCGGCCTTGGCACATTGGAAGAAGTAATTGAGATATTAAGCTGGATTAACTTAAAAGAATACCAGCACAAAGTGGTATTGCTCGATGAAGACGGGTATTGGGATCGGTTTTTCGAATTAATATCCCATACCATTGATCATGGGTTTACCGACGAGATTGTTTTAGAACAAGCAATGCGAGCGCATAGCCCTGAGCAAGCTTTGCTCAAATTAGGGATTTTGGGTGCTTAAATTTCGCCGCTCCACAGGGTGCTAAGGAGTGCGGTGTGGGCCTGACTATTCGTAGGCACCGCGCCCAATTGTAATGCAGTTTGGGTGCGTTGCCCGCATTCATCTCGTTCGCATGTTCGGCAATTCGAGCCAATTAAGGTCGGGTGCAATTCGCGTGCTTCGCCCAATTGCGTACCATAAACAGTTTCGCTCGCCCGCTCTGCAACGCACCCTAATACAACCACTTGGGCGTAGGACAAGTTTGGGCTGGACGGGTCAAAGCGGGTGTTCGTAAACGCGATGCTCATCAACCCGGTTCCGTCGTCTAGTGTCACAAAATCAGCTTTCGGGGTCGGGCTATCAAAGCAGTGCCAAATATTCCATTTGGGACAGGTGCCGCCAAACCTAGAAAACGCAAATGATTTGGCCCCGCTGCGCTCGATCACAGTGCCGGCGCGATCCAGTCGTAGGAAAAATAACGGCAGGCCTTGCATCCCAGCTCGGCGTAAACTGGCTAAGCGCCGGGCCATTATCGAGGTGCCCACACCAAAACGTGCCGCCAGTCTTTGCACATCATACTTCATTTCAAGCGCTTGGTTGTACACTTGGCTATAGGGCAGTAACACTGCCATCGCAAAGCTTTTGGCCAGTTGGGCGCGAACCAATTGCTTGGCTTTTGCACCGGCTTGTATAACCCGTTCGTCCATGCATTTTTCGTCGAACAAATCACGTAATTCCAAATGGGCAATTTGCTCGGCTAAGGCAAAACAGCGCTGATCATTACTGAGCAGCTCCGATAGCAATAACCGCCTTGAATGTGGTTCATAGCGCCGTTGTTGCAATCTCAACACGCTTTCAGGCATTATCCGGGTGCGAATAGAGTGCAATTGTTGCAGTCGTTGGGTAAGTTCACGAAATAAATCGTCGCGGTTCAATCGGATTTCTGCGCAAAACAGCTCGGCAGCTTCTTCAATTTCAGGAAAATAACCTTCATTCTCATGGTGAATATCATGGACAATTTCTTCGGGGCGTTGCCCAAAGGGTTCATCAGACAAGCGTTCAGTTAGGCCCGCATGGGTATGTGATAAATGTCGATAGGCCCGGTGTAATCTGACCAAAGCTTGTGCGCCCAAAGGGTGCGCTTCGTTCAACTCTTTTAAGTCCCTATCGTCCAATCCCAACGACGCCAACACCGGATCGGACCCGGCCTCGCGCAATGCAAGGAAGGTTTGTTGATCTGGTTCGGCTGAAAAAATGCCCAAATCAAGATCATAGGTTTCAACCAAACGGATCAACACTTGCGCCGTTATCGGGCGTTGGTTGCGCTCCATCAAATTTAAATAACTTGGGGACACGCCCAGCTCTTCGGCCATCCGCGCTTGGGTTAGCTTCAAATCACGCCGCAAGCGTTTTAGTCGCGCCCCTGCAAATAGTTTTCGTTCTGCCATATCCGTATTTATGACAAGATTTACAAATTTACAAATATTTTTTTACAAAAAAGACAACTGCACCCGAATTTTCTAGGCGATCTGTTGGTTTGGGTCGACAACCGGTTTTATCAATTTCAAACTTTTTGGATAAACCTATGACAGATGATTTTAGCAAACTGGTGCCAGGCACCGCTTCGAACCGTTTTGACGGTATCCAGCGCAACTATGATGCGGATGAGGTCGCCAAATTGCGTGGCTCGGTGGCTATTGAGCACACATTGGCTGATCGGGGTGCGAAAAAACTGTGGGAATTGCTGCAATCCGAAAGCTATGTAAACGCGCTGGGTGCGCTCAGCGGCAATCAAGCCATGCAAATGGCGCGGGCTGGGTTAAAGGCGATTTATTTATCCGGCTGGCAGGTTGCCGCTGATAACAATACGGCTGGGGCGACCTATCCGGATCAGTCGTTATATCCGGCCAATTCCGGGCCGGAGCTGGCGCGCAAAATCAACCGTACTTTGCAACGTGCCGATCAGGTTGAACACGCCGAGGGCGGGGCCGAGCGCGATTGGTTTTTGCCGATTGTTGCCGATGCCGAGGCTGGGTTTGGTGGACCGCTCAATTGCTTTGAGATTATGAAAGCTTATATTGAGGCCGGTGCTGCTGGGGTTCATTTTGAGGATCAATTGGCCTCCGAGAAGAAATGCGGGCATTTGGGCGGCAAGGTATTGATCCCAACCAAGGCCCATATCCGCAATCTTAACGCGGCGCGGTTGGCGGCGGATGTCAGTGGGGTTTCGACCTTGGTCGTCGCCCGCACCGATGCGGAAAGTGCCAAATTGCTGACCTCTGATATTGATGAGCGCGATCATGAGTTTATCGATTTGGCGCAAGGGCGCACGCCGGAAGGTTTTTACCGCCTTAAAGACGGCACTGGCGTTGATCATTGCATCAAGCGGGGTCTGGCCTATGCGCCCTATGCGGACCTGATTTGGTGGGAAACGTCAAAACCAAATCTTGATGATGCCCGGCGCTTTGCCGAGGCCATTCACCGTGAATACCCGAACAAAATGCTGGCCTATAATTGTTCGCCCAGCTTCAATTGGGAAGCCAATCTCGACAAAGACACCATTGCCAAATACCAACAAGAGTTAGGCGCAATGGGCTATAAGTTCCAGTTTGTGACTTTGGCCGGGTTTCACTCGCTTAATTTTGGTATGTTTGAATTGGCCCGTGGCTATCGCGAGCACGGCATGAGCGCCTATTCGGAATTGCAACAAGCCGAATTTGGTTCGGAACAATATGGCTATACCGCCACCCGCCACCAGCGCGAAGTCGGTACCGGATATTTCGATGCGGTCGCCAATGCCATATCTGGCGGTCAATCCTCAACCACCGCTTTGTCGGACAGTACAGAGAGCGACCAATTCAAAGATTGAATGTAGGCGCAGTTACCGATATGGACAGGCCATGAATGAAACTTTGACAGTGCCGGACGGCGTGGAAATTACCGGCGATATGCAGCCGGGGTTTGCCGAGATTTTAACCCCAGCAGCATTGGGCTTTGTCGCCGACCTGCACCGCCGATTTAACGGCTCGCGTCTTGAGCTATTAGAAGGCCGCGAAGACATGCAAGACGCGCTGGATGCGGGCCTTGATCCAAATTTTGACGTAGACACTGCCGATATCAGAAATGCCGACTGGCAGGTGCGCCCTGCACCGGCGGACCTTACCGACCGGCGGGTGGAGATCACCGGACCTGTAAGCCGTAAAATGGTCATTAACGCGCTGAACAGTGGTGCCAGCATGTTTATGGCCGATTTTGAGGATGCCTCCAGCCCACTTTGGGAAAACATGATCCACGGTCAGATCAATTTGCGCGATGCCAATTTGCGAACCATTGAATATGTGCATCCGAGCAAAGACACGGTGTACCGCTTGGTCGATAAACCAGCGGTTTTGTTGGTGCGGCCCCGTGGTTGGCACTTGGACGAGGCGCATATGCGGGTCGATGGTCAGCCGGTGTCGGCAAGCCTGTTCGATTTTGGGCTGTACCTTTGGCGCAATCACGAGGCATTGATGGCGCTGGGTTCGGGGCCATATTATTATTTGCCGAAATTAGAAAATGCCCAAGAAGCTAGGCTGTGGAATTTGGTGATCTTGCATGCTCAATCCACGCTCGGCCTGCCGCTGGGTACGGTACGGGTGACGGTGTTGATCGAAACTATTTTGGCCAGCTTGCAATTGGACGAAATTTTGTACGAGCTGCGCGATCATATTTGCGGGTTAAACTGTGGCCGTTGGGATTATATTTTTAGCTTTATTAAGCGCTTTGCTCGCCGGGCCGACAAGATATTACCAGACCGGGCCGATGTCACCATGACTTCGGGCTTTATGCGGGCCTATTCGCGTCGGGTGATCGAAGTTTGTCATCGGCGTGGTGCCCATGCCATTGGCGGCATGGCGGCGCAAATTCCAGTAAAGAATGACGAGGCCGCCAATACCGCCGCCTTTGCTAAGGTCCGGACCGACAAGAAACGCGAAGTCATCGACGGACATGACGGCACATGGGTGGCGCATCCGGGCATGGTGGCCTTGGCCCGCGAAGTGTTTGACGAATACATGCCCGGCGCCAACCAAATTGCGCGCCGAACTGGGTTTGTCACAGATGCCAAAACCTTAACCACGCCGAGCACCGGCAAAATCACCAAAAACGGTGTACGAACCAATGTTGAGGTCGGTATTTTGTACATTGCGGCATGGCTAAACGGGCAGGGGGCTGTGCCCATTCATCATTTGATGGAAGACGCGGCCACCGCCGAAATATCCCGCGCCCAGCTTTGGCAATGGCGCGTACATGGCGCGAAATTGGACGATGGTACTGTGATTGACGCGGGGTTGTTGGAAGATGTGTTTGCCGAGGTTGATACGGAATTGCGCGCGCAGTTGGGTGACGAAAAATATGCGACGCACAAAATTGAACCCGCCACCGACATTATGCGACAAATGGTATTTGATGATGAATTTACCGAGTTTCTAACCTTGGCTGCGTATGGGCTTATTCAGTAGAAAGTACGTTCAGCCCACCCCAGATGAGAGCCCTTGCCGCGTGGCTTTTCTTGATCTGAGATTGCTATTTTAGTTATGTAAATTCCTAAACTGAAATAGCGCGCAATCGGGTCCCGTTTTGAGGTTCATCTCTATTGGTAAAGTTAGGTGCGCGTTAGTGAGTTGGTTTGCCAACACACTGAAACATCATCAACAAGAGAAAACTGAGAACGCCTCCAAGCCTGTATATTTATTTTGCAAATTTGAAGGTTAATTTGAATATACGGATTTTTTCTTTTACATATCCGGCTGATCGCCCAGCACATAGCGTGGACCGGCGCCCAGTCGTCCGGCGCGATCTTGTGGATTGTACAAAGCGCATTTCTGTAACGACAGACAGCCACAACCAATGCAACCATCAAGTCGATCACGGGTTTGGGTGAGGGCGGCAATCTTCGCATCCAGCAGGGTTCGCATGGTTCGGCTAATCTTCTTCCAATCAGCAGCATTGGGCGTGCGGCCATGAGGTAGTTTAGCGAGTTCTGCACCAATGCTTTCAATGGATAGGCCAAGTTGTTGGGCGATACGGATGAATGATAATCGGCGTACATCGGAGCGCAAGAACCGACGCTGCCCGCCGCTACTGCGAAATGGTTCGATGAGGTTGCGGGTTTCATAAAACCGAATGGCGGAAACCGAAATCCCAGTTCGAGCGGCTAAATCTCCGATTGAAATGATATCATTTGCGTGCATGAAAATAATCCTTGACCTCAACTTAGGTTTAGGTTGTATCAAGGCTGCGTCAACCCCAATGGTTCATGAAAGGAACACAAAATATGACGCAAGCAGTAATAGAGCACGTAAACGTAACGGTGAGCGATATACAGCGCAGCGCACAAATGCTGTGC
>JAESUG010000077.1 GCA_016763185.1 Robiginitomaculum sp. | reverse complement strand
CGTCGCGCTCAAGTAGCGAGGCTTGCCGTCGCGATAGCGCAAAGAAAAATGGTACCGCCTCTCAGGTTTGAACTGAGGACCTCCGGTTCCACAAACCGGCGCTCTAACCAACTGAGCTAAGGCGGCATATTGGGCTTATTTGAGCCGGTGCCATTTGGCGCGAAACTTAATCCTAGTACCGGTGTTAGGCAAGTCGTCTTTTCAACTTTTCAGCAGTATGGGTTTGGAGCGAAAACTGTTATGCAAGCATTTGATGGATACAAAAAAGTGCAAATTATCATTCCGTGCAATTTCGGGTTTACAATTTCGCACCCACAATTTAACGAAAACTCATAGTTGAATTTAGCGTTCATCATCATATAGTTTTCATCAAGCTTTTTTGACCCTTACATCTCTCGTTTAGAAATTTGACAGGAAAAACCATGCTCAGAATATTTAACATATCCGGGTGGTGGATGCCGGTGCTTTGCGTGTTGGTGCTGTTCGGGGGGCATTTTGCGATTGGCGCAAACACCAATGCATTGGCCTTGTTGTTAGCTGGGCTTGGGTTTGGTTTATGCTTGCTTAGCCTAGCTTTCATTCCACGGATCAGTTGGATATTGACCCACCGAAATTTTCTGATTGCTTTGTTGCTTTTCACGATCACTTGGCTGATGCTTTGCTTGCAATTAACCATGTATTTGCCGGGTGGTGCCCATCCGTTTTGGCAATGGACGAGTGCGCCGCCGGTCGTTACCTTGGATCGCGACGCCACCCTTCGAGAATTGATCAAACTTGGCGCGTTGGGGGCGGTTTTCGTGACGGGGTTGGTGGTAGGCGCTGATGACAAGCGGGCGATGCTGTTGTTTCATCTATTGATTTTGGTCGGTGCCCTGTTTGCCGTATGGGCGTTTGTTGAATACATCACCCAAGCCAATCTTGCGGTACGAGGCAATGTTCAAAGCCATTTGCGGCTAACCGCTGGATTTCTATCGGCCAACAGTGCGGCTGCTTTGTTTGGGATGCTGTGCATTTTGTCGCTCGCGGCGGTTTTGCGTTCTGCCAAACAAATTGTTGGCGAAAATTCGAAATTAATGGCTTTTATTGAGCATTTGATCCGCAACGCGCCAGTGGCGATTATTGCGTTACTGTTTACGCTCACATCATTGTTGTTTACGGCTTCGCGGGGCGGTGTTTTGGCTTGTTTGGTTGCAATTTCAGTTTTTGCGGTCTGGGAAATCGTCGGATTAAAGGGCAGTAAAAATAGTGGTAGCAAAATCATTGGTGTGTTTTTTCTGGCATTCATCCTAATGGTATTGATCTTTTTAAACTCAAGCGAGCTTGTCGTGGATCGCTTGGACGGCACCTCTGCAAGTGCTGAAAACCGCTGGCAAATCATGAGCGCGCACTGGCAGGCTTTTTTGGCCGCTCCGTGGACAGGATACGGGCTTGGCACCTTCTATTTGATCAATGATATGAGTATGAACGCACAAAACTGGGGTGCGTTGCGAGACAATGGCGCGGTGCATAATGTGTATCTACAATGGCTAGAAGAAGCTGGAATTATCGGTACAGCCTTGATGTTCACCACGATCGGATTTATTTTATGGGTCATGTATCGTGGGCTGCGGTTGCGGCGGCGTATGCGCACATGGATCAAAGCAATCTTATGTATTAGTATATTACTACTCCTGCACGGGACTGTCGATTATGGCTTGCAAATCCCTTCGCTGGCGATGATGTGGGCGTTGTTGCTTGGTACCGGGTTTGGATTGGGTACAAAACGGCCAGACTAGTTCAGATCCAGACTAGTTCAGATATAGTTCGGTGTTGGTGTCTATTCGTTAAACCCACGCACGGCCGTGCACCGGCAATGAGATCACCTGCCCGGCCTTGTCTTCGGAAACTTCCAGTCCTTATTTAGCGCCAAACCCAGTAAACATGGTTTTGATGGTCAGCAACAAGATAATGATGTCGAGCCAAGGTGAGAAGTTTTTAATATAGTAAAAATCATATTCCAGCTTTTCGCGCACATCACCAACTTCAACTACATGTCCTTGACAAACTTGTGCCCAACCGCTGATCCCGGGTCGCACCACGTGGCGGTAATTGTAAAACGGTAATTCTTTTTCATACCAAGTTGATAAAACACCGGCCTCGGGTCTTGGTCCAATCCAGCTCATTTCCCCTTTTAAAATATTGAAAATTTGTGGCAATTCATCAATTCGTAGAGTACGTAAAACTCGGCCCAATTTGGTGATGCGCGCGTCATTCGTCATGGTTTTCGCCAATTGCAGGGACTGCGCCATATCGCGGACATCTTCGGCTACCCCCGCAGTCATTGTTCGAAATTTATAGCAAACAAATGGCCGACCACGATAGCCAACACGCAATTGGCGAAACAGGGCCGGCCCCGGACTATCCAGTTTAATCAATGCGGCAACAATCAGCATGACAGGGAAAAGGAGGATTGCCACCACCACCGCCAATAGCCGGTCGAGAACCATCTTGCATTTCATATAAAATGCATTTGGGTCGAGTGTGCCCAACGTGTTTTCCGAAATATGATTGATACGAACTTTGCCGGTCAGCCCCTCACGCAGGTGGCGTTGATCAAAAACCGGGATTCCCATCAGTGCACATGATGCCAGATAATTCTGCCATTTACCGCCCATTTCAGCATTAAAATCAACAATGACCGCATCACAGTTTTTCGCCAAACCTTGTGACTTTACACCATTATCAGGTAATAAAACCCAATCCACATCTGGAATAGACATCAACAATGCGGCCCGACCCACCGGAACAATGGCAAAGGATTTTCGCCGTACCCGCCCCGTCCAATAATAAAGCCCGAATAACCACATATTGGTAAATACATAGCTCATTCCCAACAAGGATCGACTATAGTCTAACCGTAAAAACAATAACAAAAACAACATAATGGCGAAAATTATAGACAGTAATGGGATGATATAAGTACCGCCAAGCAGGCCCGGATAAATATTTAGTTTTCGAAAAAAATAATGCCCAATGATCAACCCCAACCCGGCCACCACTAGGGAATTGGTCTGGCCATTGCTCATCGGCTGTAAACCAAAGAAACTTAAGTGTAACAATAACGGCAAAATAACAGCGACGAACACGCCGCCCAACAGCTGAAACCGCAGACGCAATGTTAGGTTCAACAAGTCCTTGGTGGTAAACGGAAAGACTTTCTTTAAGAAACGAACGTACACGATGCCCCCACTCTTACCATTGCCATACAGATTAGATCCCATTTATCCATGTGGTCATGAACAACAATCTTTACCCATGGACTAGAGTATGTCACACAGGTATGATACCAGATACCGAAGTTAATATACTTGGAAACGTGCCTAAGCACCCGTTTCAAAGCGTCCCATTATCCCCGAATTGCCCATTATCCCCGAATTGATAGATATCCAAAAAACATAACCATCATTAACATGTATACTCATGTTCTTAGCGCCTTAAAACCCCCTTTTACCTATTTTATTTTCTATTTTCTTACGCTATTTAGTATTCGTCAAAGTGCGAGTGCACCAGCCAATAATCAAGAGAGGTCAAGATGTGTGAAGGTTTTGATGGTATACTCCATCGACCCAAAAAGTGGGCACCGGTTTTTGGATAAGTTGATGGATAGAAAAGAAACCTATACTCAAAACACCGGTAAGTTCGGTGTTTTGAGTATAGGTAAAAAAACTGGACCCTTCGGTCAAGCCAAAAGACGGCGCAAGGTAAAGGTAAAGGAATTGAGAAAATGTTAGGCCGAAACAAATTCCACCGAGCTGCATCCTACGGCCAAGGCCTTACTCTGCCAGCACATCAATCGGGCCGTCGGCGCTGCCGCTGACGAACTGTTCCACATAGGGGTTGCCGGAATGGTCTATTTCGCTTGCTGGGCCGCGCCAAATGATTTTGCCGTGCCAGATCACCGCAATTTCGTCGGCAATATGGCGAGCAGAGGCCATATCGTGAGTGAT
>JAESUG010000076.1 GCA_016763185.1 Robiginitomaculum sp. | reverse complement strand
TGATGGATTGAAAAGAAACCTATACTCAAAACACCGGTAAGTTCGGTGTTTTGAGTATAGGTAAAAAACTGGACCCTTCGGTCAAGCCAAAAGACGGCGCAAGGTAAAGGTAAGGGGGCTGAGAAAATGTTAGGCCGAAACAAATTCCACCGAGTTTCATCCCACGACCAACACCTTATTCCGCCAGCACATCAATCGGGCCGTCGGCGCTGCCGCTGACGAACTGTTCTACATAGGGGTTACCGGAATGGTCTATTTCACTTGCTGGGCCGCGCCAAATGATTTTGCCGTGCCAGATCATCGCAATTTCGTCGGCAATATGGCGAGCAGAGGCCATATCGTGAGTGATTGATATGGCCGTTGCCCCCAAATCAGTAACTTGTTCACGGATCAGACGGTTGATGACATCGGCGGTAATCGGGTCAAGGCCGGTGGTTGGTTCATCAAAAAACAAAATCTGTGGCTTGGTCACAATCGCTCGCGCCAACCCAACGCGTTTTTGCATTCCGCCGGACAGCTCCGCTGGGTTCAGCTCGGCATTGCTGCTGGCCAGATTAACCCGTTTCATCGCGGCAAGGGCCAGCTCTTTGGCCTGTGCCCGTGGCATATGGTCGGCATGGGTCAGGCGAAAGGCGATGTTTTCCCAGATCGACATGCTGTCAAACAAAGCACCGCCTTGGAACAACATCCCAAACTTGGACGCGGTTTTGGTTTGGGTTGCTACCGATGTGCGTTGGGTTTCAATCCCATCAATTTGGATGGAGCCGGTATCGGGTTCAAGTAACCCCAAAATGCATTTTAGCAATACGGATTTTCCGGTGCCAGAGCCACCAATAACCACCAAGGATTGGCCCGGTTGCACGCCCAAATCAACGCCTTGCAGCACTTGGTTCGATCCAAAGGCTTTGTGTAAATCAGATACGGATATTTTGTCAGGTTGGCTCATACAAATAACGAGGTCAGCAGATAATTCGCAGCAAAGATCAATATCGCGGCACTGACCACCGCATTGGTGGTGGCTCGTCCAACCCCTTGGGCACCGCGCCCGCAAATATAGCCATGATAACATCCCATCAGTGCAATGATAAAGCCAAACACGGCGGCCTTGATCAAACCTGATCCCACATCCCATGTGGTGATGAAGTCCATGGTATTGCGCACATAGCCCGCACCATTGAAGCCCAGACTTTGCGTGGCCACCGCAAAGCCACCAAAAATTCCGATAATATCAGCCACCAACACCAATAACGGCACCGAGATTAGACAGGCGATAATGCGCGGCGCAAACAAATAATGAAACGGGTCGGTGGACAACGTGCGTAAGGCGTCAATTTGCTCGGTGACTTTCATCGCACCAATTTCAGCGGCAATCGCGGCGCTAACCCGTCCCGCCAACATGAGTGATGCCAGCACTGGCCCTAATTCGCGGGTGATGCCAATGCCAACAATATTGGGCACAAAGCTTTCGGCATTAAAACGAGCGCCGCCGGTATAAATATTCAAGGCCAAGGCGGCACCGGTAAACACAGCCGTTAAACCAACCACCGGCAATGAGAAAAAACCAACGCTCAGCAATTGCCGCCCAATTTGGCCAAAAAACCACGGCGGGCGCAATATGGCCAACACACAGCGCCAGGTGAACAGACTCATTTGGCCAATGGTTTGCAGCATATGGAGGGTGGTCCGGCCCAAATTGGCAATTGGGTTCATGAAGCTTCCCTTTTGTAGACCCGTTTCACCCGGGGGCTAATGCTGGTGAGTATCTCATAGGCTTCACCATTACAGCTTTGCGCGAACGCATCTAAATCTGGCCCTAAAAACTCGATATGATCCCCAATTTCAAGTGGTTTTTTTACTTGGCTTACGTCTACCACTGTTAAATCCATGCTGACCCGCCCCAAAATCGATGTTGGTGTTTTACCGACCCAGCCGAATGATGTTGCCCCGACACTGCGGGGCAGACCATCGGCATAGCCATAGGCAAGAATGGCTATTTGCATAGCTCCCGGCGCACAAAAGGTTCCGCCATAGCCCACCGTCTCGCTTTTGCTCACGGTTTTAAGTTGGATAATCGGCGCCTGAATTCGCGCCACTGGGGTCAAGGGCGGTGGCGGCAAACTGGCGTGTAGCGGACTAGCCCCAAACAAGCCAATGCCAATGCGGGTGAGATCAAAATGATATTCATCCCCCAGTAAAACCCCGGCGGAATTGCAAAAACTGGCGGCAATGCCGGGGAATTGGCGGGTTACTTGCAAAAACCGGTCGCGCTGGATTTCATTTAACGGATGTTCCGGCGTTGCCGCGCACGCCAAATGGCTCATGATCATTTGTAAATTCAATTCATCAAATTTGGTTTCTGGTAATTCAGCAAAAGGCAGGCCCGTGCGGTTCATACCGGTATCCACATGCAAAGCAGCGGGCGCACCCGCGCCATCGTTACGCCATAACGCGATTTGCGGGCGAGAGTTCAATACCGGATATAATCGGTGCGCGAGCATAACCTCTACTTCACCGGTTGCCGCGCCATGCAACACATAGATAAGTGGCGCACTGCCCAGCAGTCTTCGTAAACGCACCCCTTCGCTGATATGAGCGACAAAAAACACCGTGCAGCCGGCTTCCAATAGCGCTGGTCCCACCGCGTCCATTCCAATTCCATAGGCGTTTGCTTTGAGCGCAACCCCGGTTTTGCTGTTGGGTGCTTGCGCGCAAAACCACGAATAATTGGCAATCAGCGCATCAAGATTAACGTGCAATTCAGGTGATGTCGGGCGGGGGTTTAACATGAGCTAGATTTGACCGAAATTACCAGATACTGCAAGCAACAGTTTCGCAAATTTTGCCTAATGCTGGCTGTCTTTATGTTTGCCGGTATTGTCGCGATTGCCAAACTTGGTAAAGGTTGGCTCAAATGACAGCTCGATCTTGCCGGTGGGTCCGTGTCGTTGTTTGGCAATGTCGACTTCGGCCAAGCTATAGATCGGTGCGATTTTGATCTGCCATTCTTCGTGCTCTGGCGTACCGCGCTCCGGTTCTTTTTCGTAATAGGCCGGGCGATAGACGAACATAACCACGTCGGCATCTTGCTCAATCGAGCCTGATTCGCGCAAATCAGACAGTTGCGGTTTTGGTGGAGTGCGGCTTTCAACATTCCGAGAAAGCTGCGAAAGTGCCAATACGGGAACATTCAATTCCTTGGCTAAGGATTTCAAAACTTGGGTAATTTCACTAACTTCTTGAACTCGGCCATCATTGCGTCGGTTCTGGGCGGTCAGCAATTGTAAATAGTCAACCACAATCAAATCAAGCGAGCCAGCGGTACGTTTTAAGCGCCGGGCCCGTGCCGCCATCACGGCTACCGGTAGGCCGCCGGTATCGTCAATAAAAAGCGGAATTTCGTTTAGCTCGCGGGCGGCATCGACCAACGCGTCATAGTCTTGTTTTTTAATCTCGCCTTTGCGGATATTTGATGAAGAAATCCGCGCATATTCAGATAACAAACGGGTTGCCAATTGCTCGGCTGACATTTCCAGCGAGAAAAAAGCCACCACCCCACCAGCCGTAGTTTTGCGAACGCCGTTCTTTTCCTCGAACTTGTAATTTCGGGCCACATGAAAGGCGATATTGGTTGCCAAAGCGGTTTTACCCATGCCCGGCCTTCCGGCTAAAATTACCAAATCAGATGGATGAAACCCACCCAATTTTTTGTCCATATCAATCAAGCCAGTAGAAATGCCAGATAACCCACCATCGCGCTTAAAGGCTGCCGCCGCCATCGTCATCGCGCCGGTTAGCGCATTGGAAAACGCCTCAAACCCCGATGAAATACCACCAGTTTCGGCTAGATTAAAAATCAATTCCTCGGAACTATCCAATAATTGGGCACCGGTTTTTCCATCGGGCGGGTCTTTGGCATCGTGGACGATATGCTCGCCAATACGCATCAATTCGCGCCGAACCGACAGATCGTGGATCAACCGTGCGTATTCCGGTGCATTGGCTGACGAGCCGGCATTGGCCATCAGCGCCGCCAGATATTTGACCCCGCCAATTTCCTGCATGCCCTCATGATTTTTAATTTTGTCGCGCATGGTCAGGCCATCCGCCAGTGCATTTTTTTGAATCAAACGGGTAATTTCTTCATACAACCAAGCATGAACTTGGTCGTAAAAATGCCCCGGCTGCAAGGTTTCACCAATCCGAAAATACACCTCATTGTCAAACAAAATGGCACCAATAACCGCCTGTTCAGCTTCTAGGTCATGCGGTGCAGATTGTAGGGTTTTATCGTTCATCATAAATCCGGTTTTGTTTTGATGTAGATGCTTATCACAAATGGCTGGGAGATTTCGAGTTCAGAATAATAAAATCTGGGGATGGTTTGTGAACAAAAATGCCTCTGGCGGCTTCCTTTTCTTTCGAACCCAAGAACGCACCACCGCAATGAACATGGATCATTTACTTTTTTGAACAGTGTTTCCTTTTACGTTTCGATAATTCTATTCTTGCGTGAACAGCTGCGAAGAAGTGTCGTCAATGGGACGGTTATTCGAGGAACTGAAACGGCGTAATGTTATCCGCGTGGCGATTGCCTATGCGGTGGTCAGCTGGATATTGGCGCAGGTTGCCGACCTTGCCGCGAGTAATCTTTCCTTCCCTAGTTGGTTTATGCCAATGGTTCTGGTGGTATTGAGCTTGGGTCTACCCATTGCCATGTTGTTGGCTTGGGCCTTTGAGATGACCCCTGAGGGCGTGAAGAAAACCAAGGATATCAGCGGTGAAGCTTCGGTTACTTCGCAAACCGGGCAGAAGATAAATTATGTGATCGGCGCGGCATTGGTGTTGGCGCTGGGTTTTATTGGCTGGCAGAATATTTCGCCCGGCTCTGGCCCAAACATTTCACCGGTTGGTACGGCACAGGCCTCTATCGCCGTATTGCCGTTCATCAACATGTCGTCTGACCCTGAACAAGAGTATTTCTCTGATGGTATCTCGGAGGAGATACTAAATGTGTTGGCTAAAATACCGGAACTGCATGTGACCTCGCGTTCGTCGGCGTTTTCGTTCAAGGGCAAGGACATTGATATTCCCACCGTTGCCAAAGCGCTGGGCGTTGCGCATGTGTTGGAAGGCAGTATCCGAAAGTCAGGCCTTACGGTACGGATCACCGCGCAATTGATCGAAGCCAGCAGCGACAAGCATTTGTGGTCACAGACCTATGATCGTGATCTTAATGACATTTTTGCGGTGCAAGACGAAATTGCTGCGGCGATTGTTGTCGCCCTAAAAGACGCGCTGGGCCTTCAGAGCATAGAAGCACCACAGCCGATCAAAGCCCCGGTCAACACGGACGCCTATACCGCCTTTCTTTTGGGCCAACACCTGATCAGGCTACGCACCAAGGCAGATATCGAGGCCTCGATCCCGCATTTTGAAAAGGCCATCGCCCTGGACCCAAATTACGCCCCGGCGCATGCGGCGCTCGGTCTGGCTTGGAATCTTTTGTTGGCGAGCAACAGTACATACGGCACATTGACGCTGGAGGACATGCTGGCCAAGGCCTTGCCTTCGGTTGAACGGGCGCTGGCACTGGACCCCAATTTGGCTGATGCCCACGGTGTGATGGGGCTGATTTTGCAAAGGCAGGGACAGGTAGAGCAGGCCATAACCCAATTTCAAGAGGCCGTGCGTTTAAATCCATCCCTGACCAATGTCAGGAATTGGCTTTCGCTTGGGCTTCGGGCGTTTGGCCGAGAAGGCCAAGCCTTTGAGCAAATCAAGATTGCCTATCACCTCGATCCGCTGTCACGCCTGACCAGTAATAACTATGCGGCTCAGTTAATCCAGCGCCGAAGCTTTGAGGAGCTTGCAACCGTGCTAGAACGCTTTGATGAACTTCATCCTGCCCGTGCCGCCTCTTCCAGAGGAAGAGCACTTAATGCCCAGCACAAGGCTGCCGATGGCATCATCACCATGCTTCGGGGCGTGGACGCCACCCCCGGAAGCCTTCGTGTGGAAGAAACTGTTGCCTTTAGTCTTATGGATATCGGACTTGCGGACGAGGCGCTTAGGCTTTGGCCGCATCCCGATGGTGGCGGGCCTATCCTTGCAGGTGGGACTGATTATGAACGCGATTTGGCGATGGCACAGCGCAGATATCAGGACGATCCGAACAATTTAAACGCGCTTGAAGCCCTTGCTTGGGCATATTTCAATGTCGGCAACCAAGAGCAGGCACAAAAAATGGCGGCACGGCATTTAGGCAGTTTGGGTCCCGCTGCAAAATCCATTGCCAGTACCAATCTCTTTGCCGTGCTTCGCGCTTGGGCGCAAAATGACCAGGCCGCGATGCAACAACACCTTGCACCGCTGGAGGCCGACATAGATGCGCGTTTGGCGGCAGGGATTGATATAGCAGAGCTGCATTGGGACAAGGCCATACAAACATTCCTGCGCGGTCAAAATGATGCGGCCTATGAACATGCCAAGCGGGCGCTGTCCATGTGGATGCTTGCCCCCGCACACATTGACTTCCCCTATCGTCATCTCGGCTGGAATGATATTCCACGGTTCAAGGCATTGCGCGATGGTTACGAAACCTATCTGGCCAATCAACGACAAAAGCTATTAAGTGTGGCCTGCGGGGACACCGGCTTTGACAGCTGGAAACCCCTACCCGAAACCTGCGCTCTATTGGACCAAAGCTAAGGGCGCATCCTCTTTGCCCTCGCATCACTTCCCTCCAACTTGAGCTCCCTCTTCCTTTTCGTCGCCCCCCGGTTCGAGCGCCTCCCTTTACTCGTCGCCCTCCGGCTTGAGCGCCGCCTTTACTCGTCGCCCTCCGGCTTGAGCGCCGCCTTTACTCGTCGCCCTCCGGCTTGAGCGGAGGGTCCAGCCCTTTTTCAGTCCCCGGCCTTGAGCCGGGGCCCAGCCTTTTGGGAAATTCGTCATACGAAGAACTGGACCCTCCGGTCAAGC
>JAESUG010000075.1 GCA_016763185.1 Robiginitomaculum sp. | reverse complement strand
TTTTTTGCCTCGCGGCGCGAAGAGTGCGCCTCCGGCGGGGCGGCGAACGATCGCCGACGCCCGGTCGGGCTTTCGCGACAGGGGTTGGTTTGTTGGGTGGGTTGATTTTGTTGATGGGTAGGTTTCCGCGTGGTGATTTGCAGCCTTGCTTAAAAAACCGGGCTTTGCATGGATTTAGTGTGCTAGAAGCGATGATTGCCATGGCGATTTTAGCGGCGGCACTGCTACCATTATTGGCCTTACAAGGCCAGTTCGTCCGCTCGGTCGATAGCATGGAGCGCGTCGATGCTCGCCTTGCTGCACGGACATCCGCCATTCACTATGTGCAGGCGCTAAATCTGACCCAAGCCCCGCAAGGCCAGTTCATCCAAGCCCAAGACACTGGCCCCGTATTGATATCCTGGCAGGCGACCCCGGCACTACCGGCCAGAACGGTGCGTGGCAATGGTGGGTTTCCAGGTCGTTTTGAACTTACCCTATATGATGTCCAGATCACCATTGCCCCGGCCCAAGGCCCAACGGAACAGTTTTCCGTACGCGCAGTTGGATGGCGTCCTATGCGCTCAATATTGTCAGATTTTTGATTGGCTACAAATAACGCAATGACAAAGCGAAACGATTAACGAAGCGAAGTATCTGTGCGAGTTTATTGACGGCTCAGTTACATATTCAGTTCGAAGGTATGTTATAGTACTAAGACGGATACAGCGGCGCAACGAACATCCACAATTCGCGCCTAGTCTATCAATCCAAACACTCCATCCCGGTCCCCGGCCCCCGGGCCGGGGTCCAGCTTCTTGAGAAGTCACTCATCCGTCACAAAGAACTGGACCCCGGATTAAATCCGGGGACCGTAGATGAGCAATGAGCGACACCAACCCAGTATCCACAGTGTCACTGTCCTGACCTCCTTCTCTTCCGCCTCCCTCCGGCTTGAGCGGAGGGTCCAGACTTTGAGGAAATTTTTCATACGGCACAAAGTATTGAACCCCGGATTAAATCCGGGGACTTAGGTTTGTTGGGTGATGGCTGGAGTATTACCCCGCCTGTTTTGCCGTAACCCATTCGCCGACCAATTCCTCCAAGACGGACAATGGCACCGCGCCATTGGCCAGCACTACATCGTGAAATTCACGAATATCGAACTTGTCGCCGAGGCTGGTTCTGGCATTTTCGCGCAAATCCAGGATTTTGATCATGCCGATTTTATAGGCGGTGGCTTGGCCCGGCATGACGATATAGCGCTCAATCGCACTGGTGCAATCGGAAACTGAGTTTGGGGTGTTTTCCACCAGATAATCAATGGCTTGTTGGCGGGTCCAGCGCTTGTCGTGCAGGCCGGTATCAACCACCAAGCGGCCAGCGCGCCATAACTCCATCGACAGCCGTCCAAAGTCGGAATACGGATCGGAATAAAAGCCCATTTCTTTTGGGATGAACTCGGAATATAGACCCCAACCTTCGCTATAGGCGGTATAGCGACCGAACTTGCGGAACATTGGAATGTCTTGCAGCTCTTGCGAGATCGAGCCTTGCATATGGTGGCCGGGAATACCCTCATGATAGGCCAAAGCCTCCATCTGATAGCTCGGCATGCTCTCCATTTTATAGAGGTTAGCATAATAGGTGCCAGGGCGAGAACCATCTAGGGCGGGGCGTTGATAAAACGCTTTGCCAGCACTGGCTTCGCGAAACGGTTCCACCGCTTTTACAATCATTTCGGCTTTTGGCTTGGTGATGAAAATTTCATCGAGCCGTTCGCGCATCACATCAATCATGCGGGTAGCTTCAGCCATATAAGCACTGCGGCCCTCATCGGTGTCCGGATAGTAAAATTGTGGGTCAGTGCGCATGAATTGCATAAATGCTGGCAAATCGCCTTCAAAATTTACTTGGCTCATAATTTCGCGCATTTCATCGTGAAGGCGGGCAACTTCGGCCAAGCCCAGATCGTGGATCTGCGTTGGGGTCATGTCGGTGGTGGTCATGTGTTGCAAGCGATTGGCGTAATAGGCCGCGCCTTCGGGCAATTTCCACACGCCATCATCATCACCGGCGGTTTGCCCTTGGGTCTGCATTTCTTCGATCAACGCTTCATAGGCTGGGGCAACCGAGGTGAGCAAGGCTGCTTCAGCTTCGGCAATCAATGCGATTTTTATAGCGTCATCTAGCTCTAATTTTGCGACCTTAGCTTTGAAGTCACCGAGCAAGGGGCTATCATTCTCGCCGCCAAACGGTGCGCCATTGATGACGTTTTGTGCGGCATCTATTACTTTGCCATAGACGAACGCCGGGGGGTGAATGCCATTTTCATAGCGGCGGCGGGCATTTTGCACATTGCCGCCCAAATATTCACGGGTGCCAACCAAACGCGAAATATAGTCTTTGGCATCTTGCTGCGAAGTAATGCGATGTTGGTTGATCAAAAATGCCGGGATCTGGCTGTGCGTTCCCCGCATTTGGTGGAAGGGATAGTTATAATCAATATAAGCCAAATTGCGCTCGGCGCGTTTGGCGTTATATTCGGCCAAGCGCCAAGACAGCTGGGTGTTCGCATCCAATAGATCATAATCAAACTCATCCAGCATTTTTTGATAGGCGGCGATTTGGATATTAAAGTTTTCAATCGAATGGCCCAAAGATGGATTATTCCATTTGCCATAATCCTCATCCTTGATGCCCAAAAAGGATTTGGTCATCGGGGAGCGCGAAAGGGTTAGGTCGTACTGTTCCTGAAAAAACGCGTTTAAGCGTTGGGTTTCCGTTTGCGCAGGTTGCGCCGTATTGCTGGCCGCTGGTGCCGGCGCTGCAGTTTGAGTGTTCGGTGCCTCGGCTGGTGAGCAAGCGACAACTAAGCCAAGTAAGGCCGTGCTAAGTGCGAATTTGGTTTTCAAACTATTTCCCCTAATGTGTATTGTGTGGCGCATAATCATCCGAAATTCCCAAGGTTTCAACCCCGTTGGTCATGATTTGTTAACCATGATCCCAGCACCATTGCGGTTGTTGTCCCTAACCCCCGCAGAAAACAGTCATGAATAGCTCAGAAACACTTGATTTCGCCCGCGAAGCGGTTTGGTTGGTGCTGCAAATGTCAGGGCCAATTATGCTGGTTGGCCTGTCGGTTGGGCTGGTGATCGCCCTGTTACAGGCGTTGACACAGGTCCAAGAGATGACCTTGGTGTTTGTACCAAAGATTGTGGCCATTTTTCTAGCTTTATTGTTATTTATGCCGCTGATGGGCTCATTGCTTGGCGGCTTTATGCTCCGGATTGTTGACCGGGTCGCATCCTTGTAATCATGGATTATTTCGAACTTCCCACAACCATATTCGCTGCTGGCTTGGTGTTTGCGCGGGTCGGTTCGATGTTGATGCTGTTCCCCGGATTTGGTGAAGTTGCGGTACCGGTCCGATTGCGGTTGGCCTTGGCTTTGGTGCTATCGCTGTCGATCGGGGCATTGGTTGCCGATCAGCTCCCTGCCGTGCCAGAGCAACCTTTACGAATGGCCAGCATGATCGGTGGTGAGGTATTGGTCGGGCTGATGTTTGGCGGCGTTGCAAGGTTGATGATGAGTGCGCTATCGGTTGCCGGGCAAGTGGCGGGCATGCAGTCGGGCTTGGCGTTTGCTCAAACCTTTGATCCGACTTTGGGGCGACAAGATGCAATTTTCTCGACATTTTTAAATCTAACAGCGGTGGTGTTAATTTTCGTCACCGGCTTGCATCATATGTTTATCATGGGCTTGGTTGGTTCCTATGAGATTATTCCACCGGGGTTATTGCCGTCTCCGGAGGATGTGAAAACACTGGGAACCGATACGGTCGCAGACTCGTTTCGCCTAGGGCTTCAAATGGCAGCGCCGTTAATTGCGTTTGGGTTGATTTTTTATCTGGCGCTTGGGGTGTTGTCGCGATTGATGCCACAAGTGCAGATCTTCTTTGTGGCCATGCCGCTAAATGTCTTGGTTGGTTTGATGATTTTTGCCATATGCATAAGTGCGATGCTGGGGGTTTGGCTGGAATATATGGAACGCTATGGAGCCAGTCTTAGTTAATGGCCGATGATCAGGATAAGTCACAAAAAACCGAAACCGCGACCCCGCAAAAACTGTTGGACGCACGCAAAAAAGGCGATGTCGCCAAATCACAAGAAATCCCAAGTTGGATATTGCTAGCGACATCAGTACTGATGATTGCGGCATTTTCTGATGGGATGGTGAGCTCTTTGACCACATGGCTGCAAGAGTTTTTTATTGACCCGTTGTCCATCCCATTGGATGGGGAAAGTATTCAAATTGTGGCGGCGGCGGTCGTCTGGAAGATGTTTGGGGCTTTGGCGTTGATCATCGGCTTGTTGATGGCAGCGGGTTTAGCCGGCCATGTGCTGCAAGCTGGCTTTATGTGGGCGCCGGACAAAATTGTACCGAAAATGTCCAAAATCTCTCCGATAGAGGGCTTTAAGCGCCTATTTGGGATGCAAGGCTTGGTTAACTTCCTCAAAGGCCTTGCCAAAATGGGTTTGGTTGGAATGGCTTCCTTTATCGCGATTTGGCCAATGCGAGATACCTTGGCAAATTTACCGTATTTGGATCTGGTCGCGCTGATGCCGTTGATCAAACAGGCAAGCATTATCTTGTTGATTGCGGCGGTTGCGGTGTTTGCATTGATTGCCATTTCTGACTATCTCTATCAGCGACACAGTTTTCTTGAGCGCATGAAAATGTCAAGAAAAGACATTAAAGACGAGCTGAAAAACAGCGAAGGCGACCCCCATGTTCGTGCCAGATTACGCCAAGTTCGCCACGATCGCGCCCGGCAACGGATGATGCAAGCGGTGCCCGATGCCACGGTAGTGATCGTCAATCCAACCCATTTTGCGGTGGCGCTCAAATATGATCAACAAGAAGGACCAGCACCAATTTGTGTGGCCAAAGGGGTTGATGACCTAGCCTTGCGAATTCGAAAACTAGCCGAAGATAGCGATGTTCCGGTGATTGAAAACCCGGTATTGGCCCGCGCCTTACATGCAAATTCCGAGATTGATCAAGAAATTCCAGAGGAGCATTTTAAGGCGGTGGCCAAGATTTTAGGCTTTGTATTGTCGGCTGGCCGCCAACTTTAACCATTTTGAGCTTGAGGAATTGCGCGAACAGTGATTCGCTAGCTAAACAATTGTTCGAGCCAAACAAAAAAAAAGGGCGCTGGCATGAGCCAAGACAAGAGTTCCAGTTTGCGTATATACCTTTCAGATGCTTGGAAACGAGTGCTGTTGTACGGCTCCGCTGGCGCGGCAATATTTGCTTTTAGCGTGGCCTTGTTAATGCCAGGCGCAATTGGCCCAGAGGGTTTTATCCTAGTCTTTGGGGTTGCTGCGGTATTGATCGTTTTGCTGTACGGATTATGGGCTGGTGATGCTGCCGCGCGCAGCATGTCACCTTCGGCTCTCTCCAAACTAAATAAAGACCCGCCGTTCGCGTTGGCGGTACTTGAAGGTGCCGGTGAAGCGATCTTAGTTTCCTCCGCAAAAGGCGATCCATTATATGCCAACCTGGCGTATCGCGCATTGGTCAAACGGGCCGGACAGCACAAAAAAACGGGACGACCCCCATCGTTTGCGCAATTGGTTGGTGGGCATCCTGGTTTGTCGGCGATGGCCTTTCGGTTGGCAAAAGCGGCTCGGGCCGGCGTAGCTTTGACCCAGCGCCTACCGGGGTTCGAGTTGGGCGGCGAAATTGCTGAGCTTGATGCCGATATTTCTGCTTTGCCGCAGGGCCAATCCATTTTGCGACTCAAAGAGCGCATGCCGATCATCGGTTCCGATGGGGTGTTCCAACAGCCGGTTTTAGGCACCGCGTTGATCGGCAACGCGCCAATTGGGTTTTTCTCGGCGAGTTTGGATGGAAAAACTCTGTATATGAATGATACCTTGCGTGACTGGTTGGGGGTGGCACCACAAGCGCCCAGCCCGGATCTAGCTGGTTTCATCCAAGGTAATGTCGCGCAGGTGTTGGGAAGTCGCGGTGCCGGCGCCGATACGATTCGTAGCGAAGTAACCTTACTGGCTCGCGATGGTATTCAAACCCCAGCCGTTATTGTTAGCAATTGGGCCGATGAAGAAACGCCGACTTCGCGCTCGGTGGTGTTTGGTAATGGGCGCGCCGCATCTCCTTCGGCGATTGCCCAAGCCTTGGCTCCTGCTGGCCGCGGTGATGGGCACGCAGTGGACGAGATATTTAATGCGGCGCCATTTGGGGTGGCGCGACTTGATGGTCAGGATCTGGAGATGGCGGTCATCGAGGACTGTAATCCCGCCTTGATGCAAATGAGCTCAGGGGTGGCAACGCCGGGAACCTTGTTTTTGAAATTGTTCCATAGCGAAGACGAGCAAATTCAAACCAGCTTGCGCCAAGCCGCTGCCGGATCAGATACGCCGACCGAAGTGATGTTGGTGGGGGAAAACCCTCGGCCCGCTCATTTGTATTTGGCCAAAGATCGTGCCGGGCGGACTTTGGTGTATTTGATGGATATGGCCGGATGGAAAGAGTTAGAAACTCAATTGTTCCAAGCCCAAAAAATGCACGCGATTGGCCAGTTAGCGGGCGGGGTGGCGCATGACTTTAATACGCTGCTTGGGGTCATCCGGCTGAATTGTGATGAGCTGTTGGGATGTCATCCTATTGGCGATCCGTCTTATGGCGAGTTGCAACAGATCAATTTGACTGTAAATCGGGCCAAAGCACTGGTTCAGCAATTATTGGCGTTTTCACACAAACAAACCACCCAAGCTAGGCCGTTAGATGTGGCAGGGTTTTTGTCGGACGTCACTATGTTGCTCAAACAAGTCATGCAAGAATCGGTGAAATTGGAGCTAAAGCACGCCCGTGATAAATTGACCGTCCGGGCCGATCCGCGGCATTTAGAAACCGCATTGATGAATTTGGCGACCAATGCCCGTGATGCGATGAAAACTCGCAAGGGCGCACAATTAACCATTCAAACCTCGTTACAAACTGCTATTCCTGCCGAGGCCGCCGCCGATAAAAATCCACCGATGGGGGATTGGGTGCTGATCGAAGTGATCGACAATGGTACGGGGATGGAACCGGACGTGTTGGCCAAAGTGTTCGAACCGTTTTATTCGACCAAAGGCGTTGGCCAAGGTACCGGTCTCGGGCTATCGACGGTGTATGGGATTATCAAACAATCTGGTGGCTATTTGCATCCGGTGTCCAAGGTCGGGGAGGGCACCAATTTTCAAATTTGGCTTCCGGCATGCGATCCAAAGCTTCTCGAAAAAACTGAACCTGCTGCATCAGAAAAAAAAGAAACCTTGCCGAAAAAACCATCAGACCTTTCCGGGCGCGGCAAAATTTTGTTTGTCGAAGACGAAGCGGCCTTGCGTAGCATCGCCGCAAAAACCTTGGTCAAGCGCGGCTATGAAGTATTGCAAGCCGGTGACGGCGAAGAAGCGCTAGAGCTAGCCAAGGAACATGCCGGAACCATTGATCTGATGATCTCGGATGTTGTGATGCCGACAATGGATGGGCCTACGATGTTGATCGAGGCGCGAGAATATTTGGCGGACGCGCGGATCGTGTTTATTTCAGGCTATGCAAAAGAAGAATTTTCCGATGTATTATCTCGTGAAACTGAGGTAAGCTTTTTGCCAAAGCCGTTTTCTCTGGCGGAATTGGCAACCAAGGTAAAGCAAGAATTAGCGAAAAAATCCGGGGAAGAAAAAAATTAAATGTTCCTATTGTGTTCTTGGAACAAATAGAGTACAAATACCTTTATTGAAGCTTGCCCGAAACCTTGGGCGTTGATGTAAAGGAACTATCTGATGAAAAAAGCAAACCTGAAATTGGTGGAAAAAGAGGCAAATGTGGACAAACAAAAAGCATTAGAGGCAGCTCTTAGTCAGATTGATCGTGCCTTTGGCAAAGGCGCAGTGATGAAATTGGGCCAACGGGCCGCCGTCGAAATTGAAACCATCTCAACGGGCTCCTTGGGGTTGGATATTGCTTTGGGTGTCGGTGGATTACCTAGAGGCCGAGTGGTGGAGATTTATGGCCCAGAATCCTCCGGCAAAACTACATTGACTTTACACGTTATTGCCGAGTGTCAAAAAAATGGTGGGATTGCGGCGTTTATTGATACGGAACATGCCTTGGATCCCTCCTATGCGGCCAAGCTTGGGGTTGATGTCAACGAGCTTCTGATCTCGCAACCGGATACCGGCGAGCAAGCCCTTGAAATTGCCGATACGCTTATTCGTTCCGGGGCGGTTGGTATTGTGGTGATCGATTCGGTTGCCGCCTTAACGCCAAAAGCTGAACTAGAAGGTGATATGGGCGATAGTCGTCCTGGTCTACAAGCTCGTTTGATGAGCCAAGCCATGCGCAAATTAACTGGCTCCATCTCAAAGTCTGGCACGCTTGTGGTCTTTACCAATCAAATTCGAATGAAAATTGGAGTGATGTACGGCAGTCCAGAAACCACAACCGGTGGCAATGCGCTAAAATTTTACTCGTCTGTGCGTTTGGATATTCGCCGCATCGGTGCCATCAAACATCGTGATGAAGTGATAGGCAATCAGACTCGGGTTAAGGTGGTAAAGAATAAAGTTGCAGCGCCGTTTCGTGAGGTCGAGTTTGATATTCTGTACGGTCAGGGCATTTCAAAATTGGGCGAAATCATAGACCTTGGAGTTAAAGCTGGTGTGGTAGAAAAATCGGGTTCTTGGTATTCTTACAACTCTGAACGAATTGGTCAGGGCCGAGCCAACGCCAGAGACTTCTTAACGGAACATCCAGAACATGCAAAAAGCATTGAACAACAAGTGCGCCAACATGCTGGGTTGATTGCTAAGGACATGCTGATCGGTAATCTTGAAAAGGATATTGATGCTGACAATGATGATATTGATGATGTTGCCGCCAGCTAATTGATCCAGTACAAAATTAAAGTTCGGACAAGGCGCTCGACCAAGTCGAGCGCCTTTGTTATTGGATAGATCAATTTGAAAAGTGGAACAGCAATTTCATGCACAGTATGAATGATATTCGGGCGGCATTTTTAAACTATTTTGAAAGCCGTGATCATGCGTTGCTTCCATCATCGTCGGTGGTGCCGGACAATGATCCAACTTTGCTATTTACCAATGCTGGCATGGTCCAGTTCAAAAACGTGTTTACCGGAGTGGAACGCCGGGACTATGTTCGGGCCGTAACTTCACAAAAATGTATCCGCGCTGGTGGCAAGCACAACGATCTCGATAATGTCGGATATACGGCGCGTCACCATACGTTTTTTGAGATGTTGGGTAATTTTTCATTCGGTGATTACTTTAAGGAAGAAGCCATTTTTTACGCTTGGGATTTCTTGACCAAGGAATTGGCGGTTGATAAATCGCGCCTATTGGTAACGGTTTATGCCGAA
Organism: Robiginitomaculum sp.; assembly: GCA_016763185.1. Lineage (GTDB taxonomy): Bacteria > Pseudomonadota > Alphaproteobacteria > Caulobacterales > Maricaulaceae > Robiginitomaculum_B. Next base: position 859 of record JAESUG010000075.1, on the reverse strand, counting down.
GATGAAATTTCTGCTGTTTTATGGAAAAAAATTGCGGGCCTGTCAGATGAACGAATTATTCGCATTGGCACATCTGATAATTTTTGGGCAATGGGCGATACCGGACCGTGCGGTCCGTGTTCCGAGATATTTTATGACCATGGGGAACATATTTTTGGCGGTCCGCCAGGAAGTGCCGACGAAGATGGAGACCGGTTCGTCGAAATATGGAATCTGGTCTTTATGCAGTTTGATCAGCCCGGCGATGGTACTCGTGCCGACTTACCACGCCCCAGTATTGATACTGGCATGGGGTTGGAGCGTATCGCCGCCGTATTGCAAGGGGTGTCAGATAATTATGATACGGATTTGTTTCGCACACTGATCGCCCAATCCGAACAGATTACCAAAACCTCTGTCACGGAGCAAAACAAAGCTAGCCATCGGGTGATCGCCGATCATTTGCGTTCGTGTGCATTTATGTTGGCCGATGGCGTTACGCCATCAAATGAGGGGCGCGGCTATGTGTTGCGCCGGATTATGCGCCGCGCTATGCGCCACGCCAATTTACTGGGGATGAGCTCGCCGTTAATGCACCAACTGGTGCCAACATTGGTTGCTGAGATGGGCACGGCCTATCCAGATTTGGTGAACCGACAAGCGCTAATCACCCAAAATTTTGTACAAGAAGAAGAACGATTTTTACGAACCTTGGATCGCGGCATGGCGTTGCTGAACGCCGAAACCAAGGCGATGGGCGGCGGCGCAATGTTGTCCGGTGAGGTGGCGTTTCGATTACATGACACGTTTGGTTTTCCGTTGGACCTCACTCAAGATGCGTTACGCTCGCGCAATATCAATGTTGACACACAAGGGTTTG
>JAESUG010000074.1 GCA_016763185.1 Robiginitomaculum sp. | reverse complement strand
TTCCGTAGACAAGTGTTTTTCGCTCGTTCTTTAGCTGGTTGTTAATAAAACCAGCACAAACTACTTCCCTAATGAACAAGGGCGTTTCACATGTTTGACGACGATTTTGGTCTTCCAGATGATTTGGCAGCCATGGCCGACAATGCCGCAGCAGCTTTGGTCGCAATGGGCGATGAATACGCGCAAGACGCCGCCAAGGACGCCGATCAATTATTGCTCTGTGCTGAAAACGTCCGTTTAGCCCGCACCGATGACGCCGTATTGGCAGCCATGAGTGATGTGTTCGACATTGCCCATAATTTTAAAGGCCAAGGCGCAACCTTTGGCTATGATCTGGTGACTTTATTAGGCGATGCATTGTGCGAAATTAGCCGCCCCGTGAACAACCCGACGATAGATGACGTACCGCGCGTATTAAAATTATCCGCGAGCCTGCACACCATCTTACACCAACGTATTATTGGAAATGGTGGTGAACTTGGCGCCAAACTTTGCACTGAATGCGGCGTAACGGCCTAACTTTCATGCCCATACCATTTGATAGCAAAACTGCCGGGCAAGCCGAAACCAACCCCCAAACCATGCTCGTCTATTCTGTGCTCGACTATTGAATACGCGTCCAACATAGACTATTGCCGATGCCGGTTCTTAAAAAACAGCAATAGTGAGACAAGATGTCGTTTGAAACCATACAAGTAAAAACCGAAGGCCGGGTTGGTGTGATCACGCTGAACCGTCCGGATGCCCTAAATGCCATCAATACCCAATTGACCAAAGAGCTGACCAAGGCGTTGGCGAGCTTTGAAGCCAATACTGAAATTGGCTGTGTGGTGCTGACCGGTTCAAAAAAAGCCTTCGCGGCGGGCGCGGATATCAAGGAATTACAAGGGCGCACTTTTATTGATATTTATGTCAATGACCCTTTTTCGGAAAGCTGGGAATCGGTGGCTCGCTTTAAAAAACCAATTATCGCCGCGGTTTCTGGTTATGCGTTGGGCGGTGGCTGTGAAATTGCGATGATGTGCGACTTTATCATTGCCGCGCAAAATGCCAAATTTGGCCAACCGGAAATTAACCTAGGGGTGATGCCCGGTGCCGGTGGTACCCAGCGTCTGCCGCGCTTTGTCGGCAAAGCCAAAGCCATGGACATGTGCTTAACCGGGCGGATGATGGGTGCCGAAGAGGCCGAAAGCTCCGGATTAGTGTCCAGAGTTGTTGCCGTTGGCGATCTGATGGATGAAGCGATGGCGGCGGCTTCGAGCATTGCCGAAAAATCCCTGCCGATCGCGATCATGACCAAAGAAGCGGTCAATGCCGCCTATGAAACCAGTTTGGCCCAAGGCATTCGTTTTGAACGACGGGTATTTCATTCGCAGTTTGCCACCGAAGACCAAACCGAGGGCATGGCCGCATTTGTGGAAAAGCGCACTCCACACTTCAAGAACCGGTAAAAGTTGTTGACCTAACACCCTAGCAAAGCTATACGGCGCTGCTTGTTCATCAGGGTCCGCCTTTTTGAACAAACTCGCGATCAAATCAGAAGCATCAAGAAAGTTATAAGAGACACATGGCTAATACAAGCTCTGCCAAAAAAGCGGTCCGGCAAATCGAACGCCGCACCGCCGTTAATAAAGCACGCCGCACACGCGTACGCTCAACCCTTCGTGTGGTTGAAGAAGCGATCGCAAGTGGCGATCAAGCCGCAGCCTTGACCGCGTTGGCTGTTGCTGAACCCACCATGATGAAAGCCGTGGGCAATGGCGTGTTTCATAAAAATACGGGCGCGCGCAAAATCTCTCGCCTTAGTCAACGAATTAAGGCGCTCGGCGCTGCTTAATCAAAATTGACAATTAAAGTTACGAAAACCGGCTAGTTTAGGCCGGTTTTTTTATGTTGATTCTACAAAAATCTAGAAAATCACAACACTTCCAAAAACCAAGCAGAGTCAACTGAAAAGATTCAAAATATTTTCACCCCCCGCAAGGTGGTAAGAGTCAAAGACTTAGCGGTTTTTCCAACCTAAATCGGAAATTTTTGTGCGCTTGTGACATTGACCCAAATAAACTTTTTGATAGGTTGCCTTCCAGACGCGGTTTCCAGTGGGCCTTCGATATTATTTGCCAAAAAAATGAATTGGTAAATACGATTAGTATAGTGAAAAAGCGTTTATATACAATAAGATACCTGCTAATAGGTTGCTCTATATTCACACATGGCTTGAGGGGGCTTGATCATTGGTTATTCAAACACAGCCCGCTGTTGAAATGAGCAAACAGACGCTTTCTGGCGAGCCGTCTATCCACCAAGTTTGGGCCGTTGTTTCCAAAGCCTTGGAACAAAAAATTGCCGGGCGCGATTTTCGTTCATGGATCATCCCGTTACAGGTGCTGTCGGCAAATGATGACCGTGTTATATTCGCTGCGCCCAGCGCTTTTTCACGCGATTGGATCGAAGAAAACTTGTTTGCTGACATTTGCGACTTGTGGCAGGCCATCGATCCGTTGAACCGCGACCTCGCATTACAAGTCGGCTCACAAAACCAAGCCATAACGAGTGACCACACCGATGATGAAGCCGTATCCGATGTCGTATTTGAACCGGTGTACAGCGCGGAAAAATACCGGTTTGACAATTTTGTCGTAGGATCCAGCAATGAAGTCGCATGGGCGGTAGCCAAACAAGCCGCGCGCGGCCCGCAAGAACGGTTCAATCCATTATTTGTTCATGGCAGTTATGGCCTAGGCAAAACTCACTTATTACGAGCCATTGCCCACGCGGCGCGGCTGCATGCCCCAACAAAGCGCGTCCTTTATTTAACGGCTGAGGAGTTTGTGCAAAAATTTGTGTCCTCACTTCGCGGGGCGCAGGCGTTTGATTTTAAGAAAAATGTTCGCTCCTTGGACCTTTTGCTCATTGATGACATGCACTTTCTGGCCGGAAAAGCGGCAACCCAAGACGAGTTTTTGCATACGCTTTGTTCATTGATTGAAAATGGCGCACAAGTGGTTCTGAGCGCTGATCGCTCGCCGGGTGAAATTGCCTCCTTGGATGAGCGGTTGCGTTCGCGATTGGGCGGCGGCTTGGTTTGTCGGATTGCGCCTGCTGGGTTTGAGTTACGTCGGAAAATTTTGGATCAGCGTTTGAGCGAAATGGCCGATGAGTTTGAAAACTTGCAGGTTCCGGACGCAGTATTACAGTTTTTAGCCGAAAAGATTAGCTCCAGCCCGCGCGAGTTATTGGGGGCGTTGCATATGGTGGTGTCTGGAACCACGTTAATTGGGCGGGCAACGACCCTTGAGGTCGCCGAAGATATTTTATCGGATGTGGTCCGGGCCACTCGGATACGGGTGTCGGTGGCGGATATTCAAAAAGGGACAGCCTCTTGGTTTGGATTGTCCAAAGACGATCTGTTGTCACGGCGCAAAACCCGCAATATCGTCCGACCTCGGCAAATCGCTATGTATCTGGCCAAGCAATTAACCTCATGCTCGCTGCCGATGATCGGACAGCGTTTTGATGGCCGCGATCACACCACGGTCATCCATGCGGTAAAAACCATCAGTCGGTTGATGGCCGCCGATCCTAGCTTTGCTGACGAAGTTGAAGGCTTGCGTCGTACGCTGACCAAGCTACAGTCATAAGATAAAAGTCGGGACGGCGATTCATTTTCGTCTAAACATCAACTTCTCTTGCTTTGGGCCAGACTAGGGTTTGAAAAAAGAGGCTTAGAACTGGAATCAAGCGCGATGAAATTTACCATTGAACGGGCGCACCTACTAAAAGCCCTTAGCCATGTCACCAGTGTGGTGGAGCGGCGCAACACCATACCTATCTTGTCAAATGTTTTGCTTGGCGTTTCCGCCGAAGGGGTAAGCTTGGCGGCAACGGACCTTGATATTGAAGTGATTGAAACCGCCCCGGCACAGGTTCACGCCGCGGGCGTGGCCACATTACCGGCTCATACTTTTTATGAAATTGCCCGAAAACTACCCGATGGTGCCGAGGTAACGGTCGAAAGAAAAACCGATGATTCGCAAATTATTTTACATGCTGGACGAGCACGATTTGCGTTGCCAACCTTGCCGGAGGACGAATTTCCGGCACTTTCTGCGGATGGACTAACCCATAGCTTTGACATGGAGGCTGCCGAATTTGCCCGATTGATCGACAAAACTAGGTTTGCCGTGTCCAGCGAAGAAACCCGCTATTATCTGAACGGTGTCCACATGCATGCCACCGAAGGCGAGAACGCAGTCTTGCGGACTGTGGCCACCGATGGTCATCAATTGGCACTGTGCGACACACCGGCCCCCGATGGCGCACAAGGCATGCCGGCGATCATCATTCCCAGAAAGACCATTGGCGAGGTTCGAAAACTGATTGATGATGTAGCTGGCGATATCACAGTTCAGGTATCAGATGCCAAAATTCGCTTTACAGTAGGGTCCGCCATTTTAACGTCGAAATTAATTGACGGTACCTTCCCAGACTATCAGCGCGTCATTCCCAAGGATAATGAAAATAAACTAGAGCTGGAAAATCATTCATTTAAGGCATCCGTTGACCGGGTTTCAACGGTCAGCACCGAAAAGTCACGTTCAGTCAAAATGATTTTGGAGGCGGATGCCTTAACCTTACGGGTCTCGAACCCTGAGGCTGGACAAGGCACCGAAGAAATTTCAGTGACCTATGGTGGCGAGCCCATGGAAATTGGCTTTAACGCCAAATACCTGCTGAATGTGTTGGCGCAAATCGACGGAACAGACGTAATTTTTCGCCTCTCGAACGCCAATTCACCGATTTTGATCGAAGATGCAGGTGATGAACATGCGCTTTATGTATTGATGCCGTTGCGCGTGTGATCTTGACGGCCCTTGTCCGGTTACGCCTACATGAGTTTCGCTCGCACCAATTGGCCGAACTTACCTTAACGCCCAAGCCAGTGGTGCTGTTTGGCCCCAATGGGGCTGGCAAAACCAATATCCTCGAAGCCATCTCCTTATTAGCTCCAGGGCGTGGCTTACGCCGGGCGCTCTATAGCGACGCGGTGCGAATTGGGGGCAATGGCCCGTGGGCGCTCAATGCCGACTTAATTCACCCTGATGGAAAATTTAGCCTTGGCACCGGGCTTGACCCAACAGCTAGCAGCAACCGCCGCTTGGTGCGAATTGATGGCAGCACCGCAACCGCCAGCGCCTTGGGCCATTTGGTTCGACAGGTGTGGCTAACCCCGGCGCAAGACCGGATTTTTTCTGGGCCACGGGGCTTGCGGCTAAAATATTATGATCGGTTGGTGTTCTCATTATTCCCTGATCACGGGCAAGCGGTCAGTCATTATGAAAAAGCTATGCGTGGTCGTCAGCGCTTATTAGATGAAGGCGGCGCTGAGCCTGCTTGGTTGGATGGCCTTGAACAACAAATGGCCAAGGCCGGTGCGCAAGTTCATCAGGCCCGCGCCGAGACCTTGCGCCGGTTAATCGCTGAAATTGCCAAGCGACCCCAAAGTGCGTTCCCCAAAGCAGATCTGGCGATCACCGGTGAGGATCAATTGGCCAGCTTCGCAACCAGCCAATTGTCTGATTGCGAAGAGCTGTTACGCGACGGGTTTGCCAATGCGCGGAAATTGGATACGCGCGCCGGGCGAACCTTGCACGGTCCACACCGGGCTGATCTGGCGGTAAATTGGAGCGCGAAGAATATACCGGCCAAGGATTGTTCCACCGGCGAACAAAAAGCTTTATTGGTCGGCTTGGCCCTGGCGCATGCACGGGCAGTTACTGCGGATCGCGATGCACCGCCGCCATTGATTTTGCTCGACGAGGCTTGCGCCCATTTGGATGCAGACCGCCGCGCGGCATTGGTGGAGGAATTATGTCTGTTGGGTGGCCAAGCATGGCTTACCGGTACGGACCGCTCTTTGTTTGAGGCGTTTGGGGATCGCGCCCAGTTTTTTAAGGTGTTGGAAACCGGCATCACAGCTATGTAAGAAAGCGTGTTTTTCTTCACCTTTTTGCTCGCGGAACCGATGAAAGTCCGGTAGATTCTACGGATGACAGATGAAACGAATCAGCCGCCTGCAAATGAAGAATATGGTGCCGACAGCATCAAGGTCCTAAAAGGCCTAGACGCGGTACGAAAACGCCCTGGAATGTACATCGGTGACACCGATGATGGCTCTGGCCTACACCATATGGTCTATGAGGTAGTCGACAACTCCATTGACGAAGCTTTGGCCGGTCATTGCGATACGCTCGAGGTGGTGTTGCATGCAGATGGTTCGGCTTCGGTTTCCGATAATGGCCGCGGCGTTCCCACCGCCATTCACGAAGAAGAGGGGATTTCGGCGGCACAAGTGATCATGACCCAATTACATGCGGGCGGAAAATTTGATCAAAATTCCTACAAAATCTCCGGCGGTCTGCACGGCGTTGGGGTATCGGTGGTCAACGCCTTATCGTCCGAGCTATTTTTGACCATTTGGCGCAACGGTAAAACCCATGAAATGAAGTTTATTCATGGCGACCCAGTAGACGACCTGGCGGTAACCGGCGACGCACCCGAAGGTAAAACCGGAACACTGGTTCGGTTTTTACCCTCAACGGGTACGTTTACGATGGTCGAGTTTGACCGCAATACATTGCATCACCGTTTGCGCGAATTGGCGTTTTTGAATTCCGGTGTAACCATAAAATTACGTGATGAACGCGGCACCGAAGTTTTTGAAACTGAAATGATGTACGATGGTGGTGTCCGTGAATTTGTTCGGTATTTGGACCGAGCCAAACCTTCATTGCTCCCCGAACCTATTGTGATCCAAGCCGAACGCGACGGCGTTGAAATTGATGCGGCGCTGTGGTGGAATGACGGCTATCATGAGCGCGTTTTGTGTTTTACCAATAATATTCCACAACGAGATGGCGGCGCTCATTTGGCCGGTTTTCGCGGCGCGCTGACCCGCGCCATCAATACATATGCAACCAATACCGGCATTGCCAAAAAAGAAAAAGTGGCGCTGACCGGCGATGACAGCCGCGAAGGATTGACCTGCGTATTGTCCATCAAAGTACCAGATCCAAAGTTTTCTTCTCAAACCAAGGACAAATTGGTTTCCTCCGAAGTACGTCCCGTGGTCGAAAGCATTATGGGCACGGGCCTGTCCGAATGGTTTGAAGAACACCCGGTTGAATCCAAGCTCATTATCCAAAAGATTGTCGAAGCCGCCGCCGCCCGTGATGCCGCCAGAAAAGCTCGTGAATTAACCCGGCGCAAATCGGCACTGGACATTGCGTCTTTGCCCGGAAAATTGGCCGATTGCCAAGAACGCGATCCGGCCAAGTCCGAAATTTTCATCGTCGAAGGCGACAGCGCTGGCGGATCGGCCAAACAGGGCCGCAACCGCAAAAACCAAGCGATTTTACCGTTACGCGGGAAAATTTTGAACGTGGAACGCGCCAGGTTTGATCGGATGCTTGGTTCTACCGAAATAGGCACGCTCATTACCGCCTTTGGCACCGGGATTGGCCGCGATGATTTTAATATTGAAAAACAAAGATATCACAAAGTCATTATCATGACCGATGCCGATGTGGACGGGGCCCATATTGCCGCCCTACTCATCACATTTTTCTACCGCTATATGCCAATCCTCATCGAGGAAGGCAGACTTTATATGGCCATGCCGCCTCTGTTTAGGATCACCCAAGGCGGG
>JAESUG010000073.1 GCA_016763185.1 Robiginitomaculum sp. | reverse complement strand
TTCTTTGGTTTTATCTTTCAACATGAATAAAATCATTTTAGATTTTACAGATTCATTACTTTCATCTTTTCGTGTAGCAGGATTTGTTATTCTTTTACCTGACATATCCAAATATATCAGGTATCGTTGTCATATTAACCATTTTTATGCCTAATTTTACATAATTTGTTGGTTTACCGAGTGATTAATGATGAATAGTAAAAAAAATCTAGTGGATTTATGGTATTTAATATCGAAAAGGCGAAACTTTTTTTATGTTTAGAGAAAATTAGATAAATCAAATAATATTGAGAATTTCCATCAAAATTGAGAATTTAATTTATCAATGGAACCAAAAAACTAATGACAAACAACACACCAGTAATTCTACTAAACATCAAAGTAGATGACATGTAGGGTACCAAATCATCTATAGAATTATAATTTCTTTGTAATCCTAATCCTGATTTAATCATTAATGGGACACTTAGAAATGAAATCAAAGTGATAATTGGAAAGAATTGAAAAATGACTCCAATCATTATAGCACAGTAAGAGATTAGTGGAAATATCCAAAATAGTTTGACAGCATTCTCCTTTCCAACCATAATTACTAGTGTTTTTCTTCCCTTTGACTTGTCAGCGTCATGATCTGGGAAAGACACAATGAATAAGACAAGTGAGGATAATGAACCAACAACAATTCCTGCAAGAATTGATTCTACAGTGATTTGCCCTGATTGAATAAATATAGTACCAATTACAATCATAGAACCCTTTACTGCAACAAAGAATTCACCTAAACCAGAATCAACAATTTTAGTAGAATAAAAATAAATTGACAGTATTGCAAATCCCAAAATTATTGCAATTGTAAATCCGTCGGTAAATACAAAATACCCACCAATTACTGCACCAATTATTAAAAATGCAACACCTGCACGATAAACAGAGGATGGTTTGAGTAATCCTTCAGGCAATACACCAGTACCACCGCTCAATTTGGTACGTTTAGTTTTAGTATCAATTCCTCTTTTAAAATCCCAAAAATCATTTAACAAATCCACACTTGCATGAAGTGCCATTACACCAGCAAATGTTAGAACTGCATCAAATGCATCAAATGATGAATTTTGCCACCAGTTTAGTGATAGGCCTACTGAAACTGCGATAACTGATGCAAGCAAAAATCGTACTCGAATAACACGAAGCCAAACTGAGAGCATTAGAGATTCTGTTAATTTTTCAGTATAATATTCATGAGTTTGGAATTTGACTATCGTTTATATCAAAACTTGGCAAATGATGCCTAATGATAATAGGTAAAATTGAAAAAAATGAGAAAAAAATAAGATTCAATGAAATAATAATTTGCAATAATTGTGGCAAACAAGTCCCAGGGGGGTTAAAAACTGGAGAAGCGTATTTTAAAACAAAATCATTCAAAACAGAATTAGAAAATTTCAAAAAAGCATACCTTTGCGGTATTTGTAGAGACAAAAAAAGAGTAGAAAGTAATCACTAAAAATTAAACTAGAGAATCGTCACTAACCTCAATTGGTTTTCTCCCCATAAATCCTGAATCTTTTTCATGCCAGAATTTTATTTCAGTTTCCCCATATTTCCAACAAAGCCAAATTTCTTCATCAAATCGTTTTGATGGAAAATCAAGTAATCCTTCTTCTATGCTTTTGACTACAACTCCAGTATTTTCTAAAACTTCGAGTGATTCATAAAATTTAGTTATTGCAGAATTCAGAGTTTGTTTAAGGGGAACATATTCCTCAAAAGAATTTGTACTAGAAATACTCATTTGTAATTGCTTTTCAATTTTTTTAATCTCATTTGTTTTTGCTAATGCATCCTCATATTTTTTTATGACATCTGGTAGTGCAGTATTTGCCTCATTGGTGGTGAAAAATATGAACATGTTCAAAATCAAAGTATCTTTGTTAAAAATCTTGAGTGTCCACATCATTCACACATCTTACAATATAGTTTTTCCAAAAACTTGTTTATTTTTATTTGCAAACACTGACTCATATCATATCTATGAAGTTGATATGTACATGCGAAAATTTATGCACAGGATTATTTCCAAAGATTCAGAAATTGATCCCATGAATGCACCTACTAGAACAGTATTTTATGATCGCAATAAATCAAATGAAATTAAAAAAAGTGAGCAATCAAATATTGTGAAAAATAATAAAAAAGTAAAATTAGTCAAAAAACAGTCACAAAATTATCCAAAATCTTTAGAAAAATTTTTAGACCCAAAAATTGCTGATGAAAAATATGAAGAAATCCAAAAGAAATTAGATATAGAAAAAGCATCACATTCTAAAGTTAAAAATAGATTACAATTAAAATCAAAATCAGTAAAAAAAGCAAAATTAAACCTAGTTGAAACTCAAATGAAATTAGATTCTGTAATGAAAATTGGTTCAGAAGAATTTGAAGAAAATAAGATGGAAATAATTGGAAAGTTATCATCTAAAATGGTCCACGATATAAGAAATCCACTTACTGTTTTACAAATGCAGGTAGAATTAATGCAATTAAGGCAGAAAAAACATGAAGATGAAAATGTAACATATTCACTAATTAAAATGGAAGAAGCCATTACAAATATCACAAATCAAATTAATGATGTTATGAATTTTATTAGAAAACCAAAATTTCAAATTTCTTATTGTGATTTAAAAGATCTTTTAACTAGGACAATTAAGGACCTAAGTATTCCTAAAAATGTCCAAGTTGATGTACTCCTTAATTCTAACATGGTAAAGTGTGACATCATAAAGATGAAAGGCGTTTTAACAAATATTATCCAAAATAGTATTCAAGCAACAAAATCAAATGGTCAAATTACCATTTCACTCAAAGAAATAGGTAGTAATGCAGAAATCAGTATTTCGGATTCAGGAGCAGGAATTCCTGAAGAGAATCTTGAAAAAATCTTTGAACCAATGTTTACAACTAAACCTATGGGTACGGGTTTAGGTTTATCATCAAGTAAAGAACTAT
>JAESUG010000072.1 GCA_016763185.1 Robiginitomaculum sp. | reverse complement strand
GGGTGAAACCGGTATTTCGTATTTATTGGGCGCGGGCCGCAAAGACGAAAGCGGCGATTATACCAAGGGCGCTGGCCTGGACGCTGCTGGGATTGCCAAAGTCTTGGCCTTTACTCGCGCCGGTCAAGGCGATCGAGCAGGTACTTTTGCGGCGTTGGAAAAGCTATTGGGTGGAAATGCATTGGCCCGCGAAGCCTTGGCCGAAATGCGAGCAATTGATAGTTTGGTTACGGCGGTAGGGCTGGACGAGGAAGTCGTGGTCTTTGACCCCAGCATTGTGCGCGGTCTTGGCTATTATACCGGCTGTGTGTTCGAGACCGATGTCACGCTGGAAACCCTCAACGAAAAGGGTAAATTGGTGCGCTTTGGCTCGGTCGGTTCCGGTGGGCGCTATGATGGTCTGGTCGCCAGGTTTAAGGGCGTGGAAGTTCCAGCCACGGGGTTCTCGTTCGGGGTGTCGCGCTTTGCCGCATTGCTGCACTCACTGAACCGGTTAGGCACAACGGAACATGGACCGGTGGTGGTGTTGGCACTGGAGCCAGAGCAAATGGCCAGCTATTTTGCGATGGCGGATGAGCTGCGGGCCAATGGCATCCGGGCCGAGGTTTATATGGGCAGCTCTGGTATGCGCGCTCAAATGAAATACGCCGATAAACGTCAAGCCCCCGCCGTGGTCATCGTCGGCGAGGACGAGCGCGGGGCCGGACAAGTAACCGTCAAGGATTTGGATCTGGGTGCGAAATTATCGGAGCAAATCACCGATAATACAACATGGCGCGAAGGCCGCCCGGCGCAACATACCGGCCCGCGCACCGAGCTGGTGCAATTGGTGCAACGGGCGCTGGACGCATAAACGCCTACACAGGCCGTTTCAGATAATATGTGATTTCAAGGCCATCGTTCGACGTGGTGACTAACTCCCAACCGTCACGACCCAAGCGGTTAAGCTCATCTTCGATGACACTAAGCCTAACGGCGGAACGAGCGAATGTTGGGTATGACATTTTTATTGCTTTGTAAGTCCAGCGGGTTTGCATATGATTATTCCTGTTGTTTGGTAATGGTCATGGCGGGCGGCTGTTCCTTTAACCGCCCGGCACGACGTAAACTATCGCGCAACACAAATTCGATCTGGCCGTTTAACGAGCGCAATTCATCGTCGGACCAGCGCGCCATCGCCGATAAAATATCCACATGAATACGAAGCGGATATGATTTTTTAAGCTTGCGCGTTGACATATCAGAACATTAATAAATCGAACCAGTGTTCACCACCGGTTGGGTTGCTTGGTCCGAACACAATACTACCAATAAATTACTGACCATGGCGGCGCGGCGTTCGTCATCCAAATCGACCAAGCCTTTTTCTTTGAGCGAAGTTAAGGCTTGCTCGACCATGCCAACTGCACCTTCGACAATGCGCTGGCGGGCGGCGATGATGGCTTCGGCCTGTTGGCGTTGCAACATGGCTTGGGCGATCTCTGGCGAATAGGCCAAGTGGGAAATACGAGCTTCGATGACATGCAAGCCGGCTTTGGCCAAACGGTCTTGTATTTCGGAGCGCATTTTTTCCGATATTTCCATCGGGGTAGAGCGTAAAGATGCTTCGCCTTCTTCATGGGCCTCATAAGGGTAAATCGAAGACATGGAGCGAATGGCGGCTTCTGATTGGATGTGAACAAAGCTTTCATACTCATCGACGTTAAAGACGGCCTCGGCACTGTCATTGACCTCCCAAACTACGATAGCTGCGATCTCAATGGGCGAGCCGTTCAAGTCGTTTACTTTTAACCGGCCACTTTCAAAGTTACGAACCCGCAGTGAGATTTTCTTCTTTATATAAAATGGATTGTTCAAGTGCAGACCAGGGCGACGGTTGGTGCCGACATAACGGCCAAACAAGGTAAGCACAGCAGACTGGTTGGGTTCGACTTTGTAAAAACCAAAAAGCAGGATGAACCAACCAATTAAGGTAAAGACGAGCACCAATGCCAAGCCAATCGCTATGACATTGGCATCGGTTTTAACGGCAACAGCAAAGCTGACAACACCGCCTATCCACGCCAGTGGAATAATCAGGGTAACAATGAACAGCATCAAAATGCCGGGTAGGGAGGAAATAGGTTTTTCTTGTATCATAAGGATTCTCCAATTGTTATTATTCAATATGATATCATTTTGATATCATATGTCAAGATATTCACACTGGTTTGTTAACTTGACTCTATGGCCATAGCCGGTGATGGTGCGCTCAGATAAATTGGGCGACCATTTATCTGACGTTTCGGGGAGGAAACGTCCCTCATCGACTGACCTTAAACGGGGCCAGCATTTATTGCTGGCCCTTTTTTTTTATTATTGGTCACCAGTTTTATTGTTCGCCGGTTGTTATTGTAAGGTTTGGGTCATCCGCTATGGTGCGCACAGTAGGTGCGAGGCTTATAGGCAATTTCATGCAAGACAAAATGGCCAAAGCCAGTCAAATACTAGAACAAGTATTTGGCTATACCCGGTTTCGGCATCACCAATATGAAGTGATTGAAACTCTATTGTCCGGTGCTGATGCTCTGGTACTGATGCCCACCGGTGGTGGCAAATCATTGTGTTATCAAATTCCGGCCTTGGTGCTGGATGGTGTAGGGGTGGTGATCTCGCCGTTGATTGCGTTAATGCAAGACCAAGTAAGCGCTTTGCACCAATTGGGGGTCCGGGCCGCGTTTTTGAACTCGTCGCAAACCCCGCAACAACAAGACGAGGTACGTGCGGCGTTACGGGCTGGCCAGCTCGATTTGCTGTATATTTCTCCAGAGCGATTGATGATGGAAAGCATGCTACATCTGTTGTCCCAAGTTGACGTCGCCTTGTTTGCTATTGATGAGGCCCATTGTGTGTCGCAATGGGGGCATGATTTTCGAAAAGAATACAAACAGCTTTCAATCCTGCACCAAAAATTTACCGATGTGCCACGGCTTGCGGTTACCGCCACCGCCGATCAGCGGACCGCCAAAGAAATTATCAGCGAGTTATCCCTAGAAACCGCGCGGCGCTTTATCTCTAGTTTTGATCGCTCCAACATCCGCTATACCATTTCCGACGAGGGCGCAGGTCGCGACCGGCTATGGGAATTTTTGGCACGCGAACATGCCCAAGATAGCGGTATTGTGTACTGTCTGAGTCGCAAAAAGGTCGAAGAAACGGCGGCTTGGTTAACCGCCAAAGGCCGGTTGGCATTGGCCTATCATGCCGGACTAGCCCCATCAATGCGCCAAGACCATCAAGCCCGGTTTTTGCGCGAAGAAAACGTGATCATGGTGGCGACCATTGCGTTTGGGATGGGGGTCGACAAGCCAGATGTGCGCTTTGTGGCCCATCTAAACCTACCGAAATCAGTGGAGAGTTATACCCAAGAAACCGGACGGGCTGGCCGCGATGGGTTGGCTTCAAATGCATGGATGCATTACGGGATAAGCGATGTGGTGATGCAACGCAAATGGCTGGAGTTATCTGACGCTGGCGAGCTGCACAAACAAGTACAGGGGCAAAAACTGGAGCGCTTGTTAGACTTGTGCGAAATGACCGCGTGTCGGCGCCAAGCCTTGTTGGGGTATTTTGGCGAGGTTTTGGACCAGCCATGTGGCAATTGCGATAATTGCCTAAATCCGCCGGACACGTGGGATGCGGCCCATGAGGCGCAATTGGTATTGTCGGCGATTTACCGGACCGGACAACGCTTTGGCGCGATCTATGTGTGCGATGTGTTGCTGGGCAAAGACGATGAGCGGATCATTAGCAATGGCCATGACCAATTACAAGTATTTGGCATGGGCAAAGAGCTGTCCATGGTGCAATGGCGGGCGATTGTGCGTCAACTTACTGCTCGTGGGTTTATTGCGGTCGATGCGGAGGGCTTTAACGGGCTTTGTTTGACGGCGGCAGCGCGGCCCATTTTGCGCGGCGAGCAACCGGTACATTTACGCAAACTCTCGAAGAAGCTTACGAAAACCCGTGCCGCCAAATCCAAAGTTCCGATGGATATTGCCCCGGATGATGAAGCTTTGTGGTTGGCGTTAAAGGCCAAGCGGTTGGAGCTGGCCAAGGCGCAAGGCTTGCCTCCCTTTGTTATTTTCCACGATGCCACATTACGCCAATTGGCCAGCGTCAAACCATCCCAGCTTGAGCAATTGGACGAGATCAGCGGCATTGGTGCAAAAAAACGCACCCGCTATGGCCCGGCATTTTTGGAGGTGATAGCGAGCTTTGCCTGAAGATAATCCAACGCAAACCGTATCTTCACGGCAGAGCGCCCTGCAAATATTACGTGACGTATTTGGGTTGCAAGCGTTTCGCCAACCGCAAGGCGAGGTAATAGCCGCTTTGGTTGCTGGTGAAAATGCGTTGGTTTTGATGCCGACCGGCGGCGGCAAATCGCTGTGTTATCAGATACCAGCTTTGTTGCGGCCCGGCACTGCGGTGGTGATCTCACCGTTGATTGCGTTAATGCATGACCAAGTTGCGGCATTGAAGAAATTGGGGGTGCGCGCGGGCTGTATCAACTCGGCCCAAAGCGCCAGGCAAAAGGAACAGGTGACGAAGGCAATGCTGGCTGGTGATTTGGACCTTTTATATATCTCGCCAGAGCGCCTGATGATGCCGGGTATGTTGGAGATATTGGGCCAAACCACATTGGCCTTGTTTGCCATTGACGAGGCCCATTGTGTGTCGCAATGGGGTCATGATTTTCGCGAGGAGTACAAACAGCTTGGCCTGTTGCAAGAGCTGTTTGCCGATGTGCCGCGCATTGCGTTAACTGCAACCGCAGACCAACGCACCCGCCAGGAAATCATCACCGAACTGGGGTTGCAAAACGCCAAGCATTTTATCTCCAGCTTTGATCGACCCAATATCCACTACACCATCACTCGCAAAGGTAAGTCCCGCGAAAAACTGTTAGAGTTTCTCAATCGCGAACATCCAAATGAGGGCGGTATTGTTTATTGCCTCAGCCGCAAACGGGTCGAGGAAATTGCCGAATGGCTCTCGGTGCAGGGCCGGATGGCATTGCCATATCATGCCGGGTTGCAAAGCGAGGTTCGCGAGCGCCATCAAGCCAAATTCTTGCAACAAAAAGACCTGATCATGGTCGCGACCATTGCCTTTGGGATGGGGGTCGACAAACGCGATGTACGCTTTGTCGCCCACGTAAATTTACCCAAATCAGTGGAGGCCTATACCCAAGAAACTGGCCGTGCCG
>JAESUG010000071.1 GCA_016763185.1 Robiginitomaculum sp. | reverse complement strand
GCAGTTTCGGAAGACATCTTTATCTGGTTGCGCGCCAAAACGCTTTGGGAGATATTCCAAAAATGTTTGCAGACGAATTCAAAAAAATTGTGAATGAAGAAATTATTCCAGATTTAACAAAGAAATTATCTTGGCTGGAAGGTAAAATAAAAATACTCACAGACGATCATTAGGTGTTAAGAGAAGCACGGTAATTTTACCCAGTCGAGAGATTACACAGTCAGCAAACCATTAGCCAAGGATGAAGTTCGACGTGTCTATGTGAGTAGCAGTCCTGCTTCGACGCTAAATTGGGCATATGGAGCGTCTTACTTGGGGTGATTTTAGGTGGCTCAGTTTTCGACAGCTCAGAGTCAAAAGGAGACCTTAGCCGAGAGTCCCAAACCGCCAAAAGAAGGGCCCAGAGTTAAAATCAAAAACTAACATATTTTCCGGATGGCGCGCATTGAAATCTCCGGTCAATTGAATGAATTGCGCCTCATCCAGAATTACTTTACAATGCAAAGGACATGCATTTCTTATATTCCTTGGTTATCTCCTGCTTTCTCGTAGGCGCTTGCACGTCAAAGGTTGTGCCTGATGATCTATTAGGCTTGGCTCCCGTACAGCCTTCGGTATTTCTTCCGAATATTGTTTCTGAAACTAACCGTTATGAATACGGCTCTGTCTTTAATCATGACAATACCGAATTGTACTTCGGCGTTCAAAACAACGGCTGGTCTGACATTCGAATGATGCACCGTACTAAAGAGGGCTGGAGTAAGCCGCAAGTGATTATCGGATCTCCTGACTTTTCTGCCAATGATCCCTTTTTATCTAATGATGGGAGTAAGCTATACTTTATTTCGCCAAGGGACGACCAGTACGATATTGGATACGTGACACGCACCGCTGATGGACGTTGGAGCAATCCAATTTTTCCGTCTATGCCGATCAACAGTACAGAAAACGAATACTACATATCCTTTACCCAAGACGGTAGCATGGTTTTCGCTTCTGACAGAAACGCTAGCGAGCGAGGTGATTTTGATATATACTTATCACGCCGCGACGATACCGGTTTTCAAGCTGCGGTGGCTTTCCCTAACACCATAAATACGAATGGTTATGAAGCAGATGCATTTATAGCGCCTGACGAAAGCTATATGATCTTTAGCGCAAACCGAAAGCAAGGCCTTGGTCGTGGCGACCTATACATCAGTTTTGCACTAGAAGATGGAAATTGGTCTAAGGCCGTATCAATGGGCGCACAGATAAATTCAGAGAGTCACGAGCTTTGCCCTTTTGTGACTGCGGATGGTCAGTATTTCTTCTTCACAAGCAAGGAAGACATATATTGGGTGAATGCAGATATTATTGAAAGTTTCAGGCCTGTTGATGGAAATACACCGTGAAAGTTTTAGCTACACTCAGCCTATCAATTTTTCTAATCTCTTGTGCGGCGCAGACCACATCCGAGGCACCTTTATCTCCTCTCAAGATAACTGAAAACCTTAAACCGTACGTCTCGGTATTTAGCCCAAATATTCTACTTGATAACGCCTTGGTTTTTGTGGGTGACGGGAAAACCCCTTTGCCGAACTATTCAGTTTTAATTTCTGACGAGCGGATTGCGAAAATTGGGCCAGTTGGCACCATAACCGCGCCGAAAGGTACAACCGTCATCGATTTAGACGGGCATACAATTATGCCTGGTATTGTTGGCCTGCATAACCACATACATATGCCCGGTGTCCGGTTGATGAAATATACGGCTCCGCGGCTTTACCTTGCAGCAGGCGTGACAACGGTTCAGACGACTGGCAGTGCTGATGCTTCGGGGGAAATAGAGCTAGCACGTCTTATTGATACTGGTGATGTACCGGGGCCAACTTTATTCCCAACTGCCCCCTATATCACAGGGCCGGGCGGCAATGCCGTCATGGACAGCCCTTTGACTGAAACGGAGGCTCGGAGTTTTGTAAGGACTTGGGCCGAAAACGGCGCAACATGGTTCAAACTCTATCGGCACACAGACCCAGACATTGCCAAAGTTATCATCGACGAGGCGCATAGCTTAAACCTGAAAGTTACAGGGCATCTATGTTCTATCACATTTCGTGAAGCTGCTATTATGGGGATTGATAGCATTGAGCATGACTTTGATGCTGCAACCGATTTTGTAAAAGACAAGCCTGTCGGAAAATGCGTGAGGTCAAGAGGCTCTAAGGTCAATTTGGATATGAACGGGCAAGAAATTGCGGATCTCATCCAAACGCTTGTTGAGGAGAACGTGACGCTTACGTCAACGCTTGCAATTTTAGAGTCTGGCTTTGCTTTTCGGCCGCAAGCCGATGCCCGCGCATTGAGCGCTATGTCTCCTGAAAGCTTGGAACGATATAAAGCTAGGCAGTTACGCCTCATAGAAAGTCCGTCTCTTACGTCAACGCCTGACTATTGGAGCCGCATCGTTAAATTTGAACGCCAATTCTTCGCTGAGGGTGGCCACCTCGTAGCTGGGCCAGACACTGGGCGTCACGTATTGCCAGGCTTTGGCGATCAACGTAATTTTGAACTATTCGTGGAAAGTGGTTATTCAGTGTCACAGGCCATTCAGATTATGACGCATAATGGCGCTAAAACACTTGGGGTTGGGGAAGATATTGGCCTAATTAAAAAAGGCTATCAAGCTGATCTAATTATTATTCCAGGTGATTTAACATTAGATCCATCAGCCTTAAAATCGACGAGTATTGTTTTCAAAAAAGGAGTTGGCTTTGACCCGCAAAAACTCCTGACCGATGTTAAAGGGAAAGTCGGGCTTCCCGAGTAATCTAACTGTAATACCTGCTTTAGTGCCAGGAGCGGATGAAACACGAGCAGGTGTTTTAGGACTCCGAGCTAATGTCCGCCTTGGGGATGAACTTACAGACCGTTTTTCCTCAGGCATATCGGGTTGTTGCCGCGTTTATGCAATGCGTTGTAACAACAGGGTGTTGGCCAGTGCATCTGGAATTGCGGGTCGTTCTAGGAAATAAAACGGAGCCAACTCAAATGGTATCTGCATGGTTTTGTTCAAGCAAAAATTATCAAGTTTTTTTGCGAACACTGATAGGGGTTTTACCGAATTCTGTGCTGAAGCATTTTGAAAAATGAGCGCCGCTCGAAAAACCTGCGGCGTATCCAATTTCTGTAACACTCATGGTCGATTGCCGCAGCAAGCGTGCCGCATAATTAAGGCGCATCTTACGGAAAAAATGTGCTGCACTTACGCCAATTTCCTCCTTAAACAGCCGCCCTAATTGTCGCTCAGAAATCCCTGAATAGGTGGCAATCTTGCGCAGCGGGGGAGCTGTGCTCATCTGATTTTGCATATACTCGATTGCATGTAAGACTGCAGGGTTCGTTACACCATAGTTTTCTGCAATTCCCATACGTTGCGCAGCACCTGGTGGCCGAACGGCGGTATGTAAGAACCAATCAGAAATCTTTTTCGCGAATGGAGCGCCATGATGTTCGCCGATGAGTGCATGCATCATGTCCATAGGTGCGACGCCGCCAGCGCATGTAATTCGCTTTCGATCGAAGATATAAAGGGAGTGTTCTATCATTGCGTCTGGGAAGGTTTCACGCATTGCTTCTTCATGCTCCCAATGGACCGCGACCCGACGACCCGTAATTACATTTGCCTTTGCCAGTATAACAGGCCCACCAGAAACGCCGCCAAGGGTAACACCAGTGGCGGCTAATGAGCGAAGCCAGGTAAAAACTTTTTGGTTTCCAAAGGCGAACGGATTGCCGCCCGCGCAAACAAACAAAAAGTCCAGAGGTTTGGTATTTTCAATACTGGTACTACAAGAAATTTCATATCCGGTAGAACAGACAGCCCCCGCACTTTTAATCGATATATTGCTCAAGCTATATAGTTCTTTGCTCGCAATGTGATTGGCCGCTCGAAGGGGTTCAATGGCAGAGGCGTACGACATGAGGGCAAAGCCGGGAATCAGTAGAAACCCTATTTTAATTGGATTATCAAAATTATGCATGGCTGAAATATATAAAAAAATGGCTGTTTTGTAAATTCAATAATGATGCACAGGGTATACTATTTCTGAAGCTTAGGGGAATTTACATGCAATATTCTGCGTTCCAGATATTTAAGCAGACCCTTCGAGGGCATGTTGGGTGGAAACCTACATGGCGTTCACCAGATCCGAAACCGCAATATGATTATATTATTGTTGGCGGTGGCGGTCATGGCCTTGCTACCGCCTACTATCTTGCAAAAAAGTATCATGGTGTAAATATTGCCGTTTTTGAAAAAGGATGGCTCGGCGGAGGTAATGTCGGGCGAAACACAACCATTATCAGATCAAACTATTTGTTGGACGCAAATGAGCCCTTTTATGAATATTCCATGAAGCTCTGGGAGGGGCTTGAGCAGGAGCTAAACTATAATGCAATGATTTCCCAGCGCGGAATTATTAACTTGTTTCATACGGATCCGCAAAGAGATGCATTTGTGCGCAGAGGTAATGCCATGCGCCTTCATGGTGCTGATGCTGTTTTATTGAGCCAAGAGGCACTACGCAAGAAATGCCCGTTTTTAAATTTTGACAACGCCCGTTTTCCAGTCCTCGGTGGATTATGGCAGCCACGGGGCGGTACTGCACGACACGACGCGGTAGCTTGGGGATATGCGCGCGGCGCAGATCAGCACGGGGTTGACATTATCCAAAACTGCGAGGTGACAGGATTTCTTATTCGTGATGGAGTTTGCACCGGTGTTGAAACTACGCGCGGTCAAATACGCGCTAAAAAAATAGGCGTTGCGGTTGCCGGCTCATCAAGCCGGGTGATGGCGAAAGCTGGTATGAGATTGCCGATAGAGAGCCATGTTTTACAGGCGTTTGTTAGTGAAGGTCTGAAGCCAATTATTCCTGGTGTCATCACTTTTGGTGCCGGTCATTTTTACGTCAGTCAATCCAACAAGGGTGGGCTTGTGTTCGGAGGCGATATTGACGGCTATAATACTTATGCACAACGCGGGAATTTGCCAGTGGTTGAAGATGTATGTGAGGGCGGTGTCGCCCTTATGCCAATGATTGGCCGGGCGAGGCTTTTGCGAATGTG
Source organism: Robiginitomaculum sp. (assembly GCA_016763185.1). Taxonomy (GTDB): domain Bacteria; phylum Pseudomonadota; class Alphaproteobacteria; order Caulobacterales; family Maricaulaceae; genus Robiginitomaculum_B. The sequence continues at coordinate 8,107 of JAESUG010000071.1, read as the reverse complement.
GGGCGGATGTGTGGATATGTCCATGGACGGCTCGCCCATCATCGACAAGACCCATATTGAGGGTCTGTATTTCAATGGCGGTTGGTGTTATGGCGGCTTTAAAGCGACGCCAGCATCCGGGGTCGCCTTCGCGCACCTCCTTGCCACGGACGCCCCACACGACACAGCAAAAGCGTATCGTTTTGATCGTTTTTCTCGTGGATTTTTGATCGACGAGAAGGGCGTGGGCGCCCAACCAAACTTGCACTGAGGGAATTTAGATGATTATTATACATCCTTTATTGGGTCCTCGCGACGCGCAGGAATTCACATATTTAGGCGATGCAAGCCTCATTCATCGACCGGATCCAGAAGCCGACAATGTGGCAGGAACCTTCTACGAATATCTCTACCAGCGCGATAATATAGCAGGAGAGCATCGTGAATTATGGTTCCATGAGCAAGGAGATCGGTCTTGGCTGGTCATTAAACGCAATACCCTCACCCATGATATTTTATCCGTTGAACTGGCAAGTGATGTCGCACGGCGTGAAGGGCGAAGCAAATGAGCCAAACCTACCGAATAAATGGTGGACAGATTGATCGCTCGCAGCTTATTGATTTTACGTTTGATGGTAAACGTTATCAAGGGTATGCAGGCGATACCGTAGCGTCAGCCCTGCTGGCAAATGGCGTGAAGCTCGTTGGCCGTTCATTCAAATATCATAGGCCTCGCGGGATATTTTCAGCAGGATCAGATGAACCGAATGCACTGATGACAATTGGCGAAGGTGCCAGAATAACCCCCAATACGCGTGCGACCGTGGCTGAGATATATGAAGGCATGACGGTTCGAAGTCAAAACCGCTTTCCATCTCTCAATTTTGATATCTTGGCGGTAAATGATGTACTAGCACCGTTTTTAAGCGCAGGGTTTTATTATAAAACCTTTATGTGGCCAGCTGTTTTTTGGGAAAAACTGTATGAACCAATGATCCGTCGGGCAGCCGGCTTGGGTGCGCTATCAGGCGAGCCAGATCCAGATCAATATGATAAAGGTTTCCTACACTGTGATGTACTTGTCATTGGTGCTGGGCCGGCGGGATTGATGGCTGCGTTGGTTGCGGGGCGGGCGGGGTTGCATGTTATCCTTGCGGATGAAGACTTTCAGATGGGCGGTCGGTTACTTTGTGAACATGAGCAGATCAATAGCGATGCCTCATTGACGTGGGTGAACCAGGTTATCGCTGAGTTGTCATCAATGACCAATGTCCGTCTTATGAACAGAACCACAGTTTATGGTGTTTTTGATCACGGTATTTATGGTGCGGTGACACGCAATACGGATCATCTTGCTGTGAAAACCAAACGCCCAAGGGAAACGCTTTGGCGGATTTACGCAAAGCGCTCAGTGCTTGCATCAGGGGCTACGGAGCGTTCGATAGCGCTCTCAAACAATGATCGCCCCGGCGTAATGCTCGCCAGTGCTGTACGCGCATACGCCAATCGTTTTGGGGTATTGTGTGGTAAGCGTGTTGTTGTTGTCAGCAATAATTCGGATGGATTGCGTACTGCAGACGTTTTAAGAGCAGCGGGAGTTGAAGTGCCAGAGGTGCTTGATGCGCGCCAGTTGGTAATGCCTTTTGATATTTACGGCAAGAAAGCTGTGCGAGCGATCAAGTTTTCTGATGGCAGAAAAGTTGATGCTGATTGTATCGCTATAGCAGGTGGATGGAATCCGAACATTCAGCTAACTTGTCACAAAAGAGGTCGCCCAGTATGGCGAGATGACATTGCTGCATTTGTTCCCAATAAAGATGCGATAACAAGTGAAATGGACGTAGCTGGCGCGGCGAACGGTTCATTTAGCACGCACCAATGTTTACACGAAGGCGCACAGGCTGGTGAGCGTATAGTAAGGGCATTAGGGAAAAACGCTGCGACAGTTGATCTTCCTCAAGCAGACGACCAGCCGTTTGAAATTACGCCGTTCTGGGAAGTAAAAGGCAATACAAAGCGAGCTTGGGTTGACCCTCAAAATGACGTTACGACCAAAGACATAAAGTTGGCGGTCCAAGAAGGGTTTCGATCTGTCGAACTTCTTAAGCGCTATACAACGCTTGGGATGGCTACGGATCAAGGCAAAGCCTCGAATGTGTTAGGACTTGCTATTCTAGCCGATTGCCTAGGACAATCAATTCCCGAAACCGGCACGACAATTTCCAGGCCGCCCTATACGCCAGTTACCATAAGCGCGTTCGCAGGTACGTCACGCTTTGAACATTTTCGGCCCGTGCGCGAAACACCGAGCCATAATTGGGCCAAGGAACAAGGCGCCGTTTTTGTAAGCGCTGGATTATGGAACCGAGCTCAATATTTTCCGAAGCCAGGAGAAACCCATTGGCGCCAAACGGTCGATCGTGAAGTTATTGCAACCCGTAGCAGTGTCGGCATTTGTGATGTCACGACCCTTGGCAAAATAGACATTCAAGGGCCTGACGCTGGAGAATTCCTTAATCGTGTTTATGCAAATGCGTTTGCAAAACTTGCTGTCGGTAAATGTCGCTATGGATTGATGTTGCGCGAAGACGGGTTCGCTATGGACGACGGTACGGCCGCAAGATTTTCTGACACCCATTTTGTCATGACCACAACAACCGCTAATGCGGTAAGTGTGTATCGTCATCTTGAGTTCTGCCGACAGTGTTTGTGGCCAGACATGGATGTAAAACTAATCTCTGTGACCGAGCAATGGGCGCAATATGCTGTTGCAGGGCCGAATGCACGCAAGCTTTTGCAAAAAATCGTTGATAAAGAGCATGATGTTTCAAATGAAGCTTTTCCTTTTATGGCTTGTGGCGAAATAACAGTTTGTCATGGGATACGCGCACGGATATTCCGACTCTCATTTTCCGGCGAACTGGCCTATGAACTTAGTGTGCCGGCGCGGTACGGAGATAGCTTGATCAAGGCGCTGGTGTCGGCTGGTGAAGAATTTGACGTGGTGCCATACGGAACGGAAGCGCTTGGTGTGATGCGTATTGAAAAAGGACATGCGGCTGGTAATGAGATAAATGGGCAAACAACGGCCAAACAACTTGGCATGCATAAATTTGTTTCAAACAAGAAAGATTGCATTGGCAAATTTTTGTCCGGTCGCGAAGGCTTAAATGAAGAAGATGGGTCGTGTCTTGTTGGGTTTAAACCGGTGCGGCAGACTGATGTTCTTAACGCCGGCGCGCACTTCATCGGCCTAGGGGAATTGAACAATGCAGAAAATGACGAGGGGTATCTTTCTTCGATTGCCTATTCACCATCCCTTAAATCCTACATAGGACTTGGTTTCTTGAAACGCGGTCAGGAACGTATAGGTCAAGAAATTCGAGCTGTTGACTTATTAAGAGGAACAGATGTTCAGGTTACCGTGTGTTCTGCACACTTTATTGACCCAAAAGGAGAACGTTTACGTGTTTGATAATACAGTTAGCTTGGCGGGTAGCTTGCCTTTGAATGCATTACACAAAACTTGGCCATCACTGGAAGTCAAAGAGCTGGTGGGAGGTGAAATATGTTCTCTAACTGCACTTCATGGTGGTGTATCAGCGTTACGTACCAAATTTCAAAACGAATATGGGGCGTTGCTTCCTGCCCAAGGAAAGGTCGTGTCATTTGATACGGGGTTTTTGTTTTGTAGTGCACCAGAACAATGGTTTGTACATCTTAACATTGAAAATGCATTTCTTGATATAGAATTAGGAGCCGTTTTAGAAACGAGGGCGGCGGTAACACTTCAAACTGATGCCTGGGCGCGGGTGGCTATCATCGGTGAAGATACGCCACAAGTGTTAGAGAGGCTAATGGCTCTTAACTTGTCAGATCAAGCTTTTCCAATGGGCAGTGCTGTCAGAACGCTGTTAGGTCATTTGAATGTATTTATTGTTCGCGGTGATAAGGCGTCTGACATCTATGAAATTTGGTGTGCGCGATCGTTTGCTAATTCTCTAGCTCATGAAATTTGCGTTGCTGCAGAAAATGTTTGTGGCTGAATGGTGCCTTTTATTTGCGTATTTTCTTCTGATATAGAAAATGGCAATTTACTATTTTTATGAGGCGTATTTACGGGAGCCTTATAATATTATCAAAATTAATAATAGACATATTTCGCAAATGTCCTTTCAATATGATTGGGACACATAATGTTGTTTATCATATGTTTATAGAGAAATTTATATTCCAATTGGAGGGAAGTGAATGTCTTTTCCTGAGCATTCTAAATATATTATTGTTGGTGCCGGTATTCACGGATTATCTACTGCTTTTCATTTAGCACGAGAGCTAAAGGCAAAAGGCCTTGGAACAGGTGCGGATATTATCGTTTTAGACAAAAGTGGGATTGCATCAGGTGCATCTGGAATTGCCTGTGGTGTTGTACGAAATAATTATTATCAACCGGCAATGCGTGAGTTAATGGCCCACTCCGTAGATGTTTGGGAAGAAGACGCCAAGGCTTACTCCTATCATCCGGTTGGTTATATGCAGATTTCACCAGAAATTATGCATGCAGATGTTCGCACGATCTATGAACAGCAGCAAGCGATCGGCTATGAAAGCGAATTCATAGAAGGCAAAAAAGAATGTCATGTCTACATGAAGTCGTTCTTCAGCGATTGGCAGGCCAAGGGCATCACATCCGTTCTTCATGAGAAAAAAGGCGGATACTCAAACAATACAAAAACAATTTATGCGCTTGCACAAAAAGCGGAAAACGAAGGTGTTCGAATTATCACCGGTGTTGAAGTCTTGGGATTTAAAGGGATGAACGGTTCAGGTTCTGATATACAAGCGATTGAAACAAGTTCAGGCACCATAAAGGGTGATTATTTTGTACTCTGCCCAGGGCCTTGGGTCCGTGATTTTTGGTCGATGCTCGGCCTGCCTGAGACAATTTCAATCCGAGGGGATGACGGAAAATTACATCACGATATTTCAATGTGGAAATACTGGCAACTTGAAGAGGGTGTCTTAAAAGTTGATCCTAAACTATTTATGACCAATGATGGTAAAGCCCCTCCGGTCATGCATGTAGATTCAGACGCGCCTTTATATTCTGATGTGGATGGATCTGTTATTACAGAGGATCTATGGGGAATTTACTATAAGCCGGATTTCCATTTTGGGGGCGTTCAAGGCGGCGCAATGCCATATGAGGTAAAAAAACCCGCAAATGAAGTAAATATTGATCCCTACGGGCCGTCCAGCCCGGAGTTTGTCGCATCTGCGGAGTTTGCCCATATGTGGTGTTCTGCCCTTGCACATTGCCATAAGCGCTTTGAAGGGCAAATAGTGAAATATGATAAAGAACCTTCCGGAGGTGTTGGATGTTTCACGCCAGATAACTTCCCGGTATTTGATGTATTTCGGAGCAATTGTTACGTAGTTGCCGACTCAAACCATGGTTATAAAATGCTCGGAGTTGGAAAACTGATCGCCCAGGAAATTGTCGGCGACCCTCAAGCTCTGCTCAAACCATTTAGGTTTTCGCGCTATGAAGAAGGTGATCTGCATCCGCTTTCAAATAGTCCATATCCTTGGAGTTAGAGCAGGATTTATCCATCTAGGGCGTAACGCTTGCGTATTTCAGAACCCAGGGATTTCTTAAGCGGGTCGAGCCAAGGTTCAAAATTCTGCCACTGGTCAAGGCCGCTGCGGTAAATCGGTTGACGCACCTGTTCGGAACTTGGCGTACGGACATCGCGCTCGGTTTTATAAAATTCCACACAAGATTTTTCAAAAGGTAAATTGCAAAAATCGAGAATGCGGCGAACCTGGGTTTCTAAATCGTCCACAACTTCTTCATACTGAACGCGAAGAACTTTCCCCTCTAAAACATCGTCCCAATGGTCCATAAGGCCAACATAGTCGCGGTAATATCGCCCGATATTTTCCAGACCATAGGTGAATTCCTGCCCCGAGGAGAAAAGTTGTTTAAATCCACTAAAACAGCAACCCATAGGATGGCGGCGGGCATCAATGATTTTCGCCTGAGGAAAAATAAGATGAATAAGCCCAATATGGCGAAAATTATTTGGCATTTTATCTATCAGATAAGTTCCCGCTTTTCGGTGTACCGATGTATCGTCAAGGTAACGCTTGCTCAATTCAAGAATTTTAGCAGCCGGTGTTTCTTCTAGAATCTTTGGATAGCGCGGCTCGTCACCTTGAAATAATCTGCCGTTAAAGCCCTGTGCGTAAGTCGCAATGTTATGAAACTCCATAGCACCGTTTACATCAGAGTGAGACGCCAAAATTTGCTCCAATAAGGTGGAGCCTGCTCTTGGCAGACCGACAACGAAAATCAATGAACGATCGTCACAACCGAAATCTTTCTTCGTGTTGATAAAATCTTTTGTAAAAATTTGTTTTTGTAAGGAAATAACCTTGCTCATCACATCGGCGGAATAAGGAAATTGTTGATTGCGCAAATCATTGCCGCGCTCATAATATTGGAATGACTGTTCAAATTCATTCCCGTCTTCGTAAGATTTACCTAACGCAAAACACAAATGTGCGCGGTCATCGATAGACGTTGAGGCATGTTCTTCAGCAGCCTTCATGCTAGAAATTTCGGTGTCAACAAAGCGATAGGTTTTTAAGTTTGCTAAGCTCCAATACGCATCACCAAAATCTGTGCGCGCTTTATAGGCATTGCGATAGGCTTTCACTGCGTCATCTACATTACCTATGGTTTTAAGCGCATGTCCTTGTGATAGAAATAAATTCACATTGCTGACATCTTTTTGCACTTGCTCATCAAAAATTTCCAACGCTTCCTCAAAATGACCAATAGCGGCGCATTGATTGGCGTAGCTAATAGCGAAAGCGCTATTTTCAGGTTGCTTAGAGGTCAGCAATTTTGCCGCTGCGTGAGATTTTTTGTAACTTTGTCTCTTATATAAAATATTGACATAATCCAGACGCGCCAAAAGATGATCTGGTTCAAATGATACGGCGCTCTCAAGCACAAACTCTGCCTCATCAAGCTGACCATGTTCAATGCCAAGCTGGGCAAATAAACGCATCGCTTCAACATGTTTTGGATTATGCTGTAAATAATGGCGACATATTTTTTCAGCACCAGCCAAATTTCTCTCATGCATGGCACTTGTCGCGCTTAGAATTTCTCGCGGCAAACCATTGAAATACGTAAAACTGGCATGGGCGTATTGATTGAGTTTAAGGTCGTTCAACTTTTCACCCAAATCAGCCAATCGCTGCCATGCACTAGGTAAGGCTGGGTTAAAAAAAACAGCTTTTTGATAGGCAGTAACGGCTTGGCGATGATGATTAGCAGCAAACTCAATATGCCCAAGCTCTTGAAAGGCACGTCCATAAGCGGGATAGGCGTTGATTAGTGCAGTAAGAGATGTGCGCGCATTGTCATTTTCATTTTGATAGCGCTGACATACTGCCAGGATATAAAGACCGTCACGATGCTCAGGCTCTTCGCATAAAATGGTTTGTATTTTCTCTTGCGCCTTACCAAAGGCACCCTTTTCCATAGATAGTTTCGCAGCCTTAATAACCTCAGCAAAAGCGTCTTTCTTAAGCGGTGCGCTGGTCATCAGTTTTTAACCTTAAATTGATTTTTCAGTTTAATGACATCGAAATAAATTGAAGTTCCGCCGACACACTACGAAGTGTTTAATTCCAGTAATTGGTGGCCGGGGTTCATTGTGAATCTTTCTGATTCATTTGTCCAGATTTTGCAGATATATTTGTAAGATATGAGGGTTTTTCTGTGTCTTGAGCCGTAGGATGTCGGTCTTGGAATACCAGCTTGGCTTTGTCACGTTACCTCACTAATTTCGCTGTTATGATATCAAAGCCGGATGAAAACCTCAGTCTATTCTCGTCACCGCTTTCATTCTGATGTCATTCGCCGCGCGGTTTGGCTGTATTTTCGGTTTAACCTGAGCTTTCGTGACGTCGAGGATATGATGGCCGAACGTGGTATTGATGGGTAATACCCCCGATATTTAAGGGTGCTCATAAGTAGAATTTTCTCGTACTTTAACGAAGGAGATTTTATTATGAAGAAATCGAGATATTCAGATAGCCAAATCATTGG
>JAESUG010000070.1 GCA_016763185.1 Robiginitomaculum sp. | reverse complement strand
GGTTCGTCGCATAATAGCACTTTGGGATCAGAAACAATCGCCCTGGCAATCGCCACCCGCTGTTGTTGGCCACCAGATAACTGCCGTGGGTAATGTTTGGCGCGATCGCCAATACCAACAATATCTAGCGCAGTAGCGACACGGGTTTTACGCTCCGATGCTTTTACCGGTGACAATAGCAATGGCAGCTCGACATTGCGGGCCGCATTTAAGGTCGGCATCAGATTATAAAACTGAAAGATAAAACCGATATTACGCGCCCGCCATTTGGCCAACGCGCCTTGGCTTAAATTATCAATCCGTTGGCCCTCAAACCACACCTCGCCCGCGCTCGGGCGGTCGATCCCACCCAATTGATTGAGCAATGTGGTTTTGCCAGAGCCGGATGGCCCCATAATCGCAATGAAATCACCTTGTTCAATATCCATGTTCAGATTTGTAAAAATCGGAATGACTTCCCTACCGCGGGTATAGCGCTTGGATAAATCGCGCAATTCGTATTGTTTCATCAGTCTCTCCAATTCAATAACGAATACTAACAACGCACGGGCTTGGGTGCAATGGTTGATCCGTTTTGGAGTTTCAGTGGCTTGCTAAAAACAACCCGTTCAAATACGTTAGGCGCGAACACAATAAAACACCCACAATCCACGCACCAAAGGTAAAAAAATGGCAGGGCTTAATTTATTCGACCTGTTGGCACAGGCCCAAGGCGGCGACGCCATTTCCAATTTGGGACAGCAATTTGGCTTGGATGGCGCAGCGGCAAATATGGCGGTCAAAGCCTTGTTACCGGCATTGTCTTCGGGACTAAAACGCAATGTGGCGAAACCCTCTGGCATGGCGGCATTGGTTGGTGCTTTGCAAAAAGGCAATCATCAACAATATGTCGATGACCCACAGCAATTGGCAAAGCCGGAAACACAAAACGCCGGCAATGCGATTTTGGGTCATTTGCTTGGCTCCAAACAAGTCAGCCGCGAAGTCGCCAACCGCGCCGCCCAACAAACCGGTCCTAGCGACAGTATTTTGAAGCAAATGTTACCGGTGATCGCCACCATGGCCATGGGCTCGCTTAGCAAACAAACTGCCCAGCCCGGTGTGATGGACATGATTAGTGGTGCCATGGGCGGCAAAAGCGGTGGCGGCGGTCTGCTGGGATCGCTGGCTGGCTCGCTATTGGGCGGCGGGCGCAAACCCGCATCGAAAAATCCGTTGGCCGCCATGCTCGATGCCGATGGTGATGGTTCAGTGATGGATGATGTTTTTGATCTGTTGACCAAACGCTAAACTCGAACCTTTCTAAATCTTAACCCACCTAACCGTATGGTAACTTGAGTTATTAATTTTGGGCGGTATTCCTGTTTGAAAGAACAGGGGATGAATAATTATGAAATTGATGAATAGTTTACTGGCCGGTGTTGCTAGCATTGGTTTGGCGGCGGCGGGTGCCACCGCGCAAGAAATTGGCGACAACGAGAATATCGTTCTCTACCAGCCTGCGTTTTTTGAAATTTACAACCCGATTACCGCACTTGACATGGTGCGCCAAGTTCCAGGATTTTCTATCCAAGACGGCGGCAATGCAAGAGGGTTTGGCGGCACGGCTGGTAACGTCTTAATCGACGGCGAACGACCTAGCGCCAAGTCGACTTCACTAAATGAAATTTTAGGGCGCATCCCAGTTTCCCGCGTGGAACGCGTTGAATTGGTACGGGGCGCGGTATCTGGTTTGGACATGCGCGGACAAACCCGCGTCGTCAATGTGGTGTTGATCCAAGGCGATGATAACAGCCAAACTACTTGGTCATTCCGCGCCACCCATTTTGGAGAGCGGGTTGTCCCAACCGGGGAGGTCATCCAATCATTTAAGCTTGCTGGCGCTGATATATCTCTTGGCCTGCAACGCAATGGCGGTGCAAGGCGTAATACACAAACCCGCGAATTTGTTGATGCGGGTGGTACTTTGTTTGAACAACGCAATGCGCGCAACCAAACTGACTTTCGAGAATGGCAACCGCATTTTACCTTGGCCCGTAAATTCAACAATGAAAACGCCTTAAATCTTACTGGGAAATATTGGAACTGGACGTTCCAACGTAATCGGACTTCCGAAATAGATGCAGTAAATTCCGGCACTTCCAGCTTTGATCGTTTTGATTTTGCGCGGGCTGATAATAGTGGTGAAGGCTTTGAAATCGGCGGGGATTATGAATTTAAGATCGGTGAGCGCCGTTCTTTGAAATTCATCTTCTTAACGGTAACCCGCGACCGTCTTTCTGATGATATCTTTGAAACTTTCGACACGGGTGGATTTGCCAACGCCACGCGGGTTTTATCGAGCGAAGGGCAGAATGAAAGCATTATTCGTTCGGTGTTTGATTGGGAATTTAATCCGAAAAACAGTTTTGAATTTAGTATTGAAGGCGCGTTAAACTCTTTGGATTCAGGGCTTGATATTGAACAAGATACGGGCACCGGATTTCAACCCGTGATCCTACCCGTTGCCAATACCAGGGTTGAAGAACAACGCGCCGAAGCTGCCGCATCATGGGTCGCCAAACCGCGTCAGGGTTGGACAATTGAAAGCGGCGTGCGCTATGAAATTTCCGAAATTAGCCAAAGTGGGGATGCGGCAAATGCCCGCACATTCCAGTTCATCAAGCCAAACTTGAATATCACTTGGGATCGCAATGAGCGCGACCAGGTTCGGCTCAATATTGTACGGGATGTCGGCCAATTAAATTTTAGTAATTTTGCTACATCGATCAACGTGATTGATGACCAAACCAATGTCGGAAATACCGAACTGCGCCCGCAGACCTCATGGACCGCTAGCCTTTCATTTGAACGCAAATATGGCGAAAAGGGCGTGTTCATTCTCAATGCTGACCATAACTGGATTTCCGATGTCCGAGACCAAGTGCCAATCAACAACCAATTTGATGCACCGGGGAATATTGGTGATGGCCGTACATGGATGATCAGCGCCGAAGCACGAATTCCCACAGATCGCATTGGGTTAAAAGATGGCATTTTGACACTGGAGGGTGGATTTGGAGATTCAACCGTTACCGACCCATTGACCGGCCTAACCCGCGTACAGTCGTTTCGGGTTGACGATTTTTACCGAATTGATTTTCGTCAAGAACTTACCAAATGGAAAATGGCTTGGGGGTTTGACTATTTCCAGCGATCCAGTTCTCAAGCGGCATTTTTGTTTGATCAACGCATTCGTAGCCAAGGTCATGGTGACCTGGATATCTTCGTAGAAACCACCCGATGGAAAGGCATGACCATTCGATTTAGCGCTGACAATATATTTGATCCAACAACCCAACGCATCCGAACCCGTTTTGATGGTCCACGTAATTTGGGCGTAATCCGAGATATTGAAACGCTACGAACCAATAATGATCAACAATTTACGATCAGCCTACGCGGCACGTTTTAGGCTGATCATTATCCACGTAAAAAAGGCCGCTCCATACGAGCGGCCTTTTTGTTGTCTAATGATAGAAGTTAAAATCACTTCTCTTGATGCATCCATTTTTTGATAATCGGTGAGATGAGCAACATAAACAGGCCAACACCCATCGCGACATATGCCACATTCGTATAAACTGTCACATACGTGGCTTTGGCTGCGACCACATCCGTTAGCTGTCCACCAATGGTTTCAGCACCTGTTCCTCTGGCAATAATGCCGGCAAGGTAATTCGACAAACCAGAATACAAGAACCAAGCACCCATTGTCATGCCAACGGCACGCGCCGGAGCCAATTTCGTCACAGCCGAAAGACCGACCGGAGAGAGCATCAACTCGCCCATGGTATGGATCCAGTAAATCAGGAAGATAAACCAAACCGCAACAAGACCCGCACCCGATACGGCAATACCGCCAACCAGCGCCAAAAAGCCCAAACCGGCGAGAAACACACCAAAGGCGAATTTCACCGGCGCTGAAGGTTCTATCTTGCGTTTTGACATGGAAATCCACAGCCAGGCAAAAAGCGGGGCGAACATGACAATAAAACCGGCGTTTAAAAACTGAAAAACCGGTGTTGGCACCATATAACCAAACATTTCCCGATCGACCATACGCGCGGTAAACAATGTCAAAGATGAACCGGCCTGTTCAAATAATGCCCAAAACGGAATTTGCGCCAATACAAAATAAATCGCCGCAAACATCCGTTCCCGTTCGATACCGGCCAGTTTCAGAAACGCATAACCAATCAGGATGATCAGTACAAAAATACCCAGTAAACCAACAAACCATTCCGGTACCAAGTGGGAGTTCATCACCGTTAGCATTGCAAATACGATAATGCCGACACCGGTAAGATAACACGCCCACTCAATATTGATCGGGCCGAATACTTTTTGTTTTAGTTTTTCCATAGAAGGCGGATCGGCTTTACCCTCTAACCATGGCTGAAATATCAAGAATATTGTTAAACCGGCCAACATGCCGATACCGGCCAAACCAAATCCCCAATTCCAGCCATATATAATTCCAATAAAGCCGATAGTCAGCGATGAAAGCAGCGCACCTAAATTGATCCCCATATAAAAAATCGTAAAGCCGGAATCTCGCCTGGGGTCACCAAGATCATAAAGTGACCCGACAATTGTCGAAATATTGGCTTTTAAGAACCCAACACCCGCAATAATTAATGCCAAAGCTAAATAGAGAATATTGACATACAGCGCCTCCCGTTCAACCCGGGTAGTAAAACTGTCCGTAGCAATGGTATTTGGAAGGCCAACAGCACCGGGATCAGCAATTAACATCTGGCTTGCGCCCTCGTTAAAGCTAATGAGAGAACGGCCCGTATCAGAGATCAATACTTGCGGTGCATCACCACCACGACCCTCAAGAGTGATTTGATAATCCTGCCCTTCAAAGGTAATATATTCCTTCGAGCCAGAACCTTCAAATGCCATCAACCCGTGGCCGAGAACTAATAAAATAGCACCAAATGTAACCGCTTTTCGCTGTCCAAGATATTTATCAGCCAATGAACCGCCGATAATGGTCATCACATATACCAAAGCGGTATACGCACCATACATCACCGCAGAACGCTCATCAGAAAACAAGAAATGCTGGGTCAGATATAAAACCAACAGACCGCGCATACCGTAATAAGAAAAACGTTCCCACATTTCGGTAAAGAATAAAATTGCCAACCCGCGTGGATGACCAAAAAATGAAGTGTCTGATAGCCCCTTGTTGGAGACTTTTACATCGTTACCTGCCACTATTTTCCCCTAAATATTTTCATTTAATCATTCGATTTTTTTCTAAAAACACCAAAGCACGCAAGGGGCTTTTGCTCAAGTGTTAATGCCATGAAAAAGGGCAAGCTGTCGCACAACCTGCCCTCTTTAACTTAAAATTACCCTAGCCTTCCATGCCGGGCATGAAAAACGCGTTTAGTTTATTGCCATCCAAGTCACGAAAGTAACCAGCATAAAACCCGCTTTCCCCGCGTGGCCCTGGCTTACCCTCGCACGTCGCACCCAATTCAATTGCCTTGGCATAGAACTTGTCAACTAGATCGGTGGAGGTGGCGGCAAATGCGAACATTGTACCATTACCAACACTGGCCGCTTTACCATCATGCGGCTTCATGATCGAGAACATTCCACCGGCAGCCATATCGACAGCCCATCCAACATAATTATCTTCTTCCATCATTCGTTTGCCACCAAGTTCAGCAAGCAATACATCATAAAATTTTATCGCCTTGTCAAAATTATTTGTTCCAACAGTCGTATATCCAAGCATTGTTTAACTCCATTTCATAGAAAGAACAAAGAATGAACATATATTGATCTATGCGTCAAGTGTCTGCGCTATTTAGTATGCCGCCGTCTTAAAAATTCTATCCAGATTACGATCCCACGCCCCATAATACTGGGCGAGCAGATGTTCGGCAGGCGTAATTCCGTCTTTGGCAATTTGCGCGATTTCCTGCAAGAACAGGCTCTCGTTTTCGCCGTGACCATTCAGTAGTTCTCGCGCCTTTAGGCCCGCACTCGACAGCTCGACCACTTGTTTGGCGATCTCTTGCAATACCGTATTTCGAAACGGCGCACGCAGCCCAATGGTTGGCGCAGTACGGCGCAAGCTCTCTCGTTCATTGGCTTGCCAGTCTTTGACTAGATCCCATGCCGCATCCAAGGACGGTTGATGGTAAAACAACCCAGTCCAAAACGCTGACAACGCACACAAACGGCTCCACGGCCCACCATCAGCTCCACGCATTTCAAGGAACTGTTTTAACCGCACCTCTGGAAATAGCGTTGATAAATGGTTTTCCCAATCGCCTAAATTAGGTTTTTCGCCGGGTAAAATATCGAGTTTTCCGTCTAGGAAATCAACAAAGCTCTTGCCACTGGCATCGAGGTATTTGCCGTCCCGTTTTACAAAATACATCGGCACACCTAGGGCATAATCCACATAGCGCTCGAACCCCATCCCATCTTCAAACACAAACGGTAACATGCCGGTCCGGTCCGGGTCGGTATCGCCCCAGACATAGCCCCGATACGACAAGAAACCGTTCGGGCGATTGTCGGCAAATGGCGAGTTGGCAAACAAAGCGGTAGCCACCGGTTGTAGCGCCAAACCAACCCGCATTTTTTTGACCATATCGGCTTCGGAAGCAAAATCGAGATTGACCTGTACCGTACACGAGCGAAACATCATTTGGCGGCCCAGACGGCCAACTTTGGGCATATAATCGCGCATAATCTGATAGCGCGGTTTCGGCATCATCGGGGTGTCTTCCAACGCCCAAACCGGCGAAAATCCGAGCCCTAAAAATCCGGCACCAATTTCGTCTGCAACTTGTTTCACCTCGTGCAAATGGGTGTTCACCTCGGCACAAGTCTGGTGAATATCGGGCAAAGGCGCACCGGACAGCTCAAATTGCCCCCCCGGCTCCAACGTAACCGATGCGCCATCGCGCAACAAACCGATTAGATGGCCTTCTTCTTCCATTGGTTGCCAGCCAAAACGCTGCATGCCGATGAGTATTTTTCGAATACTTGGCCCATCACACGAATAGGGCAACGGCCCATGGCCATCCAACCGAAATCCAAATTTTTCGTGCTCGGTCCCGATCAACCATTTATCTTTTGGCTTACACCCGTCCGACAACCAACGTATCAGTTGATCGCGGTTCTCAATAATTTTTGTTTTTTTAGTATCGCCCACAATGCCCTCAATTCTAAATACAAAACCTAGTTTGGTGTAGGCACTTCCGCCCTGTTCGGCAAGAACCCGTTCGAAATTCCTCACCGCCGTCAGTGAAGTATTGGCCGGTAGCCTAACAATTTGTCGATTGGTGTTCAACTTGTCAGTTTGAGCCCCTTAGCCTTGCACGAGTACCTAGACCTTTCGGTCCCCGGCCTTCGAGCCGGGGTCCAGTCTTTTGAGAGACCGTTTTGCACCATAAAGAACTAGACTCCGGATTAAATCCAAGAATCAGGGTTTCGCGGAAGGAACCGAAAAGAAGATATGAGCCATAAAAAAACGGCCCCCCGAAGGAGGCCGTTTTTTGTGAAATTGGGTAGGCTCAGCTTTCGCTGGCAACTTCTTCGGCGGCCAGGCGTTCCCGGTCGGATTTACCTTTGGCTTCGACGTCGCGGTCAACCAGTTCGATAACGGCGATCGGAGCATTGTCACCAAATCTAAAGCCAGCTTTTAGGACACGGGTATAGCCGCCGGCGCGGTCTTTATAGCGTTCGCCCATAACTGCAAATAGCTTTTGTACCGCATCGACATCGCGGATTTTTGAGATCGCACGACGACGGGACGCCAAATCACCTTTTTTGGCCAAGGTAATCAATTTATCAACAATTGGTTTTAGCTCTTTGGCCTTGGGCAGAGTGGTCGTGATCTGCTCATGGGTAATCAAAGACGCAGCCATATTAGCAAACATCGCTTTTCGGTGCTGATGGGTGCGATTAAGTTTGCGGTGGGCAAATCCGTGTCGCATGAGTTTTCTCCTTTGGGCAAGTGGGGTTGCAATGCAATCCCACTAAAATTAGATCAGGTCTTCGTGTTTCTTCGCAAGCTCTTCGATATTCTCAGGCGGCCAGCTTGGGGCATCCATGCCCAAATGCAGACCAAGACCGGATAGAACTTCTTTGATTTCGTTCAATGATTTGCGTCCAAAATTTGGGGTGCGAAGCATTTCTGCTTCGGATTTTAGGATCAAATCGCCGATATAAACGATATTGTCGTTCTTTAGGCAATTGGCCGAACGAACAGAAAGTTCCAATTCGTCGACTTTTTTCAACAATGTTGGATTGAAATCTAATGGTTCACTTGCATCGGAGGAACGATCGTCTTCGGGTTCTTCAAAATTGATGAACACTTGGAACTGGTCTTGTAAAATTCGTGCCGCAAACGCCACAGCGTCTTCGGGGGTTACAGATCCGTCCGTTTCCACGTCCAAAATCAACCGGTCATAATCTAGCACTTGGCCTTCACGAGAGTTTTCTATCGAATAGGAAACCCGCTTTACGGGGCTGAATAATGAATCAACGGCAACCAAGCCAATGGGCGCATCTTCGGGGCGGTTTTTATCGGCAGGCACATAGCCTTTGCCGTTACCAACCGTAAATTCCATCCGAATTTCAGCACCATCATCAAGGGTGCACAATACGTGATCCTTGTTGAGGATTTCAATATCCGCAGTTTCTTCGATCATGCCAGCGGTAACTTCGCACGGGCCAGTTGCTTTTAACACAACCCGACGCGAACCTTCGACATGCGAGCGCAACGCAATTCTCTTAATGTTCAGCACAATATCCGTGACATCCTCGCGGACACCTTGGATCGATGAAAACTCATGAACCACACCGTCGATTTGAACCGCAGTAACCGCAGAGCCTTGCAAGGATGACAGCAGCACCCGGCGCAATGAATTGCCGATGGTGGTCCCAAATCCACGCTCTAGGGGTTCAGCAATGATTTTTGCGCGAAACGCACCATCGCCTTTGGGCTCGATTACTGGCTTCATCGGGTGGATGAGTTCTTGCCAATTTTTTTCCAACATATCGCTGATCTTTCTACCTAAATGTTCGCCGCTTTTTTACGGCCAAACTAATGTGTAATAATTTTAAACGCGGCGGCGTTTTGGGGGTCGGCAACCATTATGCGGGATCGGCGTTACGTCCCGAATAGTCGTAATGGTAAAGCCAACAGCTTGTAGCGCACGAAGTGCCGACTCGCGGCCTGACCCCGGTCCACAAACATTTACTTCCAAGGTTTTCATCCCATGTTCTTGGGCTTTTTTCCCAGCATCCTCAGCGGCCATTTGCGCCGCAAACGGTGTTGATTTACGCGAGCCTTTAAACCCCATCGTGCCCGCCGTTGACCAAGCGATTGTATTGCCCTGAGCATCGGTAATGGTGATGATGGTATTGTTGAACGTCGCGCTGACGTGAGCCACACCAGAGGTGATGTTCTTACGGTCGGAACGACGGACGCGAGCTGTTGGTTCATTTGCCATTATATTGTTTCTCTATTTCTTCTTGCCAGCGATGGCACGGGCCGGACCTTTGCGGGTACGGGCATTGGTATGGGTACGTTGGCCACGAACTGGAAGTCCACGCCGATGACGCAGTCCACGATAATTACCAAGGTCCATCAGACGCTTGATATTCATCGAGACTTCCCGGCGTAAATCGCCTTCAACCTGATGATCGCGGTCAATGGTTTCACGAATGGCCAACACTTCCGCATCGGTCAAATCATTTACCCGGCGCTCACGCGCGATATTATTTTTTTCGCAAATTTCACTCGCACTCAACGGGCCAATCCCGTGAATGTAGCGAAGGGCGATTTCGACCCGTTTATTGGTCGGAATATTTACACCGGCTATACGTGCCAAGATGCTCTCTCCATAACAAAACCGCAAAAGGAACCGCCCTGATCACCGCCATGGTGTTCGGTTAGGTAAGCGTCCTTTCGCGAGAGGCGCTTTTATAGCTGTACCGGGCCGTCCGTCAACTGCCGATACGCTTAAAAAACTATACTCCATCCAACATGCCTGCAATGACGAGGGCAACCTCGTCAATATTGGCCATGCCATCGACTTCGTTTAACAGCCCCTTTGCCGCATAATACGGCAGCAAAGGTGCAGTTTGCTCATTATAAGCGGCAAGGCGAACCTGGAACGTCTCCGGGTTGTCATCCTTGCGGCCCTCTTCTTCAAAACGCTTGGTGATACGTGTTACCAGCGCTTGGTCATCAACAACAAGGCGAATCACCTTGTCCAGATGCATTTCTTTTTCAACCAAAACACGATCTAGTGCATCAGCCTGTGCGATGGTTCGAGGAAACCCATCAAAAATAAAACCAGTGGCCTGCGGGTTTGCAGAAATATTCTTTTCAATCAAAGCGCAAACGATCTCATCCGGGACCAAATCGCCAGCTTGGATCAACTCTTCGACTTGGCTACCGATGATCGAGCCAGAGCTAATTTCTGAACGCAGCATCTCGCCTGTGGAAAGCTGTACGAAACCTCGGTCATCGACCAATCGTTTGGCCTGGGTACCTTTGCCGGCACCTGGAGGCCCAAAAACCACCAAATTCATCGACGCCGCCCCCGCATTCTCGACTTTTTGATCAAGCCTTCATACTGGTGCGCGATTAAATGTGATTGAATTTGCGCTACCGTGTCCATGGTCACGGAGACCACAATCAAAATCGACGTACCGCCCAAATAATAAGGCACCGCATAGGCGTTCATCACAAAAACCGGCATCAAACAAACTGCGGTTAAATAGAGCGCACCAATGGTGGTAAGACGGGTCAACACATAATCAAGATAGTTCGCCGTGCGTTCACCGGGGCGAATCCCTGGTAAAAAGCCACCATTTTTGCGCAAATTATCAGCCGTTTCCGTCGGGTTAAAAACAATCGACGTGTAAAAAAAGCAAAAGAAAATAATCCCAGCGGCGTAAAGCGCCATATAAGCCGGTCTACCATCGCCCAATTGCGCGACCACAACCCGCAACCAATCCGGGCCGGATTGAGCCGAAAAGCCAGCAATCGTCGCGGGTAACAACAAGAGTGACGAAGCAAAAATTGGCGGGATTACACCCGGTGTGTTTAATTTTAGCGGCAAAAAGCTCGACTCGCCGCCGCTCATTTTATTGCCTTGTTGTCGCTTTGGATATTGGATCAACAGCCGTCGTTGCGAACGCTCAACAAACACGATGAACAAGATCACACCGACCGCTAATACAAGAATAACCAACAAAGCAATCGGGGCCAGCGAGCCATTTTGTGCCATTTGCAGAGTTTGCACCACAGCGCCCGGTAATGCCGCCACAATACCTGCAAAAATGATCAAGGAAATACCGTTACCCACGCCACGCGCCGTTACTTGTTCGCCCAACCACATTAAGAACATGGTGCCACTCACCAAGGTAAACACTGCCGAGGCGCGAAAGAACCACCCCGGATCAACGACTACATTGGGTGAATTTTCAAGGCTAATCGCGATTGAGAATGCCTGCACAACTGCCAATATCACCGTCAAATATCGTGTGTATTGGTTTAAGGTTTTACGCCCGGCTTCACCGTCTTTTTTTAACGCCATCAATGAGGGCACGGTGGCTTGCATGAGCTGCATGATGATCGATGCCGAAATGTATGGCATTACGGTCAAGGTAAATACGGCCAAACGTTGCACTGCGCCACCGGAGAAAATATTGATCATCCCTAGCAGGCCGCCAGATTGGTTTTCAAACACTTGGGCATAGGCATCAATATTAATGCCGGGCATCGGGATATAGGTGCCCAACCGATACACCACCAAAATGATAATGGTAAACCATATACGTTGTTGCAACTCCTTGGCCTTGCCAAAGGCGCTGAAGTTCATATTCGCAGCAAGTTGTTCGGCAGCAGATGCCATAAACAGGTTTCCTTACCCTAGAGCCGGATGGTCGCGATCAGTAACTAGTCGTCAGCTTTTGCAGCCTCAACCGCCGGCAAGATAACTTTACCACCGGCTTTTTCCACCGCAGCAATTGCTGCTTTGGTTGCACCAGCAACACTGATCTCTATTTTGGTAGTCAACAGACCTTTTGCAAGGAGGCGAACCCCATCTAGTTCCCGACGAAGAACACCAGCCGCAACCAGTGCTTTGCCATCAATTAGTTTTTTGGCATCAATTTTGTTGACATCAATTGCAATTTGCAAGCGACCAATATTCAACTCGGCCCAGCGCATCCGGTTTGGCTTGTTAAAGCCACGCTTTGGCATCCGTATGTGCAACGGCATTTGGCCGCCGGCAAAGCCGTTAATGGCCACACCAGAGCGAGACTTTTGCCCTTTGACACCCCGGCCAGCGGTTTTACCCTTGCCAGAGCCTGGACCACGACCTAACCGCTTGGCGGTTCGAGTGGCACCTTTATTATCAGAAAGTTCGTTCAAACGCATAATATTCTCTCCGGGGTAATCGATATCGAATACCTTCAGCCTTTTTCTTCAACAATCTCAACCATATGCGAGATTTTATTAATCATACCACGAACCGAAGGTGTATCTTCTAATACGCGGGTGCGACCGATTTTACCAAGCCCCAATCCGACCAATGTCGCCCGTTGATCTTGCGGGCGACGAATAGCGGAACCGGTTTGGCGGACGGTTACTGTTTTAGTTGTTTTTGCCATTTTATCTTTCCTGTTCCCTGCTGTTAAGCGTCGCTGGTTACAGCGTCTGGTGCGCTGGCACCATCTTGACGACGCGAGACCAAATCAGAAACTTTCTTGCCACGCTTGGCAGCAATGTCTCTGGGGCTTTTTTGTTTGCGAAGCGCATCTAACGTGGCGTGAACCATGTTGTACGGGTTTGATGAACCTTGGCTTTTGGCGACAACGTCGGCCACACCAAGACATTCAAACACGGCGCGCATTGGACCACCAGCAATAATACCAACCCCTGGAGGTGCAGCCCGCATCAGCACTTTGCCCGCACCGTGACGACCTTTGGAGTCGTGATGCAAGGTTCTGCCTTCGCGAAGCGGTACGCGGATCATGGTTTTCTTGGCAACCTCAGTCGCTTTGCGAATGGCTTCAGGAACTTCACGAGCTTTGCCGTGACCGTACCCTACGCGACCCTTTTGATCGCCAACGACGACCAGAGCAGCAAAACTCATCCGGCGGCCCCCTTTGACGGTCGCAGAAACCCGATTGATGAAGACTAGTTTATCGACAAGCTCATCGCGCTCTTCTTCATTGCGACGCTTGCGGCCTTTGTTTTCGTGTGGGCGTGCCATTTTCTACGCTCTCCTAAAACTGCAGACCGCCGTCACGCGCAGCTTCCGCCAGCGCTTTGACGCGTCCGTGATAAATATACCCACCGCGATCAAAAACCACGGTTGTTATGCCGGCTGATTTAGCCCGCTCAGCAATCAAATTACCCACAGCTTGTGCCGCTTGGATATTACCAGCGGCCTTGGCCTGGCTGGTCACATCTTTTTCCATTGATGAGGCCTGAGCCAACGTGCTGCCATTGGCATCATCAATTAATTGCGCATAGATGTATTTGTTGGAACGAAAAACCGACAAACGCGGCTGTCCGCTCGATAATTTTTTTAATCGGGTCCGGGTGCGTGTTGCGCGCCGGGTTCTGATATCTCTTGGATTTTTCATGGCCTATTTCTTCTTGCCTTCTTTGCGACGTACATACTCACCAGCATAACGAACACCTTTGCCTTTGTACGGCTCTGGCGGACGATACTGACGAATTTCAGCAGCGGTTTGCCCAACAACTTGTTTATCAATGCCGGAAATTTTGACCCTAGTTGGTTTTTCAACCGTCAAGGTAATGCCCGCCGGCGGATGATAGGTAACATCATGCGAAAAACCAAGCTGTAGGCTTAAATTCTTGCCAGCCAACGCGGCACGATAGCCAACACCATGTAGCTCCAAATTTTTCTCATAGCCGTTGAGCACACCTTCAATCAAGTTAGCAGCCAAGGTCCGTTGCATGCCCCACATGGCGCGCGAGCGCTGTAGGGTATCATCAACCGGCGTGATGCGTAACTCAGTGCCTTCAAGCGCTGGGGTTATTTCGCGAACAAAGGTCATCGACAGCTCGCCCTTTGGGCCTTTTACGGTCAATTCCATACCGTTCAAGCTTGCCGTTACACCCGCAGGAATTTCAATAGGCTGTTTGCCAATTCGAGACATATCAAACCTCCCCTAAACGATGTAACAAAGGATTTCGCCGCCAACATTGTGTTCGCGAGCCGCGGTATCGGACATCACACCTTTGGAGGTGGAGAGGATCGCAATACCAAGGCCGTTTTGCACATTGGGCAAATCCTTGACAGATGCATAAACCCGGCGACCAGGTTTGGAAATACGCTTAATTTCCGAAATTACAGGATCGCCTTCATAATATTTTAGCTCAATGTCAAACGACGCAAAGCCGTCTTTTTCTACTTCGGAATAGCCACGAATATAGCCTTCATCTTGTAGAACATCGAGAACACGTTTGCGTAACCGCGATGACGGCGTGGAAGTTACACCACGTCCGCGCATGAGCGCATTACGAATACGTGTGAGCATATCGCCCAAAGGGTCATTCATATACATAATATTATCCCTCTCCTACCAGCTTGACTTGGTCATGCCAGGGATCATGCCCTGATTGGCCAATTCCCGCAGCGCGATCCGTGACATTTTAACTTTGCGATAATAGCCGCGAGGACGACCGGTCAACTCGCAACGATTTCGCACCCGAATGGCCGCTGAATTGCGCGGTAATGCAGATAGCTTTAGCTGTGCCGCAATACGCTCCTCAATCGGCAAATCGCGATCACGCGCAACCGCCTTTAACGCAGCACGCTTTGCCGCGAATTTAATCACGAGCCGTTTGCGTTTATCGTTTCGTTCTATGGCGCTTTTTTTAGCCATTAATTTTTTCCTTCATATTTGCAGGCCAAAGCCTGCTTAATCCGCTGCGTTAATTGATTTTTCCGGGAAACGGAAAGTTAAATTCAGCCAGCAGTGCTTTTGCTTCTTCATCCGTTTTGGCGGAGGTACATACAACAATGTCCAGCCCCCAAATCTGATCAATTTTATCATAATCAATCTCTGGAAACACGATGTGCTCTTTCAAACCCATCGCAAAGTTTCCATGGCCGTCAAAACTCTTGCTATTTAGACCGCGAAAATCTCGCACCCGTGGCAAAGCAATATTGACCAAGCGATCGACAAATTCGTACATGCGCGGGCCTCGTAAGGTCACTTTTGCACCAATTTTCATGCCTTCGCGCAACTTAAATCCAGCAATGGATTTACGGGCCAAGGTGACTTGCGCTTTTTGTCCCGCAATCAAGGTTAGATCGCCCAGAACGCTTTCGACTTTTTTCGAGTCTTGCACACCTTCGCCAACACCCATATTGAGAACAACTTTCTCAATTTTTGGGATTTGCATTTCATTTTTATATCCGAACTTTTCGCTCATTTTTGAGCGAATTTGGTCCCGATATTTCGCGCGTAAACGCGGTTCGTAATTTGTATCAGCCATCGATTACCTCACCGGATTTTTTAGCAAAACGTACTTTTTTGCCATCTTCCAGAAACTTAAATCCTACGCGGGTTGCTGTCCCAGATTTTGGATCAGCAATCGCCAAATTAGACATGTGAAGACTTGCTTCTTTTTCTTTAATGCCGCCCGGATCATATTGGGTCGGCTTGGTGTGACGTTTTACCATGTTCAAACCAGAAACAATGGCCCGATTGGTATCCGTGATTATTTTCATCACCTCACCTTTGCGGCCTTTGTCTTTACCAGTTAGAACAATTACCTTGTCACCTTTTTTAATTTTGGCAGCCATTACAGCACCTCCGGCGCTAAAGATATGATTTTCATGTGCTTCTTGGCGCGCAATTCCCGTGGAACTGGGCCAAAAATACGAGTACCTAACGGCTCCCCCGTTGGGTTGATGATCACCGCAGCATTGCCATCAAAGCGAATGACGGAACCGTCTTTGCGCTGAATGGCTTTGGCCGTACGCACAACAACTGCTTTGCGTACTTCGCCTTTTTTTACTTTGCCACGAGGGATCGCCTCTTTAATGGACACAACAATAATGTCACCGACATGTGCGTAACGGCGTTTTGAGCCGCCCAACACTTTAATGCACTGCACTCGCTTGGCGCCCGAATTATCGGCAACCTGCAAATTGGTTTGCATCTGGATCATAGTGGTCTCTCCTTATTTGGTAGCTTTGGCAAATGCCGTTAGCTGACCACTTCCCAGCGTTTGAGTTTCGATTTTGGTGAACATTCTTGAATGCTAACCGTCTCACCCATTTTGCAGACATTGTTCTCATCATGAGCATGGTAGCGCTTTGATCGACGAACCGCTTTGCGCAGCAATGGATGCTGGAACGTGCGTTCAACCTTAATCACTACGGTTTTGGCGCCTTTGTCGCTAACGACAACGCCTTGTAACAGACGCTTTGGCATCAGCCTTCTCCTTTTACGGCATTCGCTTTTTGGCGAAGCACGGTTTTAATTTGCGCGATAGAACGACGAGTTTTTCGTACATTCGACGTGTTTTCGAGCTGACCCGTGGCTTGCTGAAAGCGCAAATTAAACTGTTCCTTTTTCAGGGACAGCAATTCACTTTGTAATTGCTCAGCAGACTTAGATCTAAATTCAACAGCTTTCATAACGTTCTCCTTCACACACCCGTTTTCTCACCCGGGCGGGTGACGATTTTGCATTTGATAGGCAATTTAGCCGCACCAAGCTCAAGTGCATGGCGAGCCGTGGCCTCGTTTACCCCATCAATTTCAAACATGATCCGGCCTGGTTTCACTTTGGCTGCCCAAAATTCAACAGAGCCTTTACCCTTACCCATCCGCACTTCGGTCGGTTTTTTCGACACCGGCACATCTGGGAAAATCCGGATCCACACGCGACCCGCACGGCGCATCCGACGGGTAATTGCCCGACGTGTCGCCTCAATTTGGCGCGAAGTAACCCGATCTGGCTCAAGCGCTTTTAGACCATAGGATCCAAAATTTAGCGTCGAGCCACCCTTGGCCATACCCTTGATACGACCTTTGTGCATTTTGCGGAATTTGGTTTTCTTTGGCTGTAACATAAAATTACCCTATTCCCGTCCTTAATTTCGAGCCGACCGGGAATGACTTTCCCCGGCTTTTTCGGCTTTTTTATCTTGGGCCATTGGATCGCGTTCCATGATCTCGCCTTTGTAGATCCAAACTTTGATCCCAACGATACCCATGGCTGTCATGGCTGAGGCCGTTCCATAGTCGATATCAGCGCGCAATGTGTGCAATGGCACTGAACCTTCATGATACTGCTCATCGCGCGCAATTTCTGCACCGCCCAAACGACCACTTAATTTGATTTTGCAACCCAATGCACCCATGCGCATCGTGGTTTGCAAGGCCCGCTTCATTGCCCGACGAAACGCCATCCGGCGCTCCAATTGTTGTGCAATGCCCTCGGCAACCAAGATCGCGTCCATTTCTGGCTTGCGTATTTCGATCAAATTGACTGAAACTTCGCTCTTTACAAACTGGCTGATATCACGGCGCAGCTTTTCAATATCGGCACCCTTTTTGCCAATCACAACACCCGGACGAGCCGTGTGAATGGTGATCCGGCACTTCTTGTGTGGACGCTCGATCACAATCCGTGACACGCCAGCCAACTTCATCCGCTCTTTAATATATTTGCGCAGGCGTAAGTCTTGGTGCAGCAAATCGCCATATTCACGAGAATTTGCGAACCAACGCGAATCCCACGTCCGATTAATACCTAGGCGAAATCCAATTGGGTTAACTTTATGTCCCATCAGGCAGCCTCCTCTACTTCACGGACCACAATTGTGATCTCGGAAAACGGTTTTAAGATTTTGGCTGAACGACCGCGCGCCCGAGGCCGCCAGCGTTTCATTACCAAACTTTTTCCAACATAGGCCTGGGTCACAACCAATTGATCGATGTCCAAACCATGATTATTTTCAGCATTGGCAATGGCACTTTCCAGACATTTACGAACGTCTTTGGCAATGCGCTTGCGCGAGAACTGTAGCTCATTCAATGCTTTTTCAACCTTCATGCCGCGAATAGACTGAGCAACCAGGTTTAACTTTTGCCCACCTGTACGCAGCATCCGGATTTTCGCCAGTGCTTCGGTTTCGCCAACTCGCCGTGGATTTGTCGTCTTTCCCATAAGCCCTAACTCCGCTTCGATTTTCTGTCAGCCATATGGCCGTGATAGGTACGCGTGGGTGAGAACTCACCCAATTTGTGACCGATCATATCTTCGGTAACCACGACCGGAATAAACTTACGGCCATTGTGAACCTGAAATGTCAGACCAACAAATTGCGGCAAAATAGTCGACCGGCGCGACCAAGTCTTAATAGCAGCCTTGCGCGGGTCTTCCTGACTTTTTTCAGCCTTTTTGAGTAGATATCCGTCAACAAACGGACCTTTCCAAACAGAACGTGACATCTTAAACCTCTACCGCTTTTTCTTCAGGTGACGACTGCGGATAATCAAATCATCCGAAGCCTTGTTTTTCTTACGTGTACGTGCGCCCTTGGTTGGCTTGCCCCACGGGGTAACCGGATGACGACCACCGGAGGTCCGCCCCTCACCACCACCATGCGGGTGATCAACCGGGTTCATCGCAACACCGCGAACTGATGGACGACGGCCCAACAGACGGTTACGACCGGCTTTACCAAGATTGATATTGCTTTGGTCCGGGTTTGACACCGCACCGATTGTGGCCAAGCAGCGATCTGGGATCCGCCGCATTTCGCCGGATTTCAAGCGAACCTGACCAAAACCACCATCACGACCAACCAACTGAGCATAACCACCTGCCGAGCGCGCAATTTGCCCGCCTTTTTGCGGTTTCATTTCCAGATTGTGAATGACCGTACCCACTGGGATCTTACGAAGTGGCATACAATTGCCCGGCTTGATATCAGCGCCGTCTAATGATGAGATGATCACATCACCGTCGCTGACCCGTTGCGGGGCAATGATATAGCTTTTTTCGCCGTCGGTATATTCAATCAGCGCAATAAATGCGGTCCGGTTTGGATCGTATTCAAGACGAAGAACGGTTGCGCTTACATCAAATTTGTTGCGCTTAAAATCAATAATTCGATAGAGCCGTTTGGCGCCACCACCCCGGCGGCGCATGGTAATGCGCCCGGTGTTATTGCGCCCGCCCTTTTTGGACAACCCCTCGGTTAACGCCTTTTCAGGGCGACCTTTGTACAAATGGGAACGATCCACCTGCACCAATGCCCGTCTGGACGGTGACGTTGGATTGAATGTCTTTAAAGCCATCTTCGCAATCCCTTCCTATAGGCCCGTCGTGATGTCGATGGAATGGCCTTCCTCGAGCGTCACAATGGCTTTTTTAACATCGACACGTGTTCCCATTCGACTGCGAAACCGTTTGGTTTTGCCTTTGGTCAAAATGGTGTTCACTTTCGAAACTTTTACCTTGAACAGCGCTTCAACTGCTATGGCAATTTCTTTTTTATTGGCGCTCAAAGGTACTTTGAAAACGACTTTATTGTCCTCGGACATCAAAGTTGCTTTCTCGGTAATCACCGGCGACAAAATAGTATCATAATGGTTCGTAGTAATCATTTGAAACGAGCCTCTAAATCTTCGAGTGCGGCTTTGGTCAGCACCAATTTATGCCGACGCAATATGTCGTACACATTGATCCCGGCAACCGGCAACACATCCACATCTGGCAGATTACGCGCCGCCAAAGCAAAATTTTCATCCAGCTCTTTGCCACCAATGACCAACACATTGGTCCAACCCAATTTCGCCAAAGACTTCTTCAGCTCAGTGGTTTTTGGGGCTTTCATCACGGCATCATCCAAAATAACCAGTTCGGATGCACCCGCCTTGGCTGAAAGCGCGTGCTTCATCGCCAATAACCGCACATTACGTTGCAATTTATGGGCATGGGAACGAACCACAGGACCATGAGCGCGGCCACCACCAATAAAGATATTGGCACGGCGCGAACCATGACGAGCGGTACCACCGCCTTTTTGCTTGCCCCATTTTGCACCGGTCCGGGAAATTTCCGAACGGAGCTTGGTTTTATGGGTACCGGCTTGGCGTTTGGCCAATTGGTAGCGAACCATGCGGTGCAAAATATCTTTGCGTGGCTCTAGCCCGAAAATCTCATCGGACAGTTCAACCGTTCCGGCTTTCGTCGCTTTTAATGTTGTGACATCGAGTTTCATTGCCCGCTATCCTTTTCTTCGACAACTGGCTCAGCCGGAGCGCTGGCAGGTTCTGGGGCTGGCGTTGCTTCAGCTTCACGTAGCACGCCAGGTTTTGGCAGATCGACACCAGCACCTTTTACGGCATCACGGATTTCCACCCATTTGCCTTTGGAGCCGGGAACCGCACCATGAACCAGAACCAAATTGCGGTCCTCGTAAACCCGAATGACTTCCAGGTTTTGCTGGGTACGGCGTTTATCGCCCATATGGCCCGCCATTTTTTTACCCTTAAATACTTTACCAGGGTCTTGGCACTGACCGGTCGAGCCGTGCGAACGGTGCGAAATGGAAACACCGTGCGTGGCGCGAAGTCCGCCAAAATTGTGACGCTTCATCGCGCCTGCGAAACCTTTACCGATGGTCACACCGGCCACGTCAACTTTTTGACCCGGCACGAAATGCTTGGCCGATAACTCGGCACCAATGTCCAACAGGCAATCTTCGGAAACCCGAAATTCCACGATCCGACGCTTTGGCTCAACCTTGGCTTTGGCGAAATGACCGCGCATGGCTTTGGAGGTCCGTTTTACTTTGGCAGTACCGGCACCAAGTTGCAGCGCCACATACCCGTCTTTGTCCGCAGAGCGCTGAGCGACCACTTGACAATTATCGAGATGCAGCACGGTCACTGGATAACTTCTACCATCGTCGGCAAAGACCCGGCTCATGCCTAATTTTTTTGCAATTACACCCGAACGCATCGTTACGCTCCCAGCTTGATTTCTACGTCAACACCAGCCGACAGGTCGAGCTTCATCAGCGCGTCTACGGTTTGCGGTGTTGGATTGACAATATCCAGAACCCGTTTGTGCGTTCTGATCTCGAATTGTTCGCGAGATTTTTTGTTCACATGCGGCGACCGGTTTACGGTAAATTTTTCAATTCGTGTCGGCAATGGAATTGGCCCACGTACCGAAGCACCGGTACGTTTGGCTGTATTGATGATTTCCAACGCAGATGTATCGAGCACCCGGTGGTCAAAAGCCTTTAGGCGAATGCGTATATTTTGACGGTCCATCTTAATTTCCGATGCCTTTAATGATAACAAAAGAAGCGACGCTTGTTTTCGACAAACGCCGCCTATATTTTACTCTACGATTTTGCTGACCACGCCGGCACCAACGGTGCGGCCACCTTCGCGGATGGCAAAGCGTAGCTTGTCTTCCATTGCGATCGGTTGGATCAGTTCAACATTG
>JAESUG010000069.1 GCA_016763185.1 Robiginitomaculum sp. | reverse complement strand
GATATCAATTTGTAGCAAAAACCGGTCAAGCTGGGCTTCGGGCAAGGGGTATGTGCCTTCTTGTTCAATCGGGTTTTGGGTGGCCAGTACATGAAATGGTGTGGGTAAGCTTCGCGCCTTACCCGCAATGGTAACTTCACGCTCTTGCATGGCTTGTAACAAGGCCGATTGGGTTCTGGGCGAGGCGCGGTTGATCTCATCGGCCATCAATAATTGGCAAAACACGGGACCTTTGATGAAACGAAACGCTCGCTTTCCTTTGTCGTCCGTTTCCAATACTTCGGAGCCTAAAATGTCGGCGGGCATCAAGTCAGGGGTAAATTGAATACGTTTTTCCGACAGGCCGGTGACCGTAGCGATGGTTTCCACCAATAAGGTTTTCGCCAATCCTGGCGCACCCACCAACAATCCATGACCACCGGCTAAAAGGGTAATGAGAGCCAAATCCACGACTTCATTTTGCCCAATGACAACTTTGGCAATTTCGTCCCGAACTTTCCCAAGAGTGGCAGCGGCGGCCTTGGCTTGGGCGATGATGGGATCGTTTTCGAGAATTTCTGACATGAAGTGAACTTTCCTGATATTGGTATGATCAAACAGTGAAACGACTAATGTGATTTGTCTATTAAAGAATAAGTATCATGGCGAAGAATGACCCTTATGGATATTGAAAATTTAATGAAAGCAGCCAAAGCCAATACACAGGGCCAAGGCTTACCGCCGGTAGAGAACTGGAACCCAGAGCATTGCGCGAATATGAGCATGAAAATCCTTCGTGACGGCACATGGCTGCACGAAGGCAAGCCGATCCGCCGCCATTCTCTCATAAAACTGTTCTCCACAATATTACGAAAAGATGAAACCGGTGTCACATGGCTGGTAACACCGGTTGAAAAGGTTCGGGTTGAGGTTGAAGCCGCACCTTTTATTGCCACCGAAGTAACGCGCAGCCTTGGGTCATCCGGCCCCAGTTTGTATTTCACTACCAATGTTGGCGATGTGGTCTGCGCCGATGCCGACCACCCGATACGAGTGGAAACCAACCCAAAAACCTTGGAGCCAGCCCCATTTGTGTTGGTGCGTGGCCGGTTGGAGGCCATGTTAAGCCGTCCGGTATTTTACCAATTGGTCAATTGGGCCGAAGAACAAAATGAACAGCTTGGTGTGATCAGCCAACAGTGTTTTTTCGCCTTAGGGCCAACCGGGGTGCATCAGGTTGATTGAAACCCTGACCAAATGCCTACAGCCCGTATTGGAGCCGCTTGCTGCGGATGAACAAGGGCGGCTGTATTCAGATTTTGATCTGATCGCCGAGCATGACGGGGTTTTTGGTACGGGCAAGACCGCTGCTGTGTTGGTTCCATTGGTTTGGCGGGCATCGGGCTGGCAGGTATTGTTGACTTTGCGTAGCGATACGATGCCAACTCATGCCGGACAGATCAGCTTTCCCGGTGGCAGCTATCACCCGCAAGACGAAAATTTAACGACAACTGCGTTGCGCGAGTTTGAAGAAGAAACGGGGGTTTTGCGCTCGCAAGTTCGAGTTTTGGGTCGCTTTGAGCGCTATCATACGGCTACTGATTACCGGATTACACCGTTTGTTGGGGTCATTGCTGGCCCGGTTGTGTTGCGAGCTGACCCCCGCGAAGTGGCTGAAATTTTTGAAGTGCCGTTTTCATTTTTGAGTAATTTGGCAAACTTTAAACAAGAATCTCGTATTTGGCAGGGTAAGGAGCGTTTTTTCTATTCTATTCCTTGGCAGGATCGCTATATCTGGGGGGCAACAGCAGGTATGTTGCGGGCCTTGGCACTGCGGCTAAGCACAAATATAAGTGAGAAATAAAATGGTCAAACTTACCATCATAGAATTGTTATTTTTGGCACTACCTTTTGCTATTTTCTTTGGCTATCGCGCATTTTTGGTGCATCATCGCAAGGTTGATGGTGCGTCATTTTCGCCAGTTCCGTACCATAAATTATTTGTGATCGGTGGTGTGTTGGCCTTGGCGGTGTTTTTTATTCTCGCCCTTAGCAACGAAAAAATAACCGATGGAAAATATGTTCCAGCTCATGTCAAAGATGGCCAACTTATCCCTGGTGGATTTGTGCCTCGTGAAGAAGAAAAAAAAGAGATACCTTAAATGAAATTACCGACCCGCCTCGACCCAAAACAACATAGCTGGTTGCAAAGCGGCCCGGCGCTAAAACTGCTAAATATTCTCAACGCCTCCGAAAAAGACAGCACCCAGTTTGTGGGCGGTTGTGTGCGAAATGCGTTGATGAATCAGCCGGTGGTCGATATTGATCTAGCCACCAAATTGCACCCCAAAAAGGTGGAGGAGGTGTTGGCCAAAGCCGGTCATAAAACAGTGCCAACCGGAATAGAACACGGTACAATAACAGCCATTATTGCCGGTCATTCGTTTGAGGTTACCACGTTACGCAAAGACGTATCCACCGATGGCAGGCGTGCGGTCACTGAATTTTCGACCAGTTGGGAAGAAGACAGTGCCCGCCGCGATTTTCGCTTTAACGCGATATATTGTGATGAGTCTGGGGCTTTGTACGACCCACAAGCAGGAATAAACGATGCCTTGGCGGGTGAAGTGGTGTTTATTGGCGACCCCGAAGCTCGTATTCGCGAAGACTATTTACGTATTTTGCGCTATTTCCGGTTTTTCGCTCAGGTTGGCAAAGGCCGCCCTGAACGAGCTGCGATCACGGCTTGTGCGCGACTAAAAGATGGAATTAAAACCCTTTCCTCGGAGCGAATATGGAAAGAGTTAAAAAGTTTGCTCGCGGCACCAGATCCAGTTAAATCCGTGCGCTGGATGCGAACATCGGAAGTGCTACAAACCTGTTTTGCTGGTAGCCGCGACGTTGATCAATTAGAACGGCTGGTAACATCAGAACAAGGCCGAAATTGGTCAATTGACCCGCTATTACGGTTTATGGCTTTGATCGATCCGGTGCAGGCACGAACTATCTCTAAGCGCTTAAAACTGTCCAATGCCGAAAATACCCGCGTGATGGCCTATGCTAATAATGGGCCGGTGGTGCCGGGCGAAGATTTTATGGATGTGTCCCGGCGTTTATACCGCAAAGTCGTGTCCGGTTATGTTGATGCCGCCAAAATTGCCATTGGCAAATATGAAGGCCGCGATCAGCGCGATATCGAGGACATGTTGGAATTTGCTGATGAATGGGAACGGCCCGTATTTCCGGTCATGGCCAAGCATTTGATCGAAGTTGGCTATCAGCCGGGCAAAGAGCTTGGTGATATTTTATGGAATTTGGAAGATGAGTGGATCAGCTCTGGCTTTGCTTTATCAATGGACGAATTACGAGCCAAAATCGGTAACTTAGGCGGCGGTGGTAAATCCGGTGGCCAAGGGTAAGTATTCAAATTCAAAAACAAACAGGTATCAGATCACAAGTTAAAACCAACTCGTAGGTCTTGCAGGTCTGTAATGCTAGGCCTTGTTCGTCCACGATGGTCTGCTACATGGGCAAGTAAATTTTGCGCTCTTTAACACAATGGCAAGGCATTGTCGGGCATATTGGCGCATCTAGTAGGCAAAGCTTCGGGCCCATTTATGCATCCACAATTAGAGCAACAAATTCGGCTTTGTATTCGAAATGGTCAGCTTGATCCGGATTTATTGGTTCGGCTTGTAGACACGCGATATCGCGAAGATGACAGCCGTATCCATATGCTAATCGACCGGCTGGGTGATTGCGTGTTGGTCACCGATGAGCACTATCGGTTGGTTGAGGCCAATCCGGTGGCGCGTCGGTTGTTTGGAATTGGTCAAGGGCCGTTAGGCTCGCATGATTTGCGCAAATTTGTCCCCGAATTTAGCGCCGATGAAACGTTGCAAAATGCCCAAGGCGCATTGCTGGCGCACCATAAAGACATGTTGTGCCGCGCAATAAGCGGAAAATCATTTACCGGTGAGGTAAACTTGTTTGTTCTAAAAGTAGGAGAAAAGGGCAAAAGAGTTTGTCTGATCCGCAAGTTCGTTGATGAGACCACGGGCGCGCCACTGCAGGTTCAACCTGCTGTTGGCTCAAACAAAGCCCAGGAACAATTTCTGGCGATGATGAGCCATGAGCTACGCACCCCAATGAACGCGGTATTGGGCATGGCGCGGCATTTGCTCG
>JAESUG010000008.1 GCA_016763185.1 Robiginitomaculum sp. | reverse complement strand
TGTTTTACGCTCTTTGACATCGTGAAAACTAAATGAGGATACGCTTGTATCAGGTTTGGCTCGAACAATAGGGAACCCGCAAAATTATGGAATTGCCGGTCCTTGTCGGGAGCTTGTACATTTCATACCAAGGATAACTATAAAAACCGGCTCGATATTTTTTTTTGAGCCAAAATATGTAGATTTTTGGAAATAAATACCGGGTATTCAAACGTAGGTTCAGGCAAAGTTTGGCCTGCCCAGCCCCCGCTCACCACCGGTCCCCGGTCTTGAGCCGGGGGTCACGGCCTTTTCACCGAGTTCCAGCCCTTCCACCGGGACACGACTTGCTAGTGGAGCGTAAGCCTAGCTAACCCACCCCTTCTTCTTAACGAACCCAGCAAACATAAACAGAAAAATTGCGGCACCTATGATCATAACCGGCATGGCTTCGGCACCGGGGAACATCCCGCCAGCCGTCTCAATAAAGAAAAAGCTATAACTCATCTGAACCAGTACCGCGACCAATGAAGCCCAAAACAACATGCGCGCCCATGATTTTCGCAACAACAAGGCAATCGAGCCGAAAAGTCCCTTAAATACCGCAATGGCAAACGCGATCGTCACCCAGGTTGGGATGTTTGCGTACATTTCTTGTTGCGCTTGTGGTAAAGCTTGCATTGCCTCCTCACTAACGGTCATTTGCATCACAAAGGCTATTACGCCCAAAGCATTCCATAGCAACGCAATCGCGCCGATAATCCAATACCAAATTGGTGGTTTTGCAGTTTGTGTTTCTGACATCATTTTCTCCCCTTTTTATGAGGTAAAAGGATGACAATGATTTATTGTTTTGTCAAAGTTAGCTTTATGAGGTGGTTTGGGTTTTTAGCGCCAATTCCGGGGCAGCGCTCGAAGTTTTCGCGGCTAAGCGCAAATGACAGGTGACCACGGTGCCGGTGCCAACTTCGGATTGGAACGTAACGCGGCCACCGTGCATGTGGATCAATTTGCGAACCAATGCCAAGCCTAAGCCAGCGCCGCCGCGATCGCCACTTTCAAACTCGTCAAACACTTTGCTTTGATCTTTGGGGTCCAAACCAATGCCTTGGTCGGCAACCCAAAGCCGCACCTCTTTGCCTTCGCGAACACCGCCAATGGTGATCTGGTTATTGGCCGAGCTAAATTTCACCGCATTGGCCAGCAAATTATACATGACTTGTTTGAGCCGCGCCGCATCGGCACGGATCATCCCAATATCGTTCGGGCAATCAATAATGATCTTAATTTTGGTGTCCTCAGCATGAGTTTGCGCCAATTGCACAACCTCCTCAATGACCTGAAATAAATCAACATCACCGAGTTGTAGTTCCAGCGTTCCAGCATCAATCGCGGCAATATCAAGAATGTTCATAAAGACCGTGGTGAGCTGATTGCCTGCGGTTAAAATGCTCTCGACCGCGCCGCGTTGCTTTTCTTTTAGCTCGCCCGCCATGTTTTCGTTCAACATGCCCGCATAGCCAACAATCGTATTTAACGGATCGCGCAATTGATAGGAAACATGACTAACAAAATCGGCCTTTAAGCGCACCACAGTTTCCATGGCTTCATTTTTCTCGACCAGGGACTTTTCGACCATTTTGGTATCGGTAATATCAACCCAAGCAATAACCGTCGCCCCATCGGACAGAGGCCAAGAAACCCAGGTTAAAATTTTACCATCAGCCCGCTTGATCTCAGCTTGGCGATGGCCCCGTACTTCGGGGCTCATATCGGTGATGGTGGCCTGCATCTCGTCCCAATATTGCTGATCAGGAAACAAGGCATGGCTGTGCTGGGCAATTTCACGAAACGGCTCGCCAAGAGCCAAATTAACGTCCTGTAGCTGCCAGAGCGCAACAAAGGCTTCATTGTGCAAGCGCAAACCACCGTCCGAGCCGAACACCGCCACCGCCTCGGTTAGCTTATTGAGTGTCTCGCGTTGGACGCTGATCAAGGTGTTAAATTTAGTCTGCAAGGTAAGCTGATCGCTAATGTCCTCAAAGATATACAATAATCCACCTAGGGGGTGGCGCAAAATCGCAACTCGCAACGTGCGCTCATCGGGCAAAGACCATAATTCGTCCACCGTTTCATCGTCCGGGTTTTCGCCATAGCGCGCCAGCTCTGACGTTTTCCAAACTTGGTAGTCTGAGCGGTCTGGAATGCGCCGTCGTTCGCGCAAATGGTCCAACAACGCCCCGTGTTCAGGGCGTTCATCCAACCATTGCTCGTCCAGATCAAACAATTGACGAAACGCTTTATTGTGGAAGATCAACCGTTGACCTGCCGAAAAAATTGCCACGGCATCGGCCAAATGATCCAGTGTTTCGTCATGGGCCCGTGACTGGCGGGTCATTTTCTCACGCAAGGCTTGCTCGTCGGAAACATCGCGCGCCACGCAAGTTACACCGCCAGAGACCGGCCAAACGCCAATTTCCAAATAGCGGCGCTCACCACGGATCACCACTGGGAAAACACCGCTTTTGGCATCGCTTTCCTCCAAGGCAACCTTGGTCATTTCGAAGCTGTCCGAGGTTAAAAACAATTGCTGTTTCATCGCATCATCAAGGTTGTTCGCCTCGACGGTTTGCACATAACAGCTATTGGCCCAGATCAATTTTTGGCCTGAAGACAGCCGCCAAACGGGAAAGGGCGCGCGCCCCAGCATGTCGATAAAGGCGACCGGGTCTTCGGAGATGATATGGCGCACCTCCTCCAAACGACCCCGCGCCCCAGATTCTTCAAGTCCCTTAATGGTGCTATCGGTCAACCACAGCACGATCTGGGTGCCAGCGGCGCGGCCATCTGCTTCTAAAAAACGCCCCGTCGGTCCAATAATGGTTAGCGAAAACGCCGTCCCATTCAGACGCAATTCGTGCAAAACCTGCCGCAATGTGGTGTCATCACCGCTGGCATTGCGCGCTTCATAATCGGCCAAACCATCCAAGATGCCTTTGGCTGGATCATCGGAACTGGTATGTTCCGCAAATTTCAACATCGCCCCTAAGGCCACTGGCGAGCCAAACAATGCGGGCTGACCCCACGGCTCGTCCGGGTCATTAGGCCTCGCATCGTCATCGGCCCAAACGAGAACCAAGCCGGGATGGGCGGCAAAGACGCTGTTGGCGCGGCCCAAGCTTTCTTCGAGTTTGAGCGCGCGGTTGCGCCATTGCTGGTTGTGCGCTCTTGCCCCAACGGTCAAACGAAGCGCCCACAAGGCAACGAAAATGGCCAAGAACACCGCACCAAGAGTGACGATGATGGATGCGGTTTGTGCGTATTGTCCTATTGGATCCAACTTGTTCCCCAACATGGTGTTTGGCCAGGGTGCGACCATCACCGTTTAGGCGTTAACACTCTATTAACCTACAGGTTAAATCTGGCCAAACAATACGAAAATCATCGCAAAAGACCTCTATTGACCGATTTTCACCCGTCCTAACCGATAGCTGATAAAAACCAAACAACCGGCTAGGCGGGTTTCTCCCGGCGGCGCAAAGCGCCAAGTTTCTACGGCGCGTATTGCGGAACGATCGAACATGGAGCGTGGAGCCGAGCGTTTGGCAAACACATTGCGGGTGGTTCCATCCGGCGTAACGTCTAATGAAACCACCACCCAGCCTTGGCGACCTTGGCGTTTGGCTAACCAAGGAAAAGCCGGCAATGGCAGCGTTTTGGCGGCCAATGCCGCGCCGCCTTGACAGGCGCCGGGTTCAGTGAGGCGCTTCACACTAGGCGGTGCCGGGTAATCATGATTGAGCGGTTTGGGCGCACCTGCGGTACAGGCGAACAAACCAAAACAAAGCCACAAACTACCCATGATGCGGATCATGATATCGCCTTAGGGATACAAGGTGATAGACACCCGCCGACCCGAACCGGCGAACAGGAAATGGCCAATCCGGTTTTGTCATCCGTTTCAACATAAAGACCGCTTAGCGTGCCCTCTCCATCGGCCGGGGTGAACCGGCTGCCCCGTAACCTAGTTGTAAACCTACGAACCGGTTCTTCCTTGTCCATCCCGATGACGCCACCATAATCGCCGCACATGCCAAGATCGGTCATAAAAGCGGTACCGCCTTCAAGAATACGAGCATCAGCGGTTGGGATATGGGTATGGGTGCCAAACACAACGCTGGCTCGGCCATCACAAAAATGGCCCATTGCGCCCTTTTCGGAACTGGCTTCGCCATGAATTTCAATAATGATCATGTCAGCCTCAACGGCGAGTCCACACGCCTCTAGTTCCTTTTCAACCGCTGCAAACGGATCGTCCAGTGCATCCATATAAATCCGGCCCATGACCGTTACTACCAAAACCCGTCGACCATCAGCGCCTTGGTGCAACCTCGTGCCTTGACCAGGAACACCAGCACCCGGTGGGTAATTGGCAGGTCGCAATACCATCGGCTCTTTGGCAACTAGACTTAAGGCTTCGGGTTGGTCAAAGGCGTGGTTGCCCAATGTGATCACATCCACCCCACAAGCAAATAACGCCTGCGCCGTTTTATGGGTAATGCCAAACCCACCGGCCGCATTTTCACCATTGGCCAACACAAAATCTGGCTGCAAGTCTTTGATCAATTGCGGTAAGTGATCGGCAAGGGCATTACGGCCACTGCGCCCAACCACATCACCAAGCAGTAAGGCTTTCATCCTTGCTTACGGCGTTTTGCGAGTGATGGAATGAGCTTCGGTTTCGGTAATGATCCAATCCATTCTTTGATCATGACGTTCCACCGGCATGCGCGTCATGCCTTGGGCTTCATAGGCCAAACCCACCGCAACCATATGCTCGTTTGCCGCCCGCATCTGTTCCAAGGTCCGGTCATAATACCCACCGCCATACCCAAGGCGAAACCCTTTTGAGTTAAAGGCCAATAACGGCACCAACACCATATCCGGCACGACAACGGCGGCATCGGCCAATGGCTCGTCGGTTCCAAACTTCCCGCGTTCCAATTCTTGGCCCGGCTCCCAGACTCGAAAAATCAAGGGTTCATTTTTAACAAGCACCACCGGCAGGCACAT
Source organism: Robiginitomaculum sp. (assembly GCA_016763185.1). Classification (GTDB taxonomy): domain Bacteria; phylum Pseudomonadota; class Alphaproteobacteria; order Caulobacterales; family Maricaulaceae; genus Robiginitomaculum_B. The sequence goes on along the minus strand of JAESUG010000008.1, from coordinate 6,047 downwards.
CCGTGCGCCGCGTGCTTTAAGCTTTTCCATCAACGGCAAGCAATCGATCTCGCTTCCCTTTGGGGCGTAACCGGCAATGGTCAATCCGCCTCTGGCCACTAGTTCCGCAGGGAACCTCGAAGCAACTTGACTTCCAGAGCGGGGGTATAAAGAAGCCAAGGTGCCGCGTTTTCGCTTCATTTTTGAGCGAAGATCAGATTTATCGTTCGTTTTGAACAATGACATGTTGGCGGCTCCACTTTACACCGTTGGGGCGTTAAATGCCCTGATGACCCAAATTTACAGGTGGGCACAACGTGAAAGAAACCACGGCTTCAATCAGAGGTCGTTCCCTCAGGAGACATTACGGTCGCCGGGATTTTACCCCTGACGCATGCCGCAGAGACCGCCTGTGCTGGGTTCTATAGCATTTAGTAAAAAAATAAACCAAATTTTATGGTATTAGGTGTGGAAAAAACCGGCGCTTGGCATGATTTCACGACAATTTCGCCACAATTTGCTCAATTTGCTGGGCTGCGTCATCAAGAGCTTTACTAGCTTGGCGTTGAATTTGCTCCATCGATGCCGCCGTTTGCGCTGGATCTGCTTCGGCTAAGTTGGTGCGGGCGCTGGCCAGCTCATCTGACAGCACTAAGGCGGCCATTAAAAATAAGCGCAAATCGCCGATCTGGCCAACTTGCCCGACAAGCTCCGTCACCTTTTGATCAAAGGCTTCGCCTAGTTTTTGCACATGGGCCTCTTGGCCTGGTTCACAACCAATGGAAAAAGCGCGATCATTGACTTGGATGGATACTTTGCTCATCCGCCCTCTCCAAGTGCTGTTTGTACATCGCGAATGGCGGCATCTAAGGCGGTGCGGGCCTCAGCGGCGGCATCTTCCATGGACGAGGCCCGGCTTCTGGCTTCGTCAAGTTCAGATGCCAAGCGGGCGCGGTCTTCGTCAACATCACCCACATTGCGCGCATCGCGTAATCTAGTTACCAATTGCTCGGCCTTGGTTTCCAATTGCTCCAGCGCTTGGCTTAGGCGCTTTGCGGCTTGTTGCACCGAATCATTTGGCACTGTTTTGCTCATATTCGTATTGTGACACTTATCGAAGGGGTTCGCCAAGTCCCAATTGGGTCAAAGACAAAATGCGTATTCGGATGCTCCTTTTTAGTTTTTGCAGCGGTACCTGCAAATTAAACCTTGTGCTGGTTCATAAAAACCGGCACAAATAGAGTCAATTATGCGGTTTGATCCGCGTTTTAGGTAAACGAGGTTTACCAAAATGGTTATGGCAGTATCGCAAATTTCAGAACATCCCGATGCTTTTACAGTATTGGAGCAGCTAGATAACGCTCAAGACAAACAACAATTAATAGATATTTTTGATCGATATTTGCGTGATATCGGCCTAACTACGTTTATTTTCGCTGAAATAGCCAATTTGGATATGCCCTTTGGCAAGAACCTAGTATTCGGTACGTCTTCGCCATCGTACCTAAAAAAATACTGGCATGACGGCAATATGTATCATGATCCATTGGTTCGAGCCCTACTTCGTGCTAATTCACCCATACAGTACTCTACGGTAAATGACGTAACAAATATGAACCGCGAGGATCGAAAAACCATGGACTTGCGCCGAGACCAAGGCATTTCCGATGGCTATGCATTTCCACTAAAAGGAAGATTAAACCGGTTTGCCACGGTTGGTGTGCACGGAAATGTTGATCACCTAAGCTATTGTGACATAGCAATTCTTGAGATGTTAATTCAGGGTCTTTATCGGCGTGCCACATATTTTCATCCGTTGCCGAAGCACTTATCTGAAGAAAAAAGCGTGGGACTAACCAATCGTGAACGCGAATGCTTGACATGGGTGGCCAAGGGTAAAACCAATTGGGATATTTCACAAATACTACTGATCACCGAACGCACCGTACAATACCATATCCAAAATGCCCGCAAGAAGCTCGGTGCGGGCAGTCGTCTTCAGGCTGTAGTATTGGCAGTAAAAACATTTAAAATTGTGCTGTAAGTCCGTGGTAACACCCTGTAATTTCTAACAGGTTTAATCCTCTTCAAAAAATGCTAGATTGCTTTTGCTGTGAACGGCAAATCCTGATCTGTTGTGGTCGTCGGCAAGTGACATCCCCGTTTTCTTGCTGATATATGTCACGATGAATTAGACCTAGTTTGCCATTCACAGCAATTTCCTGCTTCCCGCTCCTTCAATCTTACGAAAATCAGTCAAAAACTGATCAAATCTCGCCAATTCTCTTGCCCCTTTTTGGCAGGGAGCGTATGACCCTCTAATCATTTGTAATATCAATGCAAAATCTTTTCGGCCCCAACCAAAACGGGTCACAATATTAGGGGAATTTCATGGCGCTTCGTGTCGCAATTAACGGATTTGGTCGTATTGGTCGCTTAGTCTTTCGTTCCATCATTGAACATCAACGCCAAGATATTGAAGTGGTAGCGATCAATGATTTGGGGCCGGTGGCTACCAATGCCCACTTGCTAAAATATGACAGCTCACACGGAATATTAAATGCCGTGATCACGTCTGATGAAGACAGTATGAGCGTCAACGGAAAATCTGTTCGGGTGTTGGCGGAACGTGATCCAGCGAAATTACCGTGGGCGGCATTGGGCATTGATATTGTCATGGAGTGTACAGGGTTTTTTGCCAGCAAGGAAAAAGCTTCGGCTCACATAGAAGCTGGTGCCAAGCGGGTTCTGGTTTCCGCGCCGGCCGGTGGTGCGGATCAAACCATTGTGTTTGGGGTCAACCATGATGTGTTAACAGCGGATGATATCGTGGTTTCTAATGCATCTTGCACCACCAATTGCCTGTCGCCGGTGGCCAAGGTTTTGCACGAAGCTTTTGGCATTGAGCGTGGGTATATGACTACCATTCATGCCTATACTGGCGATCAGCCAACATTGGACCGGATGCATAGTGATTTATACCGTGCTCGTTCTGCGGCGATGTCGATGATCCCAACCTCTACCGGGGCTGCCAAAGCCGTGGGCTTGGTATTGCCGGAGCTGGCCGGCAAATTAGACGGGTCCTCCATTCGCGTACCAACGGCAAATGTGTCTTGTGTTGATCTGTGTTTTGATGCGGCCAAGCCTGCCAGTGTTGAAAGCGTAAATGCGGCTCTGAGCGCTGCGGCAAATGGCCCAATGAAAGGTATTTTGGGGGTTTCAGATGAGCCGTTGGTTTCCATTGATTACAATCATAACCCAAATTCATCGACGGTGGCCTTGCCGCAAACTCAGGTGTTGGACAAGCGCTTTGTGCGTATTTTAACCTGGTATGACAACGAATGGGGCTTTGCCACACGGATGGCGGATACGGCTTTGGTCATGGGCAAGTTCCTATAAGGGAGCAAGTTCGTGACGGGTTTTCATCGTTTGCAAGAAGCTGTAACCGCCAGTAAACGGGTATTGGTTCGGGTTGACTTTAATGTGCCCATGCAAGATGGCGTGGTCAGTGACGACACCCGATTGCGCCGGGCCAAGCCGACCATTGATCTGTTACGTGAGGCCGGTGCCAAAGTCATTTTACTTTCTCATTTTGGTCGGCCCAATGGACAAGTTATTGCGAACTTAAGCTTGAACCAAATTGTTCCTGCTTTGGAAAATATATTGGGTTGCACGGTGGCGTTCGCCAATGATTGCGTGGGTCAAATTGCCGAACAAGCAGTGCGCGCCATGCGCGATGGTGATGTGTTATTGCTTGAAAACACCCGGTTTCACCAAGGCGAAACCGTCAATGACCCGGCTTTGGCTTCCAAAATGGCCGCATTGGGCGATATCTTTGTCCACGACGCATTTTCGGTGGCCCATCGGGCGCAAGTTTCGAGCTTTGGTTTGGCGACGCATTTACCTGCTTTTGCGGGTTTGGCGATGGAATACGAATTGGATCATTTAACCCAAGCCCTAGGTACGCCTACCCATCCAGTTCTGGCCGTGGTTGGTGGAGCCAAGGTTTCGACCAAAATGGAATTATTGAAAAACTTGGTCAGCAAAGTTGATATACTCTGTGTCGGCGGTGGCATGGCCAATACGTTTTTGTTTGCGTTGGGTAAGCCGGTTGGCATATCTTTGTGTGAGCGTGGGTTTGCCGACACAGCCTTGGAAATTTTGGACAATGCCAAACGATCCGGCTGTGAGATTTTGCTGCCCAAAGATGTGGTAGCGGCAACAGCTTTTGCAGCAAATGCACCGCATAAGGTTCGCTTGGCCGAAGACGTGCGCGACGATGAAATGATTATGGATGCAGGGTCAGATGCGGTTGCCGCGCTCATGCATGCGATCGCTCGGGCCAAAACGGTGATCTGGAATGGACCGTTGGGGGCGTTTGAGTTACCGCCGTTTGATCGGGCCACTATCCAAGCGGCCAGCTATTGCGCCCAACAAACCACCGCCGGAAAACTGATCTCGGTGGCCGGCGGCGGCGATACGGTGGCGGCGTTAAATTTAGCTGGAATTGCCGACCAATTTACGTTTGTTTCCACCGCTGGTGGGGCGTTTTTAGAATGGATGGAAGGCAAACAATTGCCCGGCATTCTTTGTTTATCAAAATAATATCAATAGGGGAATTATCATGAATTTAGAAAAATTGAACACTGTAGCGAACCAGATGACTGCGCCCGGCACCGGCATTTTAGCTGCCGATGAAAGTGCTGGTACTATCCAAAAACGCTTTGATCAAATTGGGTTAAAAAGCACCGAAATCAGCCGCCGAGACTGGCGTGAAATGTTGTTTCGGACGGAACCGGCGATGACCGATTATATTGGCGGGGTGATCTTGTTTGATGAAACCTTACGCCAACAAGCAGCTGACGGAAGCAAATTGGTCGATGTAATTACTGCCGCGGGTGCTGTGCCGGGCATTAAAGTGGATACCGGCGCTCAAGGTATGGCCGGATTTGCCGGGGAAAAAACCACGGCTGGTCTGGACGGGTTGCGGGTTAGAATGCAAGAATATTATCAACTTGGGGCTCGTTTCGCAAAATGGCGGGCGGTGATTGACGTGGATGCGCACCGGCCATCTGCGGCCTGTGTGACCGCCAATTGTCATGCCTTGGCCCGATATGCCGCCATTTGCCAAGAAGCGCAGATCGTCCCGATTGTGGAACCAGAAGTATTGATGGACGGCGATCACTCCGTTGAGCGCTGTGCTGAGGTGACAAATTGGACGTTAAAACACCTGTTTATGGAGCTTTATATGCATAATGTCGCTTTGGAGGGCATTGTCCTAAAACCAAACATGGTTGTCTCTGGCAACAAATGCAGCCGTCAGGCTTGTATCGACGAGGTTGCTGAAAAAACCGTGACGGTCTTAAAGGCAATGGTGCCGGCCTCCGTACCCGGCATCGCGTTTTTGTCTGGTGGCCAGTCTGACATCCAAGCCACCGCACATTTGAACGCAATGAACGCGGGGTACGAGCTGCCTTGGAACCTTACATTTTCCTATGGCCGGGCTTTACAAGCTGCGCCTCTGGCGGCATGGAGCGGTAATGATGTTGCGGCGGGCCAAACGGCCTTTGCGCATCGGGCCAAGATGAATTCGCTCGCCAGCTTGGGCCAATGGAATGCGGCGCTAGAAGAATAGTTTGCCTCGGATATGACCACCCAAATCTACCTTCTCACGCCGCCAGCCATCGCCGATTTGGATGCATTCGCAAGTGATTTACAGGCGGTGTGCCAACAGGTCGAAATTGCGGCATTGCAGCTTCGATTAAAACCTGCCGATGACGCTCAAATCCGTGCAACTTTTGCCAAGCTCGCGCCAATAGCCCGCGCCAATGGCACAATTGTGCTGATCAATGACAATCCCGAACTGGCTGCCGAGTTGGGTGCCGATGGGGTGCATTTGGGTCAGAGCGATATGCCGATAAAAGCGGCCCGTAAATTAGTAGGCCCAGACATGGTGATCGGGGTCACTGCTCATGACTCGCGGCATTTGGCGATGTGTGCGGGCGAAGCTGGCGCCGATTATGTGGCGTTTGGCGCGTTTTTCCCGACGGTCACGAAAAAGACAGAAT
>JAESUG010000068.1 GCA_016763185.1 Robiginitomaculum sp. | reverse complement strand
TCGGATTACTGATATTAACCCCCGCTGGATTTTCGGCGCAGCCGTCTGAGCAATTATCCGATCCGGTGCTCGAAACCCGCGCCCGCGAAATCAGCAAGGGTTTGCGCTGTGTGGTTTGTCAAAACCAGTCGATTGACGACTCGGATGCGCCCTTGGCCGCCGATATGCGAGCCCTAGTTCGAACTCGGTTGCTGGCCGGTGACAGCAATGATGAAGTCGTCCGTTACATCACCGACCGATACGGTAATTTTGTGTTATTGCAACCGCCCTTTATGGCCAGCACCTATGCGTTGTGGTTGGGGCCATTGGGATTTGTGTTATTTGGTGCGGTCATGTTTTGGCGAGCAGCACGGCGCAAACCCGCAGCCAAACCTAGCGCCGAAGATCAACAGCTAGATGAATACCTTACTCAACTTCGAAAGTAGCGCTCATGTTTTGGATTGTTCTTGGTTTATTTTTGATTGCCGCCATTTTACTGCTGGCCAACCCGTTTTATCGCCCGACATCATCCGATCATAATGCCCAGATGAAAACCCTAACCTTGGCTTTGCAAAATGTCGAAACCGACCTTGCTGCCGGTACTCTTAGCCTTGCGGAGGCCGAAACCTTACGCCGTAGCACCGCCAAACGCATTTTGGAGTTGCGCGAAACTCATAAAAGCGCCGAAACCCTGAGCAAAGCTGACCGTACTATATTTGGCGCTCTTGGCGTGTTCGTGGTGATCAGCGCATTGGGCCTGTATTGGCTGGTTGGCACGCCTGCAAGTTTGCTCCCCCAACCCACGGCCCCGCAAACCATGGAGCAAGCCGTTACCCAGCTCACCAACCATCTTCGCACCAACCCCGATGACGCAAACAGCTGGCAACTGCTGGGCTGGACCTATTACCAGATGCAACGCTATGCGGAGGCCAAAACCGCCTATGAAACCGCGTTACAACTGGCCCCCCAACACAGCCCCCAACACGTCGAAACCCTGTCATCCTATGGCGAAACCTTGGTAATGTTGGCCGAGGGCCAAGTAACGCCCACCGCCTTGCAACAATTTACCAGCGCCCTGCAATCCCAACCCAACGAACCACGAGCGCAGTTTTATGCTGGCCTGGCCAAACAACAAGCCGGCGCTGGCCATGAAGCTTTGGCAATTTGGCAAGAATTATTGCAATCCGCACCATCCGATGCCGAATGGCGGCCCAATCTACTCGCCCAAATCAGGCGCCTGTCCGAACAGCTAGGAACGCCTTTGCCAGCCGACCCCCCCGGCCCCACTGCCGCCGACATACAAGCCGCCGAACAAATGGCCCCCGAACAACGCCAACAAATGATCGAAACCATGGTCGAAAACCTAGCCAACAAACTCGCCCAAACCCCCAATGACCTCAGCGGCTGGCAACGCCTAATCCGTGCCTACCAAGTCATGAACCAACCCCAAAATGCCACCCAAGCCTTAACCAGTGCCCGCATCGCCTTCGCCGAGCAACCTTTGACCCTCGCCGAAATCAACGCCTTCGCCATTCGTGAAGGCATAGTGCCATAAATGCGCCGTACATAGAGGAGCGACGTACATAGGAGCAAGAAACCGCACCACTCGACCCCCACCTCGGTCCCCGGACTTGATCCGGGGCCCAGTTTTTCATACGCATCTCCCCCAAAAAGCTGGACCCCGGATCATAGCCCGGGGACCGGTAAGACGGCTCATCAACCACCTATTCCTAGTCCCCGGCCTTGCGCCGGGGTCCAGCTGCTAGGAAAAATGGGTGTCGTCCGTAAGCCGTGTTAAAGAACTGGACCCTGGCTCTCAAGGTAAGGGGACCGAAATGGAGTGTTATTTATGCTGTGAAACCAACTCCCGCAAGAGCCGCGCTGGTCGGCAATCCAGTATTCTTTGACTTGCTCATCGTTTTTTGTGTATATTTTTGGAATCGGGTTTTGTAAAGAGCTCGGTATGGGAGGCGTATGGGTTTTGTCTGCGCTTCTTTTAGGGGAATGCCGGTTATGAAATCGTTTGAAATGCTATATGTGCAATTATCTGTTGGTCGCTCAAGTCAACGAGCGGCTCTTAGGCCCATATTTCGTCTACCGATTATGCTCTTGGCGGTGTTTTGCCTGATGGTAGCCAATATCCTGTTCGCCCCAAAAGCATTTGCCACCGAGTTTCTGGTGAATACGACGACTGCAAATGGTCAATCTACCCCCGTTATTGCCGAGCTTGTTGGTGGTGGCTTTGTCATTACCTGGCGGGATGATAGCCAAACCGGCGGCGATACCAGTGATGGTGCCATCCGCGCGCAACGTTATGATACCAATGGCGTGGTGCAAGGGGCCGAGTTTCTGGTCAACACCACGACGGGAGGTTTTCAGTTGCTCCCCAGCATTGCCGGGCTTACAGGCGGTGGCTTTGTCATTGCTTGGCAGGATTTTAGTCAAACCGGCGGCGATACCAGCGGTTCTGCCATCCGTGCCCAGCGCTATAATGCAACCGGCGTGGCGCAAGGGGTCGAGTTTCTGGTTAATACCACCACAGCAAATGATCAAGGTGACCTCAGCATTACCAACCTTGTTGATGGTGGCTTTGTCATTACCTGGCGGGATGATAGCCAAACCGGCGGCGATACCAGTAATGGTGCCATCCGCGCCCAGCGTTATGATGCCAATGGCGTGGCACAAGGGGGCGAGTTTCTGGTCAATACTACCACAGTAAGCACTCAGTTTGGCCCCAGCATTGCCGGCCTTGTTGGTGATGGTTTTGTCATTGCCTGGGTGGATTTTAGTCAAACCGGCGGCGATACCGATAGTGCTGCCGTCCGCGCCCAACGTTATGATGCCAATGGCCTGGCGCAAGGCGCCGAGTTTCTGGTTAATACCACCACAGCAAATGATCAGGGTAGTTCGAGCATTGCCGGGCTTAGTGATGGTGGTTTTGTCATTACCTGGGCGGATTCCAGTCAAACCGGGGGTGATGTCAGTGGTGACGCCCTTCGCGCCCAGCGGTATGATACCAATGGCGTGGCGCAAGGGGTCGAGTTTCTGATCAATACCACTACGGAAAACAATCAGTCAGCACCCAATATTACCGAGCTTAACAATGGCGGTTTTGCCATTACCTGGACGGATTTTAGTGCAAGCGGCGGCGATACCAGCTTGGCTGCCATCCGCGCCCAGCGTTATGGTGCCAATGGTGTGGCGCAGGGGGCCGAGTTTCTGGTCAACACGACGACTGCAGGCAATCAGCGTACGTCCAAAATTGCTGGCCTTGGTAATACTGGTTTTGTCATTATCTGGACGGATTTTAGTGCCAGCGGCGGCGATACCAGCTTGGCTGCCATCCGCGCCGATATTTTTGAGTTTCCCCCAGAGATAGACATTGCCGGCAATGGCAATCCGATCGCGGATGGCGATACTATACCAACACTGGCTAATAACACGAACTTTGGTGATGTCGCCCTTGTGGGCGGCAGCAATGCCAATACGTTCATCATTACCAATTCCGGCACAGATGTGTTGAACCTTACCGGTACCCCGCGAGTTGGTATTACTGGTGCCAATGCCGGTGATTTCACCCTGACCACCGATGCTGCCACCAGTGTGGCGATGGGCGGCGGTACTACCATGTTCACCATTACCTTTAATCCCAGCGCATTGGGTGCACGTACGGCCAGTATCAGTATTGCCAATAACGACGCCGACGAGAACCCATATACATTTGCCATCGCCGGCACCGGCATAACACCAGAGATAGATATTGCCGGTAATGGCGTGTCGATCGCCGATGGTGATACGACGCCGGCACTGGCTGATGATACGGACTTTGGCAGTGTCGCGCTGGCTGGCGGCAGCAATGCCAATACGTTCACCATTACCAATTCCGGCACAGGTGTATTGAGCCTTACCGGCACGCCGCGAGTTGCAATTGTTGGTGCCAATGCCGGTGATTTCACCCTGACCACCGATGCGGCCACCAGTGTGGCCTTGGGTGGCGGTACCACTATTTTTACCATCACCTTTGACCCTTCGGCAGCAGGCGCACGAACAGCTGTCATTATCATAACCAATGATGACACGGACGAGAACCCGTATACGTTTACCATCACCGGCACCGGCATCGGTGTTAGTGCACCAGAGATGGATGTTGCCGGCAATGGCACGTCGATCGTCGATGGCGATATTACGCCAGCACTGGTTGATAACACGAACTTTGGTAATGTCGCGCTAGCTGGCGGCACGAATGCCAATACGTTTACGGTGACCAATTCCGGCACAGGTGTATTGAATCTGACCGGCACCCCACGGGTTACGATCGGTGGCACCAATGCCGGTGATT
>JAESUG010000067.1 GCA_016763185.1 Robiginitomaculum sp. | reverse complement strand
GTCGAAATGGTGATCCCGCGCGCCTTCTCTTCAGGCGCAGAATCAATAGCGTCATAATCCTGAAACTCACCAAAATACTTGGTGATCGCTGCCGTCAACGTCGTCTTGCCGTGGTCAACATGGCCAATCGTGCCAATGTTCATATGCGGCTTGTTACGTTCAAACTTCTCTTTTGCCATTTTGACACTTTCCCGTAATTGTACGCGACACCCGGAAACGCCCGGATACCGCGTTGGTTTAGCCTTCGACGTGCAATCGCCCGCCATCAATATTAACTTCGATCCGATGACCATCTGTATCCAGATCGCCTTCAAATGAATTCACAACAATATCGCCAGAACCCGCGATATATACTCTTACGCCATTTGCATGACCGCCAAAGGCAATATCACCAGAGCCATGAATACTCGCGACAAATGGCGCAGCCGTCCCGCCAGCAATTTCAATATCACCAGAACCATTCACGCTAGTTTCAACTTTACCACTGACTGAACCGACTTCAATATCGCCCGAACCATTGATCTTTGCCACAACGGATCGCACACGATCTACTTCAATATCGCCAGAACCATTAATACGCAAGCTCGCATCGCCTAAAACTGCACCAATAATAATATCACCCGAACCGTTGATTAAGCTCTGTAACGCGCCGCCGACGGTACCCGCAACAATATCGCCTGAACCATTGATCCGAGCCTTAAGATTATCGGCAACATCACCAACGATAAATTTGCCGCAGCCATCAACCAACAGGTCAACCTCACCCATATCACCCGCAGTACCAAAAACGGTTCCGCCAGCCAACGTCAGATCAGTGCCCGTCGGAACCGAAACCCGGATCGTCGGGTAATCAGACAATGGCCGCAATTTTCCGCCGGGTAATTTTATCCGAACCTGATAATGCTCGCCATATTGATTGGCCGAACGCGACCCTTTGACATTACACTTGCGGGTTTCGATCTCTTTGGAAGAGCCAATGCGCAACACCCCGTTTACGACCCGTGTTGGTGGCACATCAACAATGCGCGCGCCCGGATCTATATTGACCTCGATATTGCTGGTATTTCCGGTGGTGATGATCACGCGGCCAACAATATTTTCCAGCTTGATCGCGCTGGCGTTAAATGTCTCAGCGCTTGCGGGCGCGACCGATACGGCCAACAGAACAGGCACAATACTGATGAACATAGTTTTTTTCATGGGTTTCATTTTAATTTCCTCCTAAAAATGATTCACCAACCATATAGATGCGTCTTAAACAGCAAATGGATGAATGATGAACGTCTTTTCATGATTGCTTGCTATGTGGTCGCTTTGGTACTTTGGATCAAGGCTTAAGACAATGGAGTTGGCCAGAGCAATGGAGTTGGCCAGAGCAATGGAGTTGGCCAAAACAATGGAGCGGGTAGCGGGGATCGAACCCGCATCTTCAGCTTGGAAGGCTGTGACTCTACCATTGAGCTATACCCGCCAGTTTCATTGTCAGTCGTATGAACCTGATTAAAAAGCGTGCCGTTCTGCTGGAACCTGTCCTCAAAGCTACGCGATAGGACAAACAAACATGTCCTCAAGTAACGAAGTGGTAGGACATACAAACATGTCCTCAAGTAACGAAGTGGTAGGACAAACAAACATGGTGGAGGGGGTTGGATTCGAACCAACGTACGCTCACGCGGCCAGATTTACAGTCTGGTGCCTTTAACCACTCGACCACCCCTCCATGTTAGAATTTCCTATTCGGAACCCGTAACCAGCAGAAGCAAAGAAATTTCCTTTCACCCATCAAAAAATAAGCCTTTGCACTTCACCGCTAGACAATAGGGGTGAAAAGAGCAAAGACTTTGCTAGAACTTGGACGGCGGAATATAGAGAAGAGTTTTCAAATCTGCAATGAGGAAATTGAATTTTTATGCGACAAAAACATCAAAAAAAATCATCGGGAAAATTTACAAAAAACCCAACAAATTCAACAGCTAAGCTGTGGGTATGGGGGACACACGCCGCGACCGCCGCGCTAAACAACCCAAATCGTAAGATAATTGAGGTGCTGATTACCCGCAACACCCTGGCTCAATTCGATAAAACAGCTTTGTTGGAAAAGATAAACCCGACAGAACCGGATCAGATCACCGATGCCCTGCCCTACGGCGCGGTTCACCAAGGAATTGCCCTGCACGTGTCCCCCAACCCACCGGTTGCGTTAGAGACAATATTGCAAAATCAAACCGGGCCATTGCTCATGCTAGACGGCATAACCGACCCCCGAAATATTGGTGCAATATTCCGCTCGGCCGCCGCCTTTGGGGCCGCCGGGGTTATTACCCAAGAACGCCATATGCCAACTTTGGGTGGCGTGTTGGCCAAAGCTGCCGCCGGGGCCATTGAGCGCGTGCCACATATCCCGGTGGTCAATTTATCGCGCACATTGGAAAAACTAGCCGATGCCGGTGTCCACAGCATTGGTCTAACCGGTGAAACCAGCCTAAGCCTGTCCGAGGCCAAGGACGAACGAGCGGTGGTTTTGGTGCTGGGCGCCGAGGGCAAAGGCATGCGCCCCAATGTCAAAAAGCATTGCGAGACATTGGCCCGTATTCCCATCTCATCACATATGGAAAGCCTGAACGTCGCCAGCGCCGCGAGTGTGGCTTTGTATGAGCTTTCCCGCTAAATACCAACACATCACCTTCGGTGGGTACGGTCTTGTTTGGTTTTACCATTGTTGAATTTCCTCCCAGTACAAGAGAGGCCATTGTCAGTCACAATCTGGATTATAACAACCAATGATGAGCCTTGTTAAATTGCAACATATGGCTAGGTTTTAGCGACTTAGTTGGAGAATCAGCCCCATGGATGCCGAACAAATTAAAATCATGCAGTTGCATGGCCAAACGCTTTTGGCCAAACTGTTAGAATGGGCGATGTCGCCACAGTTTTATGCGCAAATTGGTGCCATCATCATCGCGCTGATTGTGGCTCTGATTGTCACAAAATTCACCCGCGACAGAGTGATATTGTTACGCGAAGCACCGACAACGGGCCGGTTTTTGACGGCGCAAAAACTGGTATTTGCGGCATCTGGACTGTTACTGCCAATTTTGATTGTCACGGCACTGGCGGTCACCGCAGAAATTGTTGAAACCTTGGTTGGGGCCAGTTGGCTGGTGCGCATGGCCCAAAGCATCGCGGTAATCAACGTGCTGTATTCGGCGATCAACCAGTTTATCACCCACCCAATGGCGCGCACCGCCGCGCTTTGGATTGGTATTCCATTTGCGATTTTGCAAATTTTTGGTTGGCTCGATATGACCATCAACTGGATGGAGAGCATTGGCATTCCGTTGGGCGAAGATAAAATTTCGCTGTTTACCTTGTTCAAAGGCGCAGTTGCCGGAGCCGTATTCTTTTGGATTGGCCGCCATTCCAATGCCGCCGGTCAAAAAGCCATTCGCGAGCAAGAAACCCTTGATATCCAAGTCAAGGAATTGTTCGTCAAATTATTCCAAATCGGCTTGTTTGCAACCTTGCTGTTTTTGCTGCTGAAAGTCATTGGTTTTCCGCTCACTTCCTTGGCCGTGTTGGGCGGTGCGGTTGGTGTGGGCATTGGTTTTGGCCTGCAACAAATTGCCTCTAACTTTATCTCTGGCATGATTTTATTGTTCGAGCGCTCGATGGGTATTGGCGATCATATCGAACTGGATAATGGCCGCTCTGGCACCTTAAAGGCGATCAATATGCGCTCCTCAATCTTGGAAACCTATGACGGCAAAGAGATCATGATCCCGAATGAAACCTTTATTACTGAGCAGTTTATCAACTGGACGCGAGACAACCCCCTGCAACGCTATGAAGTTGAGTTCTCGGTCGCCTATGACACGGACCCGCACCAAGTGCCGCCGTTGATCGTTGCCGCTGTCCTAAAACACCCACAAGTCCTCACCGACCCCGAACAACCCGATTGCGAACTACGCGGGTTTGGGGATAGCGGGATCGAGTTTGGCGTCGAGTTCTGGGTTGCCGGTATTGATGACGGCCCGAACAAATTCTCGTCCGATATTTTGTTCTTGGTCTGGGATGCCCTACGCGATAACAATATCGAAATCCCATTCCCGCGCCAAGACATCCGAATTTTGGACAATCCCCCAAAATTACGTATCCGCAAAAAGCAATAAAACGACCGGCTTACATGCGGCACAGCTCTGGAAGTCACACGAGAAGGCGAAAGACAAAAATACGTGCTGGGAAAATACATGCTGAAAAAAAGTGGAGGCTTCTGTTGCCAGGTGCCTCCGAACCCCGCCTAGCCTTTCAAGGGGCTAGGAGTTAAATGCGAAAAGTCCGTAACAGCTTACGCTGCTAGGGCCAATTCTTGAGAAGAGTTGTCATTTGCAACTGTTCAATTTGAGCCTTTAACGGGCCTCACCCGAGCAAAAGCCAACGTTTATTTCCGTCCGTCGATACTGTCTCGGCCCCATCAACAGTTTTCGCCCAAACCGGACAAAACCAGAATCAGGGCAAATATTGTTGGTGGAGCCGCCGGGTACTGCCCCCGGGTCCGAGCCGGTGTTAACGCCGCGTTTATCGCCATAGTCCGCAAGCGAACAACGACTATATAAACCGCAATTGGGTTAAAATAAAGGCAAAATCGCTGAGTTTTTTCTAAATTTTTGTTATTCACATAACCAATTCTCAAGCCCCTGATTGGCCAGTTCGTCGGCGCGTTCATTGCCGGGATCGCCGTCATGGCCCTTTACCCATAGCCATTCGATGTCGTGGCGGGCGGTGGCGGTTTCCAGTAATTCCCACAAATCGCGGTTTTTTACTGATTTTTTGGCTGCGGTTTTCCAGCCACGGGCTTTCCAGGCAGCTAGCCAATTGGTGATACCATCGCGGACATATTTGCTGTCGGTGTGTAAGGTGATGTTGCACGAGCGTTTCAGCTGGTTTAGGGCGCAAATCGCCGCCATCAGTTCCATCCGATTATTGGTGGTGTCCTCTTCACCGCCGGATATTTCTTTTTCGGTTTTACCAAAAATCAGCAATGCACCCCAGCCGCCCGGTCCCGGATTTCCGCGACAGGCACCATCGGTATAAATCGTTACGTGATCGCGCTTCACCCTCGTAACATCTGCGGCAATTTGAACGAAACATTTTCGGTGGCGGTTTCAAGGGTGACCAGCTCCACCGGTCCTCTTGCCTCAATTTCTGCTAAGACCTCGCGGACCAAGCTTTCTGGGGCCGATGCCCCGGCGGTTAGTCCAAGCACCTGCACGGTTTTCATCTGCGCCCAATTGATGTCGGCTTTGCTTTCGATTAACCGCGCCGCCGGAGCCCCCGATTTTTTGGCAACCTCGACCAGACGCATCGAGTTCGACGAAGTGGTGGCCCCCAGCACCAATACCAAATCACACTGCCCGGCCATGGCTTTGACTGCGGCTTGGCGGTTGGTGGTGGCATAGCAAATGTCCTCTTTGTGTGGCTCGGCAATATCTGGAAACCGCGACTTTAGGATATCAACAATCTCTTTGGTATCATCCACCGACAGGGTTGTTTGGGTGACATACGCTAAATTTTTAGGGTTTTTCACCTGCAATTTGCGAGCATCTTTACCGGTTTCGACCAAGGTCACTGCGCCTAGCGGTAATTGCCCCATGGTGCCGATGACCTCTGGGTGGCCGGCATGGCCGATCAAGATAATATCGCGGCCAACTGCAAAATGACGCTCGGCCTCGACGTGAACTTTGGACACCAATGGACAGGTTGCGTCCAAATAAATCATATTACGCGATGCCGCTTCTAGCGGAACTGATTTTGGTACACCGTGCGCCGAGAAAATCACCGGACGGTCATCGGGGCACTCACTTAATTCCTCGACAAAGATTGCGCCTAGTTCTTTTAAGCGCTCGACCACATGGCGGTTATGGACAATCTCATGGCGCACATAAACCGGCGGGCCAAATTTGGTAATGGCCCGTTCGACGATTTGTATGGCCCGATCAACACCGGCACAAAACCCGCGTGGGGCCGCAAGGATAATTTTCACAACAGCGCCTTTTTCATTTTTACCATCATCAATTGCCCTCCAGTATTGCCGATAGCCACCGAAGAGGGTAGATGTTTGTTCTGTATCAGAGGTCCTCAAGTGGCGAAAGCCATGTGATAGCATTTTGGAAGGTCTATTTGGGTTATGAAGTTCCCCATTTTATTTATCTGCGTTGGTGCATTAGCGCTTTCTTCGTGTCAAACCGCGAAAAGCCTAATTGGAGCAACACCGCCGGCCGTGAATGAAGGCGTCTGTCCACAGGCCTTGGTGCTGTGGGATGCGGCGCGCAAAGTTCAAATTGGCGAACCGCAAACTTATGCAAATATTGGTTTTACCGCTGAAATACTAAGTGTTCGCAGTTTATGCACCTATGTCGGAACCAACCCGATTGATGCAACATTGGAAATAGACTTTGCCTTTGGCCGAGGCCCGGCCGCAGTGGGTATGGAGGCCGATTTTTCTTATTTTGTCTCGGTTACCCGCAAAAACCGCGCCATCATCACCAAGGAAACCTATCCATTGCCAATCAAGTTTCGCCAACCAGACCAGATTGTTCGGCACACAGAAAAATTTGCTTCTATCTTGATCCCAAGATTACAACAAAATACCAGCGGTAATAATTTCGAGATCATTGTTGGCTTTGAATTGAACGAGAATGAATTAGAATTTGCCCGCTCCGGCAAAAGATTTCGCGTCAATGCTGGTAGCAACAACCGATAGAGGCGCGAGCTAAGATGCAATCAATACTCGTTCAATTATCGGACGCAGTAGGGGCCGCCTTTGCCACGCTGTCTCTTCCTGAAACATTGGGCCAAGTCATTCGCTCCGACCGCCCAGATCTAGCGCCGTATCAGTGTAATGGTTGCATGAGCGCCGCAAAATTGGCCAAAACAAATCCGCGCCAAATCGCCACCCAAATTGCGAAACTCTTGGAAAATCACCCACTGATCAAATCAGTTGAAGTGGCCGGGCCCGGATTTCT
>JAESUG010000066.1 GCA_016763185.1 Robiginitomaculum sp. | reverse complement strand
TCAGGCGCGTGGATCATAACGTCCAAAGCCGTCATCATAAAGCGGCCATTATCGGCCAATTCCTGCCAGCCAAATACCGGATCGGTTTGCCCGTAAAACTGATCGTCAATAAAATCAGTATCGGCTATCAGCAATATCTGTTTGTCATACTCGCCATGAAACAACCGTCCGGCCAGCACTTTTACGCCCGTATTTTGACCCTGTGCCAACAGCTCATCGGTGCTAGCCCCGTTCGCAATAAGGCGTTGGTCAACCAACATGGCGTGCTTTGATGTGCGCAATACCGGTTGAAATTCCCAACCATCAGTAAGCTTTGCGTCAAATGCACCGGCGCTAGCCAACGCCATGCCGCGAGGTACCGCGCTTTGTAATGGCCCAGCCAGAGCGATATTGTCTGGCCCCAATTGCAGCCATGCCGGATAGCTGATCACGCGTGATTTGCCATTTTCTTGGGTCTGAACTTGCGCCGCCAATGTCGGGTCGATCACCACTTGGCTCGACATGCTTACGCCCAGATCCGTAATCGCCTTTGGCAATTTGGAGCTAGGCATGGCGCCCGGTCGAGGTAAGCCGTTTAACGCCAGCCGACCCGCGCCTTCACGGTACGGGTCAACCAATATCGCCATTCGCAGCTTTTTCTCATCAACCAGACGTGCCGCCAAATTTGCTTCGAAACCATCGTCAAACGGTTTTGGATGCACCCAAACCCAAGCATGTTCGGCATCGGTGCTTAGCGTAAACTGACGGCTCAATTGCCGGTACAGAGCCGTTTCTTCTCGGCCCGTAATATACCAGTCGCGCCCGGCCATATCGGTCTCATCAACCAAGGTCAGGTTGGTTTTATTCGTGCCCGGCTTTATCAATTGGCGGGCCAAATCATATTCTAACAAGCGGGCGCGGTGATGGTCAAAGCGTGGGATCAAGGCACCGGTTTTATCGACAATTCCAAAATAAAGCGGCGCGCCGGTATCGGTCATCACCGGCTGTAATCCGGCGGCAATGGCTTGGTCTTCGAGCGGTGTATCCGGCAATGGATGGCGTTCAACAATCGTGAGCTTGCCATTTGAATGAGCTTGTAGGCTGGCGAGGGTTTGGCGAACTTGCGCGCCAAATTGCCGGATGTCTGGATAGCGGGCCGCCAAGCTTGCGGAATAATAAAATGTCCAAGTTTTTGGTGTCTCCAATTGTTTGGCCAATTGTCTGCTTTGCGCCGATAGGGTGAAAATTTGACCGGCGGTGGCATCAAACCGCAATGTCATGGTATAGCGCGGCAGGGCCAAGTTGATGATGAGAAACCCCAACAAAATAATTGGAATTTGCAAGAGCAATTTCATCTGGCGCGGTGGATAATGCCGCCCAACCAATAACACACTGATCCAAATGCCAGCGGCAGCTAGAGACAAGAAGTAAAACACATCAGCAAACGCTATACTGCCGCGGGCAAAACCAGCAAAGCGCGCCGGTATCGAAAACCCGGCGGCGGCTTCTGCGATGGCTGGAGGTAGAAAGCTGAGCATCGACCCCAGCATTGGCAAGCTAAGAACCAGGGAAAATAACACGCCAAGCAGCGCGGCGGTGTTGGTGTTTTTGGCGGTTGCCGAAGCACAAAGCGCAATTGTGGCCATCGCACCCGCCATCAAAACGGCCCCGAACAAACCAGCCAAAATCGCCCCATGATCCGGCGAGCCAAGCCAGCTGATCCCAATCCATAACGGCAGCACAAACAACATGCCAACCAACACCCAGCCCGACAAAGCTAACCATTTGCCCAGCACCAACACCAACATGGATTTTGGCCCGCGCCAAATTAAATCGAGGGTGCCGGTTTCAACTTCGTGGACGATGCTTTTGGCAGCAAACACCGGTACATATAACACCATCACCCACGGTACCCAAGCGAACCACAAGGCAAGATCAGCCCGGCCCGCATCAAAAAACCGGCCTGCAAAAAACACGAGGGCCATGGTGCTGGCGGCAAACAAAGCGATCTGTAACCACAGCGCCGAGCTGGCCCACGCTTGTTGCCATTCTTTGATGGTGACGGCGAAGATCTGTTGCATCATTTTGCTGCAACCAATTGACAAAACGCGTCTTCAAATTGGCTAGTTCCGGTTTGGGCCAGTAATTCCGGCACGGTGCCACTGGCTACGACCTGACCTTGGTTCAATACCAAAATTCGATCGCACACGGCCTCGGCCTCAGCTAAAGAGTGCGTGCAGATTAATATGGCTTTGTCGGGCGAAAGTTCTTGTAGCAAGGCTCTTCCCGCTTTGGCTTGTATCGGATCAAACCCATCAAACGGCTCATCGAGCAGTAAAATATTTGCATCCGTTGCCAACGCCAACGCCAATGCAGTTCGCCGGGAAAAGCCTTTGGACAAGGTGGCAACCGGTTGATCGGCGTGAGCGCCCAGTGCCAGTACTTCTAAAACCTGTTCAATGCGCTTGGTGCTGGCATGGGTTGTCCATCCAGCGAAGCTTAGACAAAATTGCAAGGACTGGCGCGGCGTTAGCTCCAGATATAACGGTGCGCCTTCGGGCAGATATCCAAGCTGGTGGCGGGCGCGCGTAAGATCATCATGCACATGAATGCCATCAATTTCAACAAACCCATGATCGGGGGTAAGCAGAGCAGCCAACATCCGAATACTGGTCGATTTTCCCGCACCATTTGGCCCAAGAAACCCAACTATCTCACCGCGCTTGACAGTGAATGACACGTCTTTTACCGCAATGGTTTGCCCAAAAGATTTGCCGAGCTGGTGTGCCTGTAACATGCGCCAATATTCGGCTGATTTGCCGGTGTTTGGCAAGCCCGGTGCTTGGTAAGCCCGGTGCTTGGTAAGCATGGTACGCGCGGCTGTTTTGACCCTCTTCCCCCACCGGTCCCCGGGCCTTGAGCCGGGGTCGTGCTTCCCCCACCGGTCCCCGGCCTTGAGCCGGGGTCCAGCCTCTTGAGAAATTTTTTATACGGCACGAAGAACTGGACCCCGGCGCGGGGGCCGGGGACTGCGGATGTATGAGAACTGTGGATGTAAGGGGAAGCAGCCCAAGCACGAAGCAAAAAAGAGAAAAGAAAAAAAGAGAAAAGAAAAAAAGAAGAAAATGTGTCGACCGGTACAGCAGCGCCTGACCCGGGGGGGCTGGGGGGGCTGTCTGGAAACCGAGACTGGCACGTATTGCTGCGACCGGTCGACATGACATAGATGCCGGGTAGATAAGGCGGCTTCGGGTCCGAAATAAGGCGGTTTTGTGATCATCGCTAAAAAAATGGTAATGTTCGGTATTGCTTGGAAATATACTCCATCGACCCAAAAAGTGGGCACCGGTTTTTGGATAAGTTGATGGAGAGCAAAGACGACCCAAAAAGTGGGTACCGGTTTTTTGAGTATATATTGTGAGAATGGCGTAAGCTTGCGCGGTTAGCGAAATAATTTGCTTAATTTGAGACCCTGCCCCTGATAATGGCTGGTGGGCGCGCCATAAAGAGCTGCTGGTTTGGCTAGCATCGGCTCGAACACCAAACGGGCAATGCTTTGTCCGTCACCCAACAAAAACGGCACATCGCGGCCACGTACTTCTAGCACCGCTTTGGATGATTTGCCGCCGGTGCCAAAGCCGGGGTCAAAAAACCCGGCATAATGAACCCGAAACTCGCCAATATCGATGGCAATGGGGGCCATTTCTGCGGCCATATGTGGTGGGATACGAATATCTTCTTTGGAGGCCAAAATATAAAATTCGTCGGGGTCGAGAATTAACTGACCGTCTTTGGTGGTCAAGGCTTCCCAAAAATCGGCTTGGTTATGGCCGCCAATATTTGATAAATCAACGACGGCTGAATGGCGCTTGGCCCGATATCCGGCGAGGCCTTCACGAGGTAGAGCAATGGACACGGTTTGGGTGTCATGGGTTTGTGCGGCTGTTGCTTTGCCGCGTCGCAGTCGAATTTGAGCAAGCCGGTCGCCTTCTCGAACCAATATCGAAAATGTCCGTGGACAGACCTCAATCCATAACGGGCCATGATAGCCAGCAGGAATAGTGTCAAAGCTGTCGCTATGGTCACAGATCACCCGCGTAAACACATCAATGCGACCGGTGGAGCTTTTTGGATTGGCTCTACCGTTGATATCAGCGGGCAAAGCCAGGCTTTCGAGTAGAGGGACCAAATAGACACAGCCGGTTTCCAGTACCGCGCCTTGGGACAGATCTATTTCGTGCATGACCAAGGGCGGTTGTAACAGCGTCTCAATTTTTCGCGCTGGCCCCGGCAGAAAACTAGCGCGCAGACGATAGGCGCGCGCGCCAAGACGCAGATCCAAACTGGCGGGTTGTACTTGGTCGGTGTCCAAAGGTGTTGTGCTGGTAATCGCACCATCTGCAAACAATTGGTGGATGATGGTGTCTGGTAGTATGCCAGAATTTACGCTCATTTTTCGTGCCCGTCCTAAACGATACTCAAAACATCGAATGTACCGATGTTTTGAGTATCGTTTTCTTTGCTATCCATCAACGTACCCAAAAACCGGTGCCCACTTTTTGGGTCATCTTTGCTCTCCATCAACTTATCCAAAAACCGGTGCCCACTTTTTGGGTCGATGGAGTCTATTGTGAAAAGACTGCGGTGATTCCACATCTGCTGACAAGCGCTTGCACAATGGCGCCAAATGGGTTGAACTGCGCCGATGTCCTATGTTTGCACCACTGGCGATATTATGGTTCGGGTGACCCCGCAATTTATGGAAACAGATTCAAACCCTGAGGCCGGACGGTATCTTTGGGCGTACACAGTTGAGATATCAAACGGTGGCCCAGATGCCATCCAAGTATTGAGCCGATATTGGAAAATTACCGACGGATTGGGCCAAGTTCAAGAACTGCGCGGGACCGGCGTAATTGGCAAACAGCCGGTGATAGAGCCGGGGAAAAGTTTTTCGTACACATCGGGTGCACCCTTGCCGACACCATCGGGCATTATGGGTGGAGCTTACGAGGTTCGCGATGATAATGGCCGCCTCTATGACGTCATTATTCCTAGTTTTTCATTGGACAGCCCTTATGATCGGGCGCGGGTCCACTAAGCATGGCAGACCTTAGACCCGTTGTGCTCATTATTGGGGCG
Source organism: Robiginitomaculum sp. (assembly GCA_016763185.1). GTDB lineage: Bacteria > Pseudomonadota > Alphaproteobacteria > Caulobacterales > Maricaulaceae > Robiginitomaculum_B. Next base: position 6,318 of record JAESUG010000066.1, on the reverse strand, counting down.
ATGGTTACGTTTCTTGGTGTTTTTATGCTGGCCCCGATGACGGCGGATATCGTTGCAGGGAACAATGGCTGGCGCAGTTTTGCTATCTCGGCAATGATTACATTGTTTATCGGAATTATTTTATTGCTGGGCACGCGTGGCGGTCATGTGCGCCTATCGGTACGTGGCGCGTTTTTCTTGACGACAGTAAGTTGGGTGGTGTTGTGCTTGTTCGCGTCATTGCCGTTTATGCTGGGCGAAACCCCCTTGCGATTTGTTGATGCCATGTTCGAAAGCATGTCCGGCCTTACCACCACCGGCTCGACAATTTTGTCAGGTTTGGACACCATGGACAAAGGCATATTATTGTGGCGCGCTATACTTGAGTGGATCGGTGGGATCGGAATTATTGTCACTGCGCTGGCGGTTTTGCCGATGCTAAAAGTTGGCGGCATGCAATTGTTCTCCAGCGAATGGTTCGACCCAATGGGCAAGTTCTTGCCGCGCGCCGGTGGAATTGCCGGTGGGATTGCGATGGTTTATGTGGCGCTGACCGTGTTGTGTGGTGGAATTTACTGGATGCTGGGCATGAGTGCCTTTGATGCCATGTGCCATGCGATGACCACGATTTCCACCGGTGGGTTTTCCAATTCGGACGCCAGTTTTGCGACCTATGCCCCGGCCGGCGCGGATATTGCCGCCAGCATCTTTATGATCGCTGGGGCCTTGCCGTTTGGCCTTTACATCCTCGCCGCCAATGGAAAGCCAATGGCGATATTTCGCGATGCCCAAGTACGAGCATTTTTTGGAATACTGTTTGCCGTCATTGTTTTTGTGGTGATCTATATCTGGATGCAAGGGGTGCAAACGACGGTCTCGCCATTGCGGGCAGCGACTTTCAACGTGATATCAATCTTAACCGGCACCGGCTATTCGTTGGGTAGCTTTGAAAGCTGGGGTCCGGCGATGGCTGGCATGTTTTTCTTGTTGATGTTTATGGGCGGATGCGCCGGGTCGACCTCTTGTTCCATCAAGATATTTCGCTTTCAAGTCGCCGCCGAAGGTTTGCGGATTTATATTCGCCGGATGTTACACCCACGCGAAGTGGACACGATGGTCTATAATGGCCAGCCCTTACCAGAATCGGCATTGTATTCGGTGTTTGGCTTTATTTTCATGTTTTTTTCGTGTTTTGCGGCATTGGCTATCGGGCTTTCGTTGACCGGTTTGGACCCGATCACGGCGCTCTCGTCGGCGGCGACATCAATTGCCAATGTCGGTCCCGGCCTTGGCCCCATAGTCGGAACATCAGGTAATTTTGCCCCGTTGCCGGACGCGGCGAAATGGATGATGGCGGCGGGGATGATTGTTGGGCGGTTAGAAATTTTTACGGTGCTGGTTTTATTTACACCCAAGTTTTGGTTGTCTTAGACGATCTCGTCTGGTGCGAAGGCAAAAGTTTTGACGCAGTATTCGCAGGTCATTTTGATCAGGCCGTCATCGTCAAACATCTCATCCTTGTCGGCGCCGGAAAATGTGCCAAGAATTTGCGCCAGCCGCTCGCGGGTGCAGGTACAGCGTTTATGAAGGAAAAGCGGCTCGAAGGTTCGCACCCCTTGTTCATGAAACAATCGGTACAGCAATTGCTCGGTGCTCAATGTTGGGTCGGTTAGCTCGTCGGCGCTGATGGTCGCGGTCATGGCTTTTGCCGTATTCCACGCGTCCATTTCGTCATCTTCGGCGGCAATGCGTTGCAGCAACAAGCCACCGCCGCGCCAACTGGTTACGCCAGCTTCGTTTGTTAATTGGGCAATGGCGATCACCAGCCGAGAGGGAACTTGTTCGGATTGTGCAAAATAGGCCTCGACGGTTTTGGTAAAACTAGTGGGCTCCAAGGCGGCAATGCCCTGATAGCTTTGCTCGGCATTGCCGGGGTCGATGGTTAAGGCGAATTGCCCTTTGCCCATTATGCTGGCTAGATCCGCTTGGCTGTCCGTGGGCAAGGTATCGGTGTTATGGCGAATATACCCGCGTAACCCACCATCGGTGGTAAAATCAGAAACCAGAAACGATACCGGCCCATCGCCATTGGCTTGGACGATCACCCGGCCTTCAAATTTTAATGACGAGCCAGCCAACACTGCTGTGACCATCGCTTCGCCCAGTACATTGGCGACGCAGGTCGGCAAATCATGGGGGCGTAAAATATCGTCAAGGACGGGTCCCAAACGAACCACTCGCCCGCGCACCGGTTGGCCCTCTAGGTGAAATGGCGTGACCAGATCGTCTTGTAGATCTGTTGTCATAATTTGCCAAAGCAATATTTTAAGATTGATTTTTGCACATGCAGCCGGTTTTCAGCTTCATCAAACACCAAACTTTGCGGGCCATCAATGACGGCGGCGCTGACCTCCTCACCGCGATGGGCTGGCAGGCAATGTAAAAATACCGCATCCTTTTTGGCGGCGCTCATCAAGGCCGCGTTCACTTGATAGGGGCCAAGCAGGGTTAGGCGTTGCTTGGCATCGGCATCGCCCATCGAGACAAACGTATCGGCGATCACCACATCGGCATCGGCGACTGCTTGGTTCGGATCGGTGGTGACATGCACTTTTGCCCCGGCATTGATGGCATGGCCTACATCATCCGAATTGGGTGCAAAATTTTGCGGACAGCCCAAGGTCAAGGCAAAGCCAAATTTTGGCGCGGCGTGCAAAAAGCTTGATGCGACATTATTGCCATCGCCGACCCAAGCTAGTTTTAAGCGGGACAGCTCGCCTTTGTGTTCTTGTAAAGTTAAAAGGTCGGCCAAAATCTGGCACGGGTGCGAGCGGTCGGTTAAGCCGTTGATCACTGGGATATCCGCGTGTTCGGCCATGGCAAGCAAGCTGGCATGGGTGTTGGTGCGCATCAGAAGCGCATCGACATAGCGTGATAAAACCCGCGCCGTGTCGGGGACGCTTTCGCCCCGTCCCAATTGGGTGTCGGCGGCGGACAGGACCATCGAGCTTCCGCCCAATTGCCGGATTGCCATATCAAAACTAACTCGGGTTCGGGTCGAGCTTTTTTCGAAAATCATCGCCAACATAATGCCGGGTAAAGCAGGTTCCGGGTCTACCGCTCCCTTGGGCAAGCCTTTGCGTGCTTGTTTGCCCAGCTTTGCATCGGCCAGAATAGCGTGCAAATCCGTGCTGGACAGTTCTGGAATATCGAGAAAGTGACGGATCATTTTTGTTGGCTGCGGGCGGTTTGCAAAGCGCGCTCCAACTTGGTTAAGGCCTCTCTAGCGTGGTCCTTGGTGATAATTAAGGGCGGTGCCATGCGGATTACATTTTCCCCGGCGGCCCCGATCAGCAAACCTTCATTACGGGCCAAGCCCACCACTTCACGGGCGACAAATTGATCGTGTAATTGTAATCCAACCAACAAGCCTTTGCCGCGAGTTTCGATAATGATGTCGTCATATTCATCGGCCAAGCCTGCGAGTTGTTGCTTTAGGAAATTGCCGACATCAACCACATGTTCCATCATTTCAGGTTTGGCAATTTCATCCCACAAGGCAATGCCGACCGCCATCGCCAATGGATTGCCGCCATAGGTCGAGCCATGGGTGCCAACCACCATGTTTTCACCCATTTTTTTGGACAGTAAAAACGCGCCCAACGGAAAGCCGCCGCCAACGCCCTTGGCCACTGCCATGCCGTCTGGCTCGGCATCGGTCCATTGATGGGCAAACAATTTGCCGGTGCGTCCAGCCCCGCATTGTATTTCATCATAGAGCAATAACGCGCCGGTCTCGTCGCATTTGGCCCGCAAAGTCCGCAAATATTCTTCTGGAGCGGCGCGTAGGCCGCCTTCGCCTTGCACCGGTTCGATTAACACGGCGGCGGTGTTTTCACTGATCGCGTCGATAAAGGCTTGCTCGTCGGCAAACGGCAATTGGGTAAAGCCAGCCATTGCGGGGCCAAAGCCTTTCAAATAAGCCGGATTGCCACCGGCATTGATCGCGCCATAGGAGCGCCCATGAAACGCCCCTTGGAAGGTCAGAATGTCAATACGTTCCGGTTGGCCGTTTTCAGCATGATATTTACGAGCCGCCTTTAACAGACCTTCAATGGCTTCGGTGCCGGAATTGGTAAAGAACACTTGTTCGGCAAAGGTGTGTTCGCAATAACGCTGGGCCAATTGCTCGCGGGCCGGTACCTCAAACATATTGGAAACATGCCATAAGGTATTGGCTTGGGCTGTTAAGGCTTCGACCAATACCGGATGACAGTGCCCCAATGAATTGACCGCAATTCCAGCAATGAAATCCAACCAGGGCTTGCCATCGGCATCATATAAATACACCCCTGCGCCACGGGCAAATACCACATCAGGCGGCGCATAGGTTGGAACAAGATTGCTGGTCATCAGGGGAACTCCACTTTTTAACTTTTTAAGCGCCAACCGGAGCGCAAGGCGATAAAACACAAGGCGGCTAGAACTATATTTAACACCAATACGCTAATGGCGCCGGTGGTGATATTGCTGTCATTAACGCCAGTAAACCCATAGCGAAACCCATCAATCAGATAAAAGAACGGGTTAAAATGGCTAAGACGAACAAAATGTTCGGGCAAGACATGTATCGAATAAAACGTGCCGGAGAGCATGGTCAGCGGCAATAACAGAAAGTTTTGGATGGCGGCCATATGGTCAAAGCGATCCGAGGCAATCCCGGCTAATAAACCCAACATGCCCATCATCAATACCGCGTGCAGTCCAAACCACAAAATCGCCCATAGATGAACCACAATAATCGGGGCCATAAACGCCATGCACAAACCGGTCGCCAACCCAACCACCAGCCCGCGGGTCGCCGCGCCGCCCACAAATGCGGCACACAGCTCAAAGGCTGACAACGGTGGCATTAACAGGTCAACCAAATTGCCTTGGACCTTGGCGATGATCAGCGAGGACGCGGTATTGGCAAAGGCCTGATTTAACATGCCCAGCATGATCAAGCCCGGCACTAAAAACTGCACATACTCAATGCCGTGAACCGAAGGGCGCAAGCCACCAAAGGCATATTTGAAAATGACCAGAAACATCAAAGACGAAATCACCGGGGCCAAGATGGTTTGGAAACCGACTTTAAAGAAGCGCGTTACTTCCTTGGTGAACAAGGTCCAAAGGCCGAGCCAGTTGACCAGCCCAATTTGACGTACGTGTAAGTTATGCTGTGAAGAATCCATTTAGTTGTTTTACGGACTTAAAAAGCCAGTTACAATCCAATTTCTGCTGCGAACTGTAACCGATTTAATATGTCGAAAGCTGTGGATAGTTCAATCGCGCATCTTGTGTCTTACTTTAAGTCAGATACTATACCTAGTGTAGCTCAACGGGATTTGTGCTATAAATTGCTGGTTTAACCCGAAATGGGATAAGCCAAAGCCAAACCATAAAAGCCGGTGGATCCGGCCATAACAGGGGAAAAATCAATGGCGTGGACTGATGATCGGGTAGAAACTTTAAAAAAACTTTGGGCCGAGGGCCTAAGTGCCAGCCAAATTGCTGGGCAAATGGGTGGCGTTACTCGAAATGCGGTGATCGGTAAGGTCCATCGATTGGGTCTGTCGGGACGGGCAACACCGTCGCGGCCACCTCGGCCTCGTCATCGCCCAAAGGCACCGGCGCGGGTCGGCGTGACCTCAGCCTTGCCAAAATCAACCACTACCACTACCACTGCATTTGTGCGCCGCGAAGAAGTGCCGGTGGTTGCCATTGAACCCAAAAAACTACCCAGTGGCGAGTTTGCAACCGTGCTTACCTTGACCAATCAATTATGCAAATGGCCCATTGGCGATCCAGCAAAACCGGGGTTTAAATTTTGTGGGCGCGGCTCCAATAGCAGCTCGCCATATTGCCAAGATCATGCCGCGCAAGCCTATCAACCACACTCGCGCCGCCGCCGCCGCCCAGCAACGCAAACATCAAACGTATTGGACGCTTTGGCCTCATCTCGCCGAAAATTTAGCTAAGGGCGGTTTGCGCCAAGGCGTAATGCACCCCAGGTTTTGGCAGCTCGGCCGGTGCGCGCCCGCTTTGACGGCTGCGCTTAAGGGGGGGGATAAGAAGGGTTCGGGTATTCCACCCCGGCCCCCGCGCCGGAGTCCAGCCTTTTGGGAAATTTCGTGTGGCACGAAGAACTGGACCCCGGCGCGGGGACCGGGGTGGAATACCCGAACCCTTCTTATTCTCCCCCTTACGCGCAGCCGTCAAAGCGGGCGCGCACCGGCCGAGCTGCCAAAACCTGGGGTGCATTACGCCTTGGCGCAAACCGCCCTTAGCTAAATT
>JAESUG010000007.1 GCA_016763185.1 Robiginitomaculum sp. | reverse complement strand
TGCAACACCATGTACTCAAACAATTAAACTCGTATATTAATTAAAAATTGCACATAACATCATGTATTTAAATAATTAAACCTATACATATTATGTGATGTTATTCTTTATAACAACACATAATATATCTTATGCGGATTTGCGATGTGTGTCATTTTGGATATAAGTAATAAATTAGAGCAGTAGTGTTTCACCGCACTTCACCAGACTACGTCATACTACGTTAAATACTTGTTATAGTTGGACAATTTGTCGTGTATAGTCTCACCCGAATACAGTGGGCATCACCCGATTTCACTTCCATTTGGTACCTACGGTCTGGAGCAATTACCAAAATCATATGCGGAGTACAAACCCAATTTAGGGCCGCCATTGCCGGGTGATCTGGGCGCGGCTTATGTGGCTGCAAAAACGGTGCAGGGGAAACAACCTCGCAACAGCACCGCTTTGCAAGGTGTGCGGCATAAGTCCCCTCAACCATATGCAGGAATGCTTTCGACTGCTAAATCCTCCAAAGCAGACATTTGCTCAGTGTCTTGCTTTGGGCGTTTTTAAGACACTCAATTCGCTTCTAACGCAGAGAGTTGAATACGGTTTTTTACAAGCCCCAAAACGATAAGTAACAGTCCAGATGAAAAAGTCAGCCATACTAACCAACCGACTGAGACAGCGGTGCCCCATGAAAGGACAGCAAAGACAAACAGCATATCGGACACCCAGATAAGAGTTGTTCCAACACCGTTCAGAAACCATGGATAGTCACTTCGTAAAGCACCCAGAGTCGCAATTGCCGAGAATATTGGAAAAACGACTATGATTTGAAAATTGTCATTCACGACAGAGTAAATTAGCACGGCCAGTACCAATAAAATTGGGACTAAGCTAATCAATTTCATCATAGGTCTTACGGGGTTGAGCGATGAACTGAGATAGACAAACGCAGCCAAAAGATGGGCCATGGCAAAAATGAGTCCAGCCGCTGGTACGGCTCCTAATGCCAACACCATATCAGCTATGAATATCATGAAAACGGAAAGTGCTAATTTCATCGAGTTGCCTGATCGCGCTACGATCAAGGAAGCTAAAACCAGAAGTCCTTCGGCTAATCCCTTCCATAGTATAACAAGTGATTTAGGCATAGAAACGAGTGATTCAAAAGCTATACCTGATCTTGCCATGGCCCCAAAAAAATAAAGAGCGCAAAAAATAAAACTAAAAAACCACATAGAAAGCGCGAGCTTGTAGTGCGAATTATAGTGTCTTTTCTGGTCGCTCATAAACATTGGATATTCTCGCCTTGAACCGCCCCGAGTTTGCCGGAGGCAGTTCACCTCCACAAACTTACTAAATAGAAATATATTGTCTGTCTAGGTGTGGACCTGTCGCGGTTAGAGAATATAGGATAAATATTTTATGCACCTAAATTTTACATTGAGGCCAGGCTGGATGGACATGCAATCCCGCATCAGTTTTTTGTATTTTCCAGACGTTGCTTTTGTATAGCAGGTATAAACGCTTCGAGAAGGTCTACATAAATATCGGCAAAGTCGAAAAACGCATCTGTTCGCCTATTTGTAGATATTGCGATAGAAATGCCGTACTCTGGTACAATCATTAACCAACATTGGCTGCCCTTCGAAATACCGCCGTGATTGAGGTGAGTGACGGAACCGACATCTTTTATTGTCCAGGATTTCCGCCGCCATCCAATCGCATAATCTTGTATGTTAACATTGCCGTTGGCGAGACGAACTGGCTCCCAGAAGTCGCGGCGAACCTCGGGGGCTATAAAATTTTCATCAAGCCACGCTGCTCCCAGCCGCGCCAAGTCAGATGGCGATGCCACAAAGCCGCCAGCCGCAAGTTTATGGCTCAAATCAACGGAGCGCCATGGTTTAACCTGCCGCCCTTTGATCTGATAAGACACTGCGCGGTGTTCGAGATTGTTGCGCGCCGTATCCGGCTCTATAGTGTCTAATGCAAGCGGTGAAAAAACGGCCTCATCCATTAATGTCAAATAGGGCAATCCACTTGCCTCTTGCATCACTGCGCTGAGCAATATGGTGCCATAGCTGGAATACAGAAAATCACTCCCGGGCGGATAGACAAGTTCCCCGCTATCAAACACGGAAAGAGCGTCTTTCGGATTGTTAAAATGGGATGTTAGCGCAAGGCTTTTATAAAAACCGATCCAATCGGTATTTTCTTCATATCCAGGCAAGCCCGCAGTATGGGATGCAAGCTGTCTTGCGGTTAATTTGGCCCATAAAGTATTGGGTAAGTCGGGGGAATACGTTGAAATAGGCACGTCTAAATCAACTTTTCCTGATGTTACAAGCCGTGCCAGTCCTGTCGCTATCACGGCCTTGGAGGTTGAACCAATTCGGTAAATTGTTGACGGCGTGGCAGAAATGTCCGCTTTTATATCTTGCCACCCTACTGCGCCTGCCCAAACAAGCTTTCCGTCTATTGCAATGGCCGCCGATAAGCTGGGCGCATGGATTTTGCTGCGGCGAGTCGAGAGTAACTGCAAGCTGGCATTCCCGGCTGCAAGAAAAGCATCATCATAAAGCTCTTGCTCAGCGGGGGCATTATCTTGCAGCTCAACCCAACCAAAAGGCAATCGGGCCGTCTCGAATTGATTTGATACGAATCCATAAATCGGCCACCCGAGCCAGACGAATAAGCTAGCACTTGCGATCATCAACCCTCTATAGATATTCTTACGTGTCATTTCCGGTGCCTTTAATAAGAGATTGAAGGTGCGCAATGTGAGCTTGAAATGCCTTGCTTCCTATTGGTGATATCTCAACTACCATGTGAGAATGACGACCGATCCCAGTGCGGCTAACGGCAATATAACCTGCGCCTTCGAGTATCCGGATTTGTGCGCCCAAATTCCCTTTCGACGCGTCCGTTGCTTTCAGGAGCTCCGAGAAGTTTGACCGTTCTGCGGCCATCAAAAACGCCATCACAGCCAAGCGCAACCGTCCAGTAAGCACTTCATCAATAGATTTGTAGTTAAACCCCATGCTAGCGATCCGCCGCGCTTGTTCTTTCCAGAACCGATCTTCGGACTGTTAAATACACGCCGGGTATGACAACACATATCATGAGTAAGCCCGATAAGACGATAAAATCGATTGGGGTTACCATCCCCTTTATAGCAAAATATGCTGTCCCCATCCACCACCCTGCAGAAGCTACCAACAATTGACGCAGATGCGTTGCGATCCCCATGACAAAGAAAGCGCTCGCTAGGGAAACGCAGAGAAGGACGCTGAACGTATATGCGTCTGGCCGTCCAGAACTTAGCCCACTGACAGAGTAAACAAACAAGGACAGGCAGGCCGCGCCAAAGGCGGCTGAATAGATGCGCGCGATCGGATTGCGAAGGCGATTGACCAAAGATGTTCGCCCGGCAAACAGCGTGATCACGATGCCTATCAGAAAAGCTGGCTGCCATAACCAAACAATTGAACTGGGCAACCAGTCTTTGACTTCTACGGAATACTGCAGCATCAGTGCCAACGCGCCAAGCCCGCCCCAAATGATCATGTGTATCCCATCAAATGTGGCCGCCCTGCGGCCTTTGGCGAGCATCCTCGAAACAACTTCCAGGTCATCTTCTGGATCGAATGAACGTGTTTTCATCTTGACATTCCTAGTTGGTCTATTTTATAGACCATGCTATTGAAAACTACAAGTGGTGAATTAAAATGGTTTGTCGGACAGTGATAATTGCGATTGGCTTCAGTGTTATTTTTGCTGGCTCGGCAGCGGCAC
>JAESUG010000065.1 GCA_016763185.1 Robiginitomaculum sp. | reverse complement strand
CGCCCGCGTTTTAGGGCACGCATCCCCGGCAATTCATGACCCCAGCTCAGCATGTTTTCGCGGGCCACATCCATTTGCAGGCCTCCACTGCTTAGCTCTTTGTCCAACGGACGAACAAACAAAAGGGTCAGATCAGCCGTATGATCACCGCCCATTCGCACCGCATAGCGCAAGCCCGAATACGAAGCCTCCGAGCCGTCAATACAGACCAATACCTGAAATTGGGGTTCATTTTTATCCAAACCAATACCTCATTTTGTTATAATCCCAATATCGGCCAGTATAGCATGGCAAATACCAATAATATAATTGTCGACATGATCACCATTTTAAAACCAACTTTCAAGAAATCCGTGGTTTTAAGATATCCGGACGCATAAACAATCGTACAAGCGGGCGTACCGATCACGGTCAAATAGGCAAATGCCGACGAGATGGACGTAACAAACCCAACCACCAGCGGACTTTCACCCGCGGTTTGCGCCAAGTTTAACGTAATCGGCCCCAATACCGCCACCGCAGCGCCGTTTGACATGGTGTTGGTCACCAAAGTGGTCAACACCGAAATCGAGGCCAATAACGGCAAGCCCGATTGCATAGAGTTTGGCATGGTTTGTAAAAAACTATCGGCCAGCCATAGGGCCGCGCCGGTGTCCTTCATTTGGATGCCCAGCGATATCGCCGCCGCATATAGCCAAACCACACCCCAGTTTACGCCGGAATTTAGATCTTCCCACCGCACCAGTCCTAACACCAGAAACGTCAACGAACCCAATAACGCAATCGTACCCAATCCCAATGTATCGGAAAAGAAAATCCAGCCCAATAATGTGGTCAAAAACACGCCAATGGTGACAAAATGCGATGGCTTCATTGGCCCTTCCATTTCAATCTGGGTCCGTAATTTCACCACGGCGCGGGTCAAGTGTTTGTATTCCGGCTTAAATGTGGTGAGCAATATGACGATCACAAACGGCAATTGCGCCAGAAATACCGGATAACAAACCATGATCCATTTGACATAATCAACCAAGTATTTTGCCGTATTGGGGTCATCAGGAGAATAGAAAAACTCCTTCCAATACCCAACCATAATTGCATTACGCGCCCCGCCGGACGGCGTACCAATGCCAGCAATCGAACAGCCATAAGCAATTGAAAACAACAATACTGCCGCCAGGCCGCGTACTTTTTTAGGGTCATTCGAGGTTAAGGTAATCAGCGTTAAGGCCACCGGTAACATCATCGCCGCCACGGTGTGCTCGCCGATCACCGAGGCCAACAACCCCGACACCACAGCGATGCCGATCGCGATATTTCGGGTGCTGGTTCCCGACATTCGGACAATCAAATAGGCCAGACGTTTGTCGAGCTTTTGCTTGACCACCGCCACCGCCAGCATCAAAGACCCCATAATAAATAGCACAGAATCGCTCATTAATGAGCGAGCCACATCCGAGGAACTTTCGCCCAGCACCAATACTTGCGCCACAATGATCATCAGCGCCACTGCCGGTAACGGCACTGGCTCGGTCACAAATAAAATGACGGCAACCACAGAGATAACGAGGACGATATGGCCTTGCTCCGTCAACCCTTCAGGCGTTGGCGCAAAATAAAACAAGGTTCCGACCAGCACAGCAAAAAACAGCCAGCGCTTTTCACGTAAGAAATATCCAATATCCCGCAACACTGGCGTACCAGATAGCCGAACACGTCCGCGCATAACTTAATTCCGATCAAAACCGGTGAGCGATATGTTATTCTGTCACCAAACTGTCGCCAGAAGGTTAAGCGTAACGAACTAGTCACCAAGGGTAAGAAACCTTGCCATCATACGATACAAGTCCGTTTGCTGTAGCGCGAACACCTTAAAGATACAATGGCCCAATGATGGATAATGCAAGCAGGACAACAACTTTCATGACAAAAATTGTCAGATCACTCACCAAATTTGAACGTCCAGCCAAAAGTGATCTCAATCTGGCTTAGCTCCAACTCGATGAAATGCCCTGGCGGGCCACCGGGGATCACTTCCTCGCCCCGAACCGTGTTATTGGGAGCAAACAGCAGTGCAAAATCAAACGAGTTCCCCTCATTCACCGCATAGGAAAATCCGCCGGTAATATGATTTTCAATCACGCCGGGGGCCAAAATGTTTAAGGTCACATCTTCGGGGTCAATCGGGTTATTGTTATGGGCAAACCCGGCGCGCCACGTAAATGCGTCGCGGCGCCACTCGACACCAAATTTATAGGCGGTCACATCATTCCAGCCAAAGCCCGGGCCGCCAAAATTGCCAAAGAAATTAGGTATGCTGGACGAATTACCAACCGAGCCAACGCCGGAATAGTCAATATGGCGCACATCAAATAGCGCCGTTACATTGTCCGCCACATCCCAAGCCACACCGACAGTCCAGTTCGAGGGAACATCAAAATCCCCACCATCCGCAAACAAACCGCGATAGCGATCAAAGCGCGACATATTGATCTTTGGCTGATAGCTAGCGCCAATACGAAAGCCAGTACCGGTATCAATATCAACGCCTACTTTCACACCAATGCCCGTCGACCAGTTTTGTCCGTTATCGGTTAAATTAGCCGGATCTACCGACAGCCCGCCAAAAATGGCCAACCCACGCGCCTCAAAGCGTTGCACCGCCAATACCGGTGCTACCCCAACTGACAAGCCGTTCACCAGTTGATAGGCAAATGTGGGCTGGATAAAAACCTGGTTCAAATCAACACCGGCACCATTGTCGCAAAATACGCCAGTGCTCGACGGAAATGGCCCTGATCCGCAAACCGGGTTCGCAACATCTGGAGCATAGGTGGTGTTCAACCCACCATTGGCGACCACGACAATACCCCATGCCGCCTTGTCACTAATCCGGTGCGAATAGGCCAAGTTGGGAATTGGAAACCATTCATTGACTGAATCTACTTCACCACTTGGCGTAAAGCCTGGACCACCAGAGCCGGTAAAACCGCGCTTGGCCTGAAACGCCGAAAGTGAAATTTGCGCCTGCGTCCCAGCCCGCAACAAACCTGCCGGGTTCAGCGCCATACCCGCCGCATCGCGGGTATCGGCAACTCCGGCCCCGGCCAACGCTTTGGCTCGCGCACCGGTGCCGTGTTGAAAATAACCTTCGGTGGCCAATGCTGGCGCAACCAATGCCCCGCTCATCCATAATGCGGCAAATGAAGTTCGAATTGTTTTCTTTTCCAGTAAAGCCATTTTTTTCTCCTCGTGATTTTACGATACACATTCCCCAGCATGGTCAGCGAAACGGTTTGTTGTTTAGATTTGACGCTTGATTAAAAAGCTATACACGCCGTCATTGGCGCTATGGCTTAGCAATTCATTGCCAGTGGTTTTGCAAAAAACCTGAAAATCAGTGATAGAACCGGGGTCTGTGCACAAAACTTGCAAAACTTGGCCCGTATCTAAATTTTCTAAAGTTTGCAGGGTTTTTACGAGCGGCAACGGGCAATCCAAGCCAATTGCATCCAGTGTTTCGTCCGCCATGCTCACTCCTGCTATCCCCGGATTGCAACGGTCCTCTGTCATCTAGATATAGAACCTATCCGTAACTTCAAGGGGCAGATCAACAAAGTAAAAACATAAGTAAATGTTCACATGCCATGAAGAACTGGACCCTGGACTAAATCCGGGGACTGCAGGTGGGCGCGTAAGCAGGGGTAATTTCAAACGTTCCAGCTGCGCCCCCTCTTCCCTCTTCGTCTCCCTCCGGCTTGACCGGAGGGGCCAGTTCTTTGTCTGGGCACCAACAGTAGTTCATTAGG
>JAESUG010000064.1 GCA_016763185.1 Robiginitomaculum sp. | reverse complement strand
TTGACCGGTGGGCCCAGTTCTTTGTGCAATAACAACCGTTTCGCATGTTGAGACATGGACCCTCCGGTCAAGCCGGAGGGAGACGAAAGAGAAGGGGGGCGGTCAAGCCGGAGGGAGACGAGAGTGGATGGGTTGAGCGCCTGGCATGGTTATGCCCGGCGTGATCGCGCCATATGTGTCAAAATTTAAAAAAGTTAACTTGCCGGGCGGCGCTCAAGGCAGTACCGTTTTGGAAAATGGGTAGGGAGTGACCAATGGGGTATCGAGGTTTTGGAATAACTGTAGCGATTGTTGCGAGTAGTATCGGGTGGAGCGGGGCAATGGCACAAAGTGCGCCGTATCCTTCGACCTATCAACCTATCCCATCGGCGGATGTTCTGTTGCGAAACGGAACGGTGCTGGACGGGCTAGGCGGTCAGTTCTTAAGCACGGATGTATTGATCAGCGCTGGCAAGATTAGCGCTATTGGCGAGAATTTGACGGCGCCCGATGGCGCGCAAATCATCGATGCCACGGGCAAATGGATCACACCGGGCATTATTGATGTGCATTCACATTTGGGCGTGTACCCTTCGCCATCGGTTCGGGCTCATAATGATGGCAATGAAATTACCAATCCGGTTACTGCCGAAATTTCGGCGGAACATGGAATTTGGCCCCAAGACCCCGGCTTTAACCGGGCTCGTGCCGGCGGCATTACCTCAATGTTGATTTTACCGGGATCGGCCAATTTATTTGGTGGGCGCGGCGTGGTGTTGAAAAACATTCCATCGCGCACCGCACAGGGCATGAAATTCCCCGATGCGCCCTATGCCTTAAAAATGGCCTGTGGTGAAAACCCAAAACGAGTTTATGGCGAAAAAGGAGGTCCCGGCTCGCGGATGGGTAATTTCTCCGGCTATCGCAAAGCTTGGATCAAAGCGGTGGCCTATCGCGATAAATGGGCCAAATACGAAACCGCCTTGACCAAAGCTAAACCAGAGGATGAAAAGCAGCCAACCAAGCCAGATACCGATCTGCAGTTGGAAACACTGGTTGGGGTGTTGGACGGCGAGATTTTAATCAACATGCATTGCTATCGCGCCGATGAAATGGTGCAAATCATTGATTTATCCAAAGAATTTGGCTATAAAGTTACTACGTTTCATCATGCGATCGAAGCCTATAAAATCGGCGACTTGCTAAAAGACAACGGTACTTGTGCCGCGATGTGGGCTGATTGGGGTGGCTTTAAGATGGAAGCGTATGACTCTATTCGTGAAAATATTCCCATGGTTCATGCCGCCGGTGGTTGTGCCATCGTCCATTCAGACAGTGATGCCGGTATTCAACGACTGCACCAAGAAGCAGCCAAGGCGTTGGCCGATGGTCAAAAAGCCGGCTTGAATATTTCCAAGGCCGAGGCATGGACATGGCTCTCTAGCAATCCAGCCAAAGCGTTGGGTATTGGCGATAAAACGGGTGCGTTAACTGCCGGTAAAAATGCCGATGTGGTCTTGTGGTCAACGGACCCGTTTTCGGTTCGCTCCCGCGCTGAACAGGTGTTTGTTGATGGGGCATTATTGTACGATAAAAACGATAGATCCAGGCAAGCCGTATCTGATTTCGAACTTGGACAACCTGGTGAAGGAGACGTGAAATGATCCGTTTATTTGCAAGTATATTTGCGTTTTTTATTCTACAAAGCGCAGCCTTGGCCGAAACCATTGCCATTACCGGCGGTAAATTGGTCACCAATGTTAATAACAACATGATCGCAAACGGGACCGTGATTATTCGAGACGGTCGAATTATTGCGGTTGGCGAAGCAGGGAGTATCACCATCCCGCAAGGGGCGACGCAAATTGATGCCAGTGGGAAATGGGTAACGCCCGGAATTTTTGTACCGTTTTCGCAAACAGGTCTGGTTGAGATATCCGCCGAGGCCAGCACCAATGATATTCGTGCGAATAAGTCACAGCTTTCGGTTGCTTTGTTGGCCGCCGATAGTTTTAACCCGAAATCAACCAATATCGCCAGCACTCGGATCGAAGGCATTACCCGGATGGCGGTTTTACCAGATGCGAGCGCCACTATTTTTGGTGGGCGCGGTGCATTGGTGAATACGTCTGGCTCGTTTGACTCAGTGACCAAAACGCCAGCCTTTTTGTATCTTCGGATGGGCGAAGCAGGGGCGCGGATTGCCGGTGGGTCGCGCTCTGCGGCATGGGGCTGGTTGCGCCAAGCCATCGCCGAAGCCAAAACATGGCGCCGAGGCCGCGAACCCGCGGAGCCATTATTATCCGAGGCCGATGCCGTAGCCTTGCAACAGGCGCTGGACGATGATTTGCCATTTTTGGTTGGGATTGAACGGGCTTCGGACATTATCAAATTGATCGAATTTAAGGCGCAATATGATATCAATGTCATCATCGTTGGCGGTACCGAAGCGTGGATGGTTGCGGATGAAATAAAAGCCGCTGGAATTGCGGTTATTCTCGATCCCCATAACAACCTACCGCAAAGTTTTGAAACCCTAGGCGCAACCATGTATAACGCGAAACGCTTGCATGATGCCGGGGTAAGCATCGCCATTGCCAGTTTGGGCGACACCACATTTAACACCCGTTTGTCACCGCAGCATGCGGGCAATACCTTGGCGACTGGCTTGCCATGGGCGGCGGCGTTTCATGCCATCACCACCGGACCCGCTATGATTTTCGGCGTGAACGACACCTATGGTCGGTTGGCTCCGGGGATGGTGGCGGATGTAGTGGTATGGGATGGGGATCCGTTGGAGTTGATGACCTCGGCGGACGTCGTTGTGCTCGATGGAAAAGTGCAATCCATGCAATCACGGCAAACCAAATTGCGCGATCGCTATTTAAGCCAACAACAAGAAAACGGACTGCCACACGGCTATCGCTAACGCTTTGCTTTATTGACTTGTGACACGGGGTGCTTATGGTCCGCCTCGACACAAGTCATATTCGTAATTTGAAACCAGCTGATTTACATGACATTTGAAGAATTAGGGCTTAGCCCAAATACCTTACGGGCGATTGATGAGGCCGGGTACACGACACCCACGCCGATTCAAGCCGGTGCCATTCCAAAAGTTTTTCAAGGACAAGATGTTCTAGGCATTGCCCAAACCGGCACCGGTAAAACTGCTTCATTTACCCTGCCGATGATTGATATTTTGAGCCGTGGCCGGGCCAAAGCGCGGATGCCGCGTTCGCTGATCATTGAACCGACACGCGAATTGGCGGCGCAGGTTGCTGAAAACTTTGAAAAGTATGGTAAATATCATCGCCTCAGCATGGCCTTGCTGATCGGTGGAGTTTCGTTTGGCGATCAAGACAAAAAGCTAATGCAAGGGGTTGATGTGTTGATCGCAACGCCGGGGCGCTTGTTGGACCAATATGATCGCGGTAAAATTTTGATGTCTGGCGTGCAGCTACTGGTGATTGATGAAGCCGACCGGATGCTGGATATGGGCTTTATTCCTGATATAGAGCGCATTTTTAAGATGACACCCTTTACGCGGCAGACCTTGTTTTTCTCAGCGACCATGCCAGCGGAAATTCAACGAATTGTCGATACTTTTTTGCACAATCCAGCCAAAGTTGAAACCGAGCGCGAAGCGTCGGCGGCGACAACGGTTAGTCAATTTCTGCTCAGCTTACCCAGCAATGATGCCAAAACCAAACGTGCCAAATTGCGCGAAATTATTCAGAATGAAGCCTTGAAAAACGCGATTTTGTTTTGCAATCGAAAGCGCGATGTGGATGTGGTTGCCAAGTCATTATCCCGCCACGGGATTAGCGCCGCGCCAATCCATGGCGATTTGAACCAGTCGATTCGCACCGAAACCTTGGAGCGGTTCAAAACCGGAGACCTTCGTATTTTAGTGGCCAGTGATGTTGCCGCTCGTGGGTTAGATATACCGGCGGTTAGCCATGTGATCAATTTTGACGTACCTTTTCATGCCGAAGATTATGTGCATCGGATTGGCCGTACGGGGCGCGCTGGGCGTACCGGGATTTCGATTACTATGTCGACGCCGATTGATCACAAAGCGTTGGCTTCGGTGGTTGAAATGTTGGGGCATCCGATCCCGCCTTACGGAGAATCGCAAGTTAGCGCCTCCGCGCCAACTACCACCGAAGCGCCAACAAAACCTAGCCGCCAACGTCCCGTTCGAAAAAGAAAAACCTCAAAACCAGAAATTACCGCTAAGCCCGTAGTTGTGCCAACCCCTGAAAAACCAGTAAAACCAAAAGCTTCGGCCACGAAACCACCTGCCGATACCCCGTTTGGTACGCATGTCCCGAATTTCTTTTCTGAAGATTAAGCGGGCAAAGTATTTAACATAGTTTGGCAAATATTTACGAACTGTTTGGTTTTTTCATCTAAATTCCCTTTCAAATTGATTATGTCATTCATTTGGTTGCTAGGGGGTATTTGTGCCAAAAAGTGCTGAAAATTTAAAACTAAAAAATCCGATTGAACTCATGCAGAGTTTGAAAGTAAACCCCAGTCCCAGAAATTACGAATTATTTTATGCCTATGTTCAAGGGGTGAACGAAGAACTGGACAAGGTGCTGCACCCACTGATCACCGGTGCCGATGCGTGGTCTGATAGCGTAGCGGATGAGATATATACCAAGTATCTGGCGGACGACCGTTTAACAAAACTTCTTGATGAAACCACCGAAGAGGTTGGCAATGAGTTAAAAGCGGCGATGGCGATCTTGGCGCAAGCTGGTGCAGATGCGGCTGATTATGAAAAAGCATTGATCGGCGCTGGCGGTAATTTGAAAAACACGTCTGATCCGCGCTCTATTCGCGAGATTGTTAATCATCTGGTTAAAGCCACCGAGACCATGCAAAATCGCAGCCAAACTCTTGAGCAAAAACTTATTGAAACCAATCAACAAGTTGAGGCATTGAAAACCAATCTCGACCGCGTAAAAATCGAAGCGATGACCGACGCGTTAAGTGGGCTAAGCAACCGCAAACGCTTTGACGAGGTATTGGCCGACGAAACTGAAAAAGCATTAGGTAGCCGCAAGCCATTGGCCTTGGTGCTTTGTGATATTGATCACTTTAAGCGCTTCAATGATACGTGGGGGCATCAAACTGGAGATCAAATTATCCGATTTGTCTCCGGTACGTTAAAACGCAACATAAAAGACGAGCATGTGTGCGCCCGGTATGGCGGTGAAGAATTTGCGATTATTATGCCCACCACCGATATGGATACGGCGGTAACCGTCTCTGAGAAGATACGCGTGATGATTGAAAGCAAGAAATTGGTGCGAAAATCAACCAATGAAGATCTGGGCCGGGTCACCATCTCGATGGGCGTGGCCATGTTCCGCGAAACCGATGAGGTTGAAGACATTATCGAACGTGCCGACAAGTCGCTTTATTTATCAAAGCAAAATGGCCGCAATCGCCTCACCCGCGAAGATGAACTAGAAACCAGCGCTGCGGCGTAGCGGTAGTATTTTCGTTAGAGGTTGTCCTAGAAACACAGATTAGATGTTGTTTGGGACAGCCCTTTACTAATATTACTATCAAGATAGATAATTCCATATGCATTTAACAAGCGAATGTGACAGGTTCGATACATGGTTTTAGAATTAAGTTTCTCACGGAAACGGCGCTTGCCAATAATCCATGGTGTGGAAGCCGCCGAATGCGGTCTGGCGTGCATGTCTATGATCGCCAAATATCATGGACATGATGTTGACTTAGGAGGTATGCGCCAAAAATTTACTCTGTCCATGTCGGGTGCAACTCTCCGGTCTATTATGGAGCTGGCTGACAAAATGGATTTTTCTACTCGCGCTCTGCGAGTAGAGCTAGGATCCTTATCCAAAGTAACTGCTCCTGCCATTTTGCATTGGGATCTAAATCATTTTGTGGTTTTAAAAAGTGCTGGAAATAACAAGGTCGTTATTCATGATCCTGCTTTGGGGCGCAGGGAGTTTTCTTACGAAGAAGTATCCAAGCATTTTACCGGCGTGGTTCTTGAAATAACACCATCCAAATCCTTTACCAAAATCGAGGCCAAACAAAAGACTAGAATACGTGATTTATGGTCAAAACTGGAAGGGTTCTGGCTTGCTTTGTTCCAGATATTGGGCTTAAGCGTGGCCTTTCAGGTGGCCGTATTTGCCGCGCCCTTCTACCTGCAATTGATGGTGGATGAAGCAGTGGGGAGCTTTGATGAAAATCTGGCTTTGGTGCTGGCGCTTGGGTTTGGCGGATTACTGATTATTCAAGTTGCCATTTCTGCTTTGCGAAGCTGGGCGATCCAGTCCATTGGTTTTCTGTTAAGTTTTCAAATGACTGGCAATCTAATTCGCCACTTATTGCGCTTGCCTACAAGCTTTTTTGAAAAACGACATGTGGGCGATATTATGTCGCGCCTGGGGTCAGCAGGACCGATCCGGGATTTAATTACCACCGGTTTCATTTCTACCATCATTGATGGAATTATGGCGATTATTTTGATTGTCATTTTGTTTGTCTATTCTTCTCAATTGGCTTTGGTGGTATTGGCGTCTCTCGTTTTGACTCTTGGTCTGACGTTTGCTTTCTATCCGGGGCAAAGAAAACGTACCGAAGAGCAGATCATCGCCGATGCTAAGGAGCAAACACATTTAATCGAAAGCGTACGTGCTTCCACTACTGTCAAGTTGATGGGCAGGGAAAGTGAGCGGGAAAGCGCATGGCGTAATTTGTTTGCCGACGTGATCAATGCCAGTTTTTCCATTGGTAAATATAATATAGGCATGACTGCGGTGCAGACATTACTCACAGGTATTCAGAGTATTATTATTATCTATCTGGCGGTACGGATAATTTTGCAGGCCGATGGCTTTTCGGTAGGCATGCTGTTTGCTTTTATGAGCTATCGTCAAACGCTTACCGATCGAGCCTTGGCTCTTATTAATCAAGCGATCCAATTCAAATATCTTTCCCTGCATTTGGAGCGGATTGGGGATATCCTTCACGCCAAATCAGACAGAGCCGAAGATGAAGGGCAGACTCAAATTGAGGTACAAGGTAACATCACTGTCAGGAATTTGTCCTTTCGGTATGGAGCCGCTGATCTATTGGTGCTCAAAGACGTTTCATTGGAAATCAAAGCAGGCGAGTTTGTTGCCTTTACGGGGCTTTCTGGGGGTGGGAAAACCACACTTTTCAAACTTATGCTCGGATTGTATGAACCGGAAGAAGGGGAAATCCTTCTGGATGGTCGAACTGCTAACAAGGAAACGTTCAGACAGTGGCGGTCGCATGTGGGGGTCGTTTCACAAGATGACCAGCTTTTATCAGGAACTATAGCCGATAACATCGCCTTTTTTGACCCTGATCTTGATATGAAAAAAGTGCAAATCGCCGCCATGGCAGCACAAGTGCACAATGATATTGCCGCCAAGCCCATGCAATACCTGTCTCTGGTCGGCGACATGGGGTCAACCCTTTCTGGTGGACAAAGGCAACGTGTGCTTTTGGCCAGGGCATTATACCGGCAACCCAAAATTCTTATGCTCGATGAAGGTACAGCCAATCTTGACCCTGAAACCGAAAACCAGATCGCTGATCTGATTGCGCAAATGCCAATCACCCGTATCATTGTCGCCCATCGCCCCGCCTTGATTGAGCGGGCTGACAAGGTGTTTGAGGTTAAGGGTGCATCCATAAGGGGAGTGTGACCAGGATTTGTATTCGCAATAGAAAATGAAACACATCACAAATTGTTGATCTTCATGTAATCCCCACCCTCTTGACGGGCATTTCTATTTGGTTCAACTTTCACTTTAGTATGCGTATGTGATTTTAATTTTAACTTGGAGATAAAATATGTCAGCTACATTAACCCGTGATATGGGTGTGAGAGAATTATCAATTCAGGAAATTGATGAGGTTGGAGGTGGAATTATTCCCTTCATTATCGCAGTTGTTCTTATTGATTTAGCGCTAATTGGGTTTACGGCGGGGGTCGCCTCAAAGGTCAACGAAGCAGCTGAGTAATAATTTCCAATTTAATTGAATAGAAGGAGTATGAGAGATGCGTGAATTGAAAGATATAGAAACTGATGAAGTAAACGGAGGTTTTATATTTGTAATTTTTGTTGTTGCTGCCGCAGCCGTGGCTTTAAAATCCGGTTATGAAGCTGGTAGAGTTGTCGGGGATGTGTTAATTCAAGCAGGTATGGTACCTGGAGTTGGCCCTGCCAAGTAACAGGCTTTTGTTTTGGTTCGATAGTAACATCAATAACACACACATAAACTAGCCTTCCAGAGCTTTACATGTTCCAAATTCATTACAATATAAATGATGTCTTTATAAAACTGCAGCTTGATCAAGCTGCAGTCATCGTTCTCGTGATCCCTGCTGCTGCTGTAAGTTTTGCAATATCCTTTGCGGTATCATTGATTCTTGTAATTCAGGCACTCCATAAGTCACAGTTTGAATTGTGGTATTTGTGTTTCTCCGGCTTGTTGATCGCCACAAACCTTTTGGCGCTTAAGGCCATTTTAACAAGAAGGTATGCGGTTGTTTCTTCTGCTGTATACTTTCTTCTTTTGAGCTTAGCGGTTGTTTCTTTCCCTAAAATATATTCAACCATCACTACCATTTAGGCCTTATGTTCTTGCGTACGCTTCTTGTTATTAAATTGGAGAGTTATAATTGAGAGCTGTTTTATTACCACTCATGTATATATTTTTTAT
>JAESUG010000063.1 GCA_016763185.1 Robiginitomaculum sp. | reverse complement strand
CGGACATGATGCAAGGTGTGGGCATTAACCGTTTAATTACAGTGGATTTGCATGCTGATCAGATCCAGGGCTTCTTTTATATCCCGGTCGATAATATTTATGCGAGTGGCGAAATTTTATCCAATGACCATTTGCTTGAAAAATATCCTAATTTAACCGTTGTCTCGCCTGATGTGGGCGGTGTTGTACGTGCACGAGCCATTGCGAAACAGCTCAATGATAGTGATTTAGCGATCGTCGATAAACGACGTCAACGTGCTAACCAATCTGAGGTAATGAACGTGATTGGTGATGTCGAAGGGCGTGATTGTGTCATCGTTGATGATATTATCGATACGGCCGGTACACTTTGCGCGGCAGCGGCAGCGTTGCATGAGAAAGGCGCGAAATGTGTTATGGCGTATTGTACGCATCCCGTGTTGTCGGGTGAGGCGATTGAAAATATCAGCAAGTCACATCTAAAAGAAATTATAGTGGGCGATACCATCCCATTATCTCGCGCTGCCATCGAGTCTGGTAAAGTACGCCCTGTGTCGTTAAGCCGTTTGATAGCAGAGACAATATCACGCATTGAAAAGAACCATTCAGTCAGTTCGATGTTTTCTGAGTAATGACTGAGCAATACTTGAGCAATATCCCCATTTTATGCTACACTGCAGTTCAATTTATCTAGGGGTAATGTAGTGTATAAAAAAGTATTATTAATCAGTGCGTTGGCGTCATGCGCCGTTCTTTTAAGTGGTTGTGCAGCGATCGGTACGGCAATTAAACACCGTAATTTGCAAACACAAGCGCTTATGAGTAAGAGTATTTTCTTGGATCCTGTGCCGCAACGTGAAAAAACCGTGTTTGTGCAGGTACATAACACAACGGACAAAGCGAGTTTTGACCTAATGCCGGAGCTAACAAGTGATTTGCTTGCGAAAGGCTACCGTATTAAACAAGACCCTACTGTGGCGCATTATGTGTTACAAGTCAACGTGTTACGCGTTGGTCGTGCGAGCCGAACCGCTGCCAATGAAATGATGGGCATGGGTTACGGCGGTGCATTAGAAGGTGGCGGTGCCGGTGTTGCACTTGCAGCCATAGGTGATGCCAGTGGTGCGGGTATAGTTGGTGCGGGCTTAGCCGGTGCTATTGTCGGTACGGTTGCTGATAACTTGGTGCAAGATGTGCATTTTGCAGGTGTTGTTGATTTAAAGATTACCGAGAAAAAATTAGCAGCGCGTCATGGACATAAAGTGTATAAAACACGTATTGCCGTGACTGCCGATAAAGTGAATCTTAAGTTTGCTGAAGCACAACCTAAGCTTGAGCATGATATCGCAACATCGATTTCTGGTTTGTTTTAACGACTGAAACTGATGTTGAAGAAAGGGCCTCTTATGAGGCCCTTTTTTTTGCTATCCCTTTCTGGTGGGGGCGGCAATGTTCACTGCAGAATTGTGCTGAGTATCACCTGATGTTGTTACTGTGGCAAACACAGATGACACACTATTCCATCTTGGGTGGTCATGGAGCCGGGTGCCCAAATCAGCGTGGCTGGACGGTTAAGTTGGCGATTAATGGTCTGATCTGATTGAATGGGGTTGATGGGCTGGTACGTGCCGGCACAGCCAGACAAGAGCACACAAATTCCAAGCATTACACCTAATATTGTAATTTTTTTAAACATTTCAATGGGTTGTCGTGAGTTTAAAACGCGCACATTCTAGCGTGACCCTGACGTTAACCCCATTCTTTTTTACAGGTGGACAGTTTGAGTGGCTAATTTACGAGAGATCTTGATATAAATTACTGGTAATTTTTTACAGACAGGGTAAAATGCCTGATCTTTCAGATTTTTAACTTTTTCGGAGCAGGTCAATGTCGACTGGATTTGAGTTTAATGTACAGGTTCGTAATACTACGGGTAAAGCTGAAGCGCGTCGTATGCGTCGTTCGGGTTTTGTGCCTGGTGTCATTTATGGGGCGGATAAAGAGCCTACCATGATTACCCTTGAGCACGATGCAATAATGCATGCCTTAAATAAAGAGGCATTCCACACACACATTTTAGATGTGAAACTGGATGATGGAAAGACTGAGACAGTCGTTCTTAAAGCCGTGCAGCGCCATGTGTTTAAGCCTAAGGTGGAGCATGTTGATTTTTTGCGTGTTAAAGCGAATGAAAAATTAACGATGCGTATTCCATTGCATTACCTCGGTGAAGAAGAATGCGTTGGCGTTAAAGAAGGCGGCGTTATTTCAAAATTAATGACGGACGTGGAAATCAAATGTCTTCCTGCGAATTTACCGCAATTTATCGAAGTTGATATTACAGGTCTTGCACTTGATCATTCCTTGCATTTAACAGATGTTAAGTTGCCAAGTGGGGTTGAGTTCGCTCATGACGTTGATGAATCACATGATCAGCCGATCATTAGCATTGCGTTACCTAAAGTGAGTAAAGCAGACGAAGCAGCGGATGCAGCAGAAGCTGAAGCATCAAGCGTAGAAGGTGCAGCTGAGGGTGATAAAGCAGCGGGTGATGCTGAGGCAAAAGCTGACGACTAATGGAATTAGAGCATGGCCGGTATCCGACTAATCGTTGGTCTCGCAAATCCTGGTAAACAATATGCAAACACGCGTCATAATGTTGGCGCGTGGTTTCTTCATGAGTTAGCACGCCAACATCAAGCGGCACTGAGCGCCGAAAGTAAATTTCATGGTATGGCGGCAACCTGTTCAATTGATAGTGTGCAATGTCGCTTGTTAGAACCTACCACGTTTATGAATGAAAGTGGTCGCGCAGTGCGCGCTATGGTGCAGTTTTATAAGCTGATGCCGGAGCAAGTGTTAGTGATTCATGATGAATTAGATTTTGACCCCGGGGTGATTCGCCTTAAAAAAGGAGGAGGTCACGGTGGGCACAATGGATTGCGTGATGTCGCTGCTCATTTAACGACGCCGGACTATTACCGCCTGCGTATCGGTATCGGACATCCAGGTGATCGGCATAAAGTAACGCCCTATGTGCTGGGTGAGCCGAGCAAATCAGATAAAGATAAGATTCAACGTGCGATCGATGAAGGGCTGCGAGTGATGGATGATTTAGTGGCGGGTGAATTTGAGAAAGCAATGCATTGGTTGCATAGCGAATGAGGTGTCAACATGGGATTTAAATGCGGTATTGTTGGGTTACCCAACGTAGGCAAGTCAACTTTATTCAACGCGCTCACTAAGGCCGGTATCGATGCGTCGAATTATCCTTTTTGCACGATTGAGCCTAACGTCGGTGTGGTGCCCGTGCCGGATGCGCGCCTCAATAACATTGCTGTCATCGGTAAATCAAAAGAAGTGATTCCTGCGGTCATGCATTTTGTGGATATTGCAGGCTTAGTAGCCGGTGCCGCCCAAGGTGAAGGGCTGGGTAATAAATTCTTGGCAAATATTCGTGAAACACACGCTATTGCCCATGTGGTGCGCTGTTTTGAAAATGATGACGTGGTCCACGTTGCAGGCAAAGTAAACCCGATCGAAGATATCGAAGTCATTAATACAGAGTTGGCATTAGCTGACCTTGAATCTGTTGACAAAGCACTGCATAAACTAGAGAAAGAGATTAAGCGTGGCGATAAAGAAGCGAAGCCAAAGCAAGCCTTGTTTCAAAGAGTAAGAGACCATCTCGATGCAGGGCAGGTGGTACGCCAACTGGATTTGGATGAAGACGAACGCAAGGTGTTACACGATTTACATTTATTAACACTGAAGCCAACGCTGTATGTAGCGAATGTGGATGAGGCAGGCTTACAAGGCAATGAATACTTAGAGCGTGTTCAGGCGTTTGCTGACGCCGAAGGTTCAAAAGTGGTTGCTGTCTGTGCTGCTATCGAATCTGAAATTGCCGAACTGGATGCCGAAGAGCAAAAAGATTTTTTAGATAGCCTCGAATTAGACGAGCCCGGTCTCGATCGCGTGATTCATGCCGGTTATGCGTTATTAGGCCTGCAGACGTATTTCACGTGCGGACCCAAAGAGGCACGTGCCTGGACAGTGAAGCAGGGTGCCTTAGCACCTCAAGCAGCAGCTGTGATTCATACCGATTTCGAGAAGGGCTTTATCCGTGCCGAAGTCATTGGTTATGCTGATTTCATGGAATTTAACGGTGAGGCTGGTGCCAAAGATGCGGGAAAATGGCGCTTGGAAGGCAAAGATTACGTCGTCCAGGACGGCGATGTGATGTTATTTCGATTTAATGTGTGATGATTAAGGATAGCGCGGCTATCCTCGACACGATGAGGTTGACAAATTGGCCGTAAAACGCCAGAATTGCTCCTCTTTTATATGGCTATGTAGCTCAGCTGGTTAGAGCACAGCATTCATAATGCTGGGGTCGGTGGTTCAAGTCCACCCATAGCCACCATCGCTTTGTTTTCTTATTTTCGTCATGCCTGCATATTTCTTGTCATTCCTGCGAAGGCAGGAATCTATCACCCCATCATTCCCTTGCCCCTATCACCCCATCATTCCCTTGCCCCTATCGCCCCGTCATTCCCTCCCCCCTATCGCCCCGTCATTCCCTTGGAGAAGGGAATCCATATATATTCAGTTGCTTTTCCCCTTATTATTTTTCGCCAAAATATATTACGGACGAGAGTGTATGAGACTAAAAGTAAGCAAGCGTTTTAACTCCCTCTAGCACCAGCAGAACTCTCGCCCGCTAGGCACTCAACAGCCCTTGCTCTCGTAGCGCACTGACAGCAATACGCGGCTGCTGAAAACATTACATTGGGTCGTGGCATGTTTGATTTGCACATGGCTGAATTGTATCTACACTTGCTAAAGTGATTTTTCAGAGCTAACAAAGGATTGAGACATGGAAGTCATAAAAAACAATGAATGCAGGAAGCAAAGGGACGAAAAAATGCCAGCGTGAATGGGGCGATCATTTGATTGCCGTCCGTTATCGCCGGGACACTGTCTCTCGTAGCCTGCTAACGACCGTCGAAATAGTCGTTGACCGTCGTGCCGAATTCGGTAGCACGGCTAAAAATATCAGTAGAGATAAGCCTGTGGCGTTACGGGTAGACTATGCCGAAGCTGATCTGCGTCTCAAAGTCAAAAGCGCTGGAGCGCGTTGGAGCAAGCAACTCAAGCTATGGATTACAACTTATAGTGTGGCACAAAATTAGGGTTGCTAAATAGAGTGGTTAAAGGCGCTGCTGATGCATGCCAGGATGTTGATTCAAGCTATGAGTTATAAGTGTCTACATAGAGTAAAAGAGTCTATATATGGGCATTCCGTATAATAAACTGTTATGCCCTATAAGGAATGCCATGCCAGCACATGAAGTAATCAAAGATTCATTACAGAAAATATTTTCTGGCATCAAGCAATTAAAAGAAGCATTGCCAACCAAAGAGTTTACTATTGATGGTCGTTTAGTCGGTGATATAGGCGAAGCCATAGTTCAACGTGATTATGACCTAACTTTGTATGAAGGATTGGCGAAGGATTATGATGGTGAAACACCGTGTGGGAAAAAAGTTCAAATTAAGGCAACATTCAAAGAATCACTAACATTCAAAAAAGTTTCGGATTACTACTTAGGTATTAAAATAAATGAAGACGGAACATACGAAGAAATATTTAATGGCCCAGGAAATATAATTGCAGGTGAATATGGTCACCGAAAAGGTTTTGGAAAATACCTATTATCTTTCCCAGTCAAAAGGCTCCGAGAGTTGTCAGTGAGTGTACCGCTTGAGGAACGAATCAAAAAACAGGCATAACAAGGTGCTTCAACGCGGAAGTCTGCCGGTTAAGAACGACGTTTATGACCTAAAAAGGAGAAAGTAGCATTTTACTCAAACATGTGCTAAATTGTACGTTATTATGTACAAATAAGGCATTGCGCCATGCAACCAATAAATCTCAAAGAAGACGTCCGCCCCCTATCTGAATTTAGAGCTGGTGTCAGCTCTTACATACAGCAAGTTACTGAAACTAAAAGACCTTTACTTATAACGCAGCATGGAAAAGGTGTTGCTATTTTGGCAGACGTCGAAGAATTTGAAAATCTGCAAATGCGATTAGAACTTCTAGAAAATTTGTATAAAGCAGAAACACAAATTAATGAAGGCAGAGGGATATCGCATAAGGATGCAAAAACCATGGTGATGAAGAGCATAAAAGATTGAAAATAACCTGGTCTCCTTTAGCGGTAGATCAAGTTCGAGATATTGCCGCATATATCGCTCTAGACAAATCAGCAGTAGCTATACAATGGGCTGAAAAAATATTTAATTCAGTAGAATTATTGTCGGAGCATCCTGAGAGTGGGCGAGTTGTATCAGAAATAAATAGAAAGGAAATACGAGAGATTGTGCAGGGAAACTACAGAGTAATATATAAAATAAAACAAAAAGAAATTTTAGTGTTAGTTGTTAAAAGTTATCGCCAACAATTAAAAGAAAATGAAATTAAGAAAGAATAACAGAATAACAGGGTCGAATAACAGCGAATAACAGCACGAATACGAACAGAATAACAGGGTCAGGTCTTTAATTTATGATAACGGCCTTGCTACGACGAGGCTTCTCAATCATTAAAAATCAAAGACCTGACCCTGCAGAGCAATGCAATCATTAAAAATCAAAGACCTGACCCTGCAGAGCAATGACCCTGCAGAGCAATCATGACCCTGCAGAGCACTGCTGCAGCACTGCAGCACGTGGACCCTGCAGCACGTGATTTTTGTGCTGAAAAAGACTAGCACAAAACCCACACAGCAAATTTCCGGTTATGGGGTTCGTTATGTGTTTGATATGTGTGATCGATAGAGGTATAGTAATACCTATCATGTATCGATGAGGTATTAACATGTTAGCTGTAACAGTTTCCCCTAAGTTTCAAGTGGTTATCCCAAAGGAAGTCAGAGAAACAATGGGAATCGTATCTGGGCAAAAGATACAAATGCTTACGTATCGCAATCGTATTGAGTTAATTCCTATAAGGCCAATGAAAAAGATGAGGGGGCTTCTTAAAGGGATTGATACTGATGTTGAGAGGGATGACGATCGTATATGAATGTTGTAGATTCTTCTGCTTGGTTATCTTATTTTTCTGGTGATGCTAATGCAGCATCATTCTCTCGGCCAATCGAAAACCTTGAAAAGCTGATTGTCCCGAGCATCACAATTACCGAAGTTTTTAAGTGTGTTTTTCGGCAGCGTGGTGAAGGTTTAGCGCTGGAATGTATCGCTCATATGGAACAAGGCAAAGTTGTGCCGCTAGATGCTTCGCTGGCTATTCACGCGGCACATTATGGCATTGAGTATAAGTTGCCGCTGGCAGATAGCATAATCTATGCAACAGCACAAAAATTTGATGCGTTGGTTTGGACGCAAGATGGTGACTTTGAGCGGCTTGAAGGTGTCAAGTATTTTTCCAAAAATAAACATACATAACAAAATACTCCAGCAGACAGTCAAAAGCGCCATTTTTTGTGTGTGCCGCAAGCTCCATATTACACAAAAAATCATCCCTTTTGCTTGTCTCTGGGCATGGCGTTAGTCATAAAAATAATTCGCCAAGAAGGCGAAAAATATTGGCTGATCAAAACACTTGGATCTCCGTTTACAAAAGGCATAAAAGAGGTCAGGCCCCTTTTCTTTAAAGTTAAACGCCAGATGGGTTTCGAAGAAATTGCAATAAAAAGTTAATCTAATGAAAAAAGGAGAATAGAATGGATAATAACGAAATAAACGAGGTTATAATTGTAGATGTGAAGATGCCATTTTTATCAATGGTAGTTTTTATGGTTAAGGCGGCAATAGCCTCTATTCCAGCATTCATTATATTAGCAATTATTGGAGGAATATTCTCTGTAGTTTTAGGTGGTATATTCGGTGGAATAGGGGGGATTTTATAAAAATTGCCTAACAAGGAATAAGAAGTAAAGGAATCAGATCTCTTTAGGAAGTAACCAAGCCAAGTAACAGGGTCAGGTTTTTGGTTTATGATAACTGCTTTGCTGCGACGAGGCTTCTCAGTCATCAAAAATTAAAGACCTGCCCCTTTCCCTTGCTTGCAAGTCGTTCCAGTCGGATATTTAACACGGTAGGGCTTTTGTGCATCTCGCTACACTACAAAACCCACCCAGCGATAAATTCTGCTGAGCGAAGCGTTATACCTTAAAAACACCAAAATACACACGCTTGCGCCAAATTGAAAAAAGAGCTATATTTAGGTCTAAATATAGGTTTTAATTAAACAGTAGGCTCATACCATGAAACAAGTGCTTTCAAGCTGTTCAGCAAGTATCTCAGAACTAAAGAAAAACCCCACAGCCTTACTAAATGAAGCTGAAGGGTCCCCTATCGCCATTCTTAATCATAATGTACCTACTGCCTATTTAATCCCAGCAGAAACATATGAATGGCTTATGGATAAATTAGAAGATTCTGAGCTTGCACAAATAATTACAGATCGTGCTAGCGAAAAAGGAAAAGCAATAGACGTAGATATTGATGAGCTATAAACTCAAATTCTTACCTAGTGCATTAAAAGAATGGAAAAAATTAGCCCCACCAATTCAAAAGCAATTTAAGAGAAAACTTAAAGAAAGGATGCAAAACCCACGTAATAAAGCCAGCCAGTTACGTGGGTTTAAGGATGCATATAAAATAAAACTTCGTTCAGTTGGCTATCGTTTAGTCTATGAGGTAAATGATAGTGAGATTGTTATATACGTTATCGCTGTTGGCAAAAGAGAACGCGGCATAGTCTACAGCAAGGCTGAAACTAGAAAATAGGTATAACAAGTTAATTAACGACGATCGCAAAAAGCACGTCGCGTTATCTCAAGCGTTAGTCATAAAAATAACTCGCCAGGAAGGCGAAAAATACTGGTTGATAAAAACACTTGAATCTCCGTTTGCACGGGAATGACGAACGAGGACTCCCATTATATATTCATCCCTGCCACATACCCTGACGACCACGCCCACTGAAAATTAAAACCACCGAGATGCCCGGTGACGTCAACCGCTTCACCAACAAAATATAATCCCTTTTGAGTTTTTACTTCCATAGTTTGTGATGACAGGTAATCCGTGTTTACACCACCGATAGTGACTTCGGCGGTTCGGTAACCTTCTGTCCCGGCGGGACGTAGTGACCAGCTATTAAGCTTGTTTGCAATATCTTTTAGCGATTGATCGCTCCATTCTGCTAAGGGTAGTTCTGCGCTTTCTGGCCACCATAATTTTTCAAGTTGTAGCACTAAGGCTTTGGGTAGGTGCTGATTGAGTTGGCTACGTAACACGTTTTTTGCTCGTGTGTGTTTGAGTTGGATCAATAGCCCTTTGGCGCAATCATTGGGCAATAAATTGATGCTGATATCTTCACCACGGTGCCAATAGCTGGAGATTTGCAATATGGCTGGGCCGCTTAGGCCGCGATGGGTGAATAGTAATGCTTCACGAAAGTGGGTGTCACTTGTGGTGACTTCCACATCAACTGACAGCCCAGAGAGCTCTGCAAAAATGGGTTTGTACTGATCGCTAAAAGTGAAGGGCACTAATGCAGCGGCTGTTTCAAGACAGGGGATATTAAATTGTTTGGCAAGTTGATAGCCGTAGCCTGAGCCACCAAGTGAGGGGATGCTAAGCCCGCCGCTAGCGACAACGAGTGTGTTGCAAATGTATTGCCCGTTTGCGGTGTTGACGTGAAAGGCATTGTCGCGGTGAATCACGTCAGTGATATGGATATTGGTTTTTATTATGACATTGGTGCTATCACATTCAGCAAGCAGCATATTAAGGATGTCTTTTGATGTGCGATCACAAAATAGTTGGCCCAGTGTTTTTTCATGGTAGGAAATATTGTGTTTTTCTACTAAGGCGAGAAAGTCCCATTGTGTGTATTGACTTAAGGCCGACTTGCAAAAATGGGGGTTTTGGCAAAGAAAATTATCGGCTTCAACAAAGAGGTTGGTGAAGTTACAGCGCCCGCCACCTGACATAAGAATCTTTTTGCCAACTTTATTGGAGCGCTCTAACAGTAATATTTTTTTACCGCGTTGTGCAGCAGTGATGGCGCACATGAGCCCGGCGGCACCACCACCGATAATAATCGAATCGAAGCGAGACATATGTTGTGGTAGCTAGTTTAGAAATTAGGTGGAGATTCTAGCAAGAAATGAATTGATGTAGGATTTTTGAAAAGGGTGGGCGGAGTATTATTGGATTTGTATGGCTTAGCTTGGCTGCTCTAGAGGAATAAGCGCATCACCAACTTTTATTTTCCCGCCGACTACTATTTTTGCGCAGAGGCCGCCATGACCTAACATGGCGGCGCAACCGCCTTTACCCAGAGCTTGATCCATACGCGAACAAGGGTGGCATTGCGCAGTCGCTTCAAATTCTGCTTCGCCAATGCGAAAACGTTGGTGGTGCAGCGCATTTAGGTTGAGACCTGAGACGACGAGATTGCGGCGTAATAAGGCTGGGTCGATGCTGTCGCGTTTGAGTAAGCTGGCAACAAGCTTTATTTGTTCAGCACTGATGAGGGTGATTTGTCGCGCAGAGCCGGGGGTGGCGTTACAACGGCGATCGCCTTCTAGGCCGAGTTTGGCAATGGCATTGGCTTCGGTTACACACTGCATGGGCTCTTTTCGTGCTGGGCGCAGGCCAATCCATTCTAGCTTACCGGTTGGCAAGTCTTTGATATAACGCCCGAAGAGTGTTGCTTGGCTGGTCATCGATAAATTCAGTGGTAATGTCTGCCTGTATTTTAAGTAAGGTATTCGGTATGTTGCAAGGTTTTCAGTCAGTGTTATTCAAGTCAGCGGAAAAATGAAATACGCCAAGCCCAATGCGGCGGTAAATGTTGGCAAAAATGTTAGAAGCGCTACGTTCTAGCTCGCGGCGTGCGCTTCGCGAAAATGATACCCCCATGCTATGATTCCGGCGCACCAAATTCAATTATTAGCACTAATTTGGTGTGTCAAATCATTAAGCTGAGGCAACGCCGGACTCAACTGCCTCAAATAAACTAAAAACGCGTATACGGGGGAATTTATGGAAGCGCTTCAATCGGGTAGTGACGTACTTTTTGTCTTGCTAGGCGCCATTATGGTGTTGGCGATGCACGCTGGTTTTGCCTTCCTTGAAGTTGGGACGGTACGCAAAAAGAATCAAGTGAATGCCTTGGTCAAAATTATTGGCGATTTTGCCATATCGACCATTGCCTACTTTTTTATCGGTTACAGCTTGATTGCTTACGGTTTTGATTTTTTCAGAAGTGCTGAAGCACTGGCTGAAATGAATGGTTTTGAGTTAGTTAAGTTCTTCTTTTTATTAACCTTTGCCGCAGCGATTCCAGCCATTATTTCAGGCGGTATCGCCGAGCGCGCACGTTTTTATCCACAATTATTGGCGTCATTTTTAATTGTTGCACTGCTCTATCCGTTCTTTGAGGGGATGGTGTGGAACGGCAATTATGGCGTTCAGGATTGGATAGAAGCCACGTTTGGCGCGCCTTTTCATGATTTTGCCGGTTCGATAGTCGTCCACGCTGTCGGTGGCTGGATCGCCTTGGCGGCGGTATTGTTGCTGGGCGCACGCCATGGTCGTTATCGTGCTGATGGCGGTATGGCCGCGCACCCACCCTCAAGTATCCCGTTTCTTGCGCTGGGTGCCTGGGTGCTGACCATAGGCTGGTTCGGTTTTAATGTAATGTCTGCACAAAGTGTTGAAGGTGTCAGTGGGTTGGTGGCGATTAACTCATTAATGGCCATGGTTGGCGGGATTCTGGGTGCTTTATTCGTCGGCAAGAATGACCCGGGGTTTGTCCATAATGGCCCGTTGGCGGGTTTAGTGGCGATCTGTGCAGGATCGGACATTGTGCATCCTATTGGCGGCCTGGTTATTGGCTTGATCGCTGGTGCGCTGTTTGTGTGGACGTTTACGCTGGCGCAAAATAAATGGAAAATTGACGATGTGCTCGGTGTTTGGCCTTTACATGGTCTATGCGGGGTATGGGGTGGTATCGCTTGTGGTATCTTCGGCGCAGAGGCTTTGGGCGGCTTAGGTGGCGTGACCATGGGCGCGCAGATTTTTGGCACAGTGATGGGCGTGGTGATTGCCTTTGTTGGTGGCTTTATTATTTACGGCATTATCAAAATGATCATCGGTATTCGCCTGTCTGAGTCCGATGAAATTCAGGGTGCTGACCTGAGTATCCATAAAATCAGATCTACTCCAGACTACGATTAGCCTCTACGACTGATCTGTGCGCTGTGGCTGGCGACTCGACGCACCGAGTCGCCAGCTCTCTGATTTCTATATCTTAGGTTTCTTAGATACTGGAAATCTCATGCTAAAACGTGTAGCTTAATACTTTTCCTCCCACCTGACTTTCATGAATCCTAAGTTATTTATTCAAACGCACGGTTGCCAAATGAACGAATACGATTCCTCGCGTATGGTGGAGTTGTTGAATGAGTCGCACGGGCTGGAAGTGACCACTTTGCCTGATGAAGCCGATGTGCTGTTACTCAATACCTGCTCTATTCGTGAAAAGGCTCAGGAAAAAGTATTTTCTGCACTAGGGCGTTGGCGCAAGCTAAAGCTGAAGCGGCCAGATCTCATCATTGGCGTGGGTGGTTGTGTCGCCAGCCAGGAGGGTGAAGGGATACGCGAGCGAGCGCCCTACGTTGACATGGTGTTTGGACCGCAGACCTTGCACCGTTTGCCGGCGATGATTGACGAGGTACGCAAGACACGCAAGCCGGTCGTCGATATCAGTTTTCCCGAAATTGAGAAATTTGATCATCTGCCTGCGCCACGAGCAGATGGGCCAAGTGCCTTTGTTTCTATCATGGAAGGTTGCAGTAAATACTGCACATTTTGTGTCGTACCCTATACCCGTGGCGAAGAAGTTAGCCGTCCCTTTGAAGAGGTGTTGGCTGAGGTTGGTCTATTAGCTGAGCAGGGCGTGTGTGAAATCAACCTGCTAGGTCAAAATGTAAACGCCTATCGTGGCCCAATGGCCGACGGTGATGAAGCTGATTTAGCGCTACTCATCACCTATATTGCCGAGCTTGAAAGTATAGAGCGCATTCGCTTTACCACGTCACACCCGGTTGAATTCTCCGATAGCCTGGTACAGGCCTTTGCTGAGGTGCCAAAACTGGTTAGTCATTTACATCTACCTGTGCAAAGTGGCGCAGATAGAATTTTGGCATTGATGAAACGCGGGCATACGGCGCTGGAATACAAATCAAAAATTCGTCGTATACGTCAAGCAAGACCAGACCTTAGCCTGTCATCAGACTTTATTATTGGCTTCCCCGGTGAAACCGACGCTGATTTTGAACAAACAATGAAGCTAATCGAAGAGATTGGTTTCGATCACTCGTTTAGCTTCATCTATAGCGCCAGGCCTGGCACACCGGCAGCGAATTTTCCTGATGATGTCAGCATGAAAGTGAAACAGCAGCGCCTGTTGCGTCTACAGCAGCGCATATGCGAAATGGCCGAGGCCATTAGCCAGTCTATGGTCGGCACGCGCCAACGCGTGTTGGTTGATCGTCCCTCCAGGCGAGATGTTAATATTCTGGCCGGTCGTACTGAAAATAATCGCGTGGTTAATTTTGCTGGCCCCGCCAGCTTGATTGGTCATTTTGCGCATGTGGATATTACCGAGGCACTGCCTAATTCATTGCGTGGACGTTTAGTGTTAGAGGCGAGCCATAATACTGAAGCAGTTTGCGCCTAAGCTGAATTGAGTGAGCACCGCTATAAAACCATCCGAACTTGTTTTAGAACCCCAAAATAATGAGCGTCTTGCTAAGCTTTGCGGTCAATTTGACGAGCATTTACGCAAGATTGAACAATCGCTGGGTATGGAGATCAAAAACCGCGGCAATCATTTTTGGCTGCATGGCGAGGAGCAATCGATTCAATTGGCGCGTGTTGTGCTTAATGATTTATATGAAGATACAAAAAACAGTGGTATTAACGCAATTGAAGTCCATTTTGCTTTGCAAAAAGCAGGTATTGAAGTAACGATGAGTGATGAGGCGAGAGCGGCTACGGCTAAGGTGATACCAATTAAAACCCGTGGTGGCATCATTAAAGCGATTGGTGTCAACCAACAATCTTATCTGAATGCGATTGCTAACCACGATATTAACTTTGGTATTGGCCCTGCAGGAACAGGCAAGACATATCTTGCCGTAGCTTGCGCAGTTGATGCGCTTGATAAGCAGCTAGTGCAACGTATTATACTAGTGCGCCCCGCCGTTGAGGCGGGTGAACGACTCGGTTTTTTGCCGGGCGATCTGGCACAAAAAATCGACCCTTATTTGCGACCACTTTATGATGCCTTGTATGAAATGTTGGGTAATGAGCGTGTAACAAAGCTGATGGAGCGCAATGTAATTGAAGTGGCGCCGCTGGCTTATATGCGTGGCCGCACCTTAAGTGAAGCATTTGTGATTCTCGATGAAGCGCAAAATACCACCAGAGAGCAAATGCGCATGTTCCTAACGCGCATTGGTTTTGGTTCGAAAGCGGTCATTAATGGCGATGTCAGCCAAGTTGATTTACCGCGTGGGCAACATTCTGGTTTGCGCCACGTAGCAAAAATATTGCGTAATATTGAAGGTATTAGTTTTACTCAGTTTGAGGCGCGTGATGTGGTTCGCCACCCTCTCGTGCAACGTATCGTTAATGCCTATGAATCATATGACAGCATTGAGGCAGCAAAATATGAGGCTGTAGACGACGCATAGTTATGCCGGTCGAAATACAGTTAAGCAGTAGTTTAGCCGATAATGTGTATGTGCCTAGCAAAGAATTATTTGTGGTATGGGTGGGCGCGGTTTTGCGCAAGCAAGCTATTGATGAAGCTGAATTGTCTATTCGTATTGTTGATGAAAGTGAAAGCCAGGATTTAAATAAAGAGTATCGTGATAAAAATACGCCAACCAATGTATTGTCATTTTCTCTCGGTGTACCAGAGTATGTGATGCCGCGTATATTGGGTGACCTGGTCATTTGTGCCGAAGTGGTTGCAGTTGAGTCGCAGACACAAGATAAACCACGCGATGCACATTGGGCGCATATGGTAGTGCATGGCGTGTTGCATTTGTTAGGTTTTGATCATCAAGCTGATGAGCAGGCACAGCAAATGGAAGGTTTGGAAATAGAGGTTATGCAAGGGCTTGGTTTTGCCAATCCTTACGAATAAAATTTTTGCTAGTACGCTAGCGCAATAGGTGAAAGCAGTCATTATGTCGGAAGGATCTAGTAATGGCTCAAGTTCTCGGTCTTGGTTAGAGAAATTGAGCCAGGCTCTAAGTGGCGAGCCAAAGGACCGACAGCAATTGTTAGAATTACTGCAGGAAGCGGAACAGCGTAATGTTTTGGGCGCAGATGCCCTGGTAATGATAGAAGG
>JAESUG010000062.1 GCA_016763185.1 Robiginitomaculum sp. | reverse complement strand
TGGCTGTGGTCAATGAGGCCAGATACATTCAGCATAATCCTCAGACCCATGAGGGCAGTGAGGGTTTGGTCGCACTCTTTAAACGGCTGTCTAAAACTGAACCTCGTGTGAATATGGTTCGGGTTTTCGAAGACGGTGATTTTGTCTTCGCCCATATGGAATACGATTTCGCCAGCCGGAAAATTTGTTTTGAAGTGTTTAGATTTGAGGATGGGCAGGCGATTGAGCACTGGGACAACATTCAAGAAAGGCAGGAACCTAACCTGTCGGGCCGAGATATGGTGGACGGGCCGACCGAGACCACCGATCACGATCTGACGGAAAGCAACCGCGCCCTCGTTCGCTCCTTCGTTGAAACCGTACTTGTCGATGGCCAGCTTAATCGCCTGACGGATTTTATTGATGAGGATAATTATGCCGAACACAACCCGCGTCTCGCAGACAGCGTATCCACCCTACGATCTGCGCTGGAAGCCGATAACCAGGGCGACAGATTGATCGACTACCATCGTGTCCATCGTATTCTGGCCGAAGGAAGCTTCGTGCTCTGTGTCAGCGAAGGAAATTATGACGGCGTTCATTCCGCTTTCTATGATCTTTTTCGGCTGGCAAATGGTAAAGTAGTAGAACACTGGGACACCACTGAAAAAGTCGCACCTCGTGTCGAGTGGAAAAACGATAACGGCAAATTCTGAGATAATAAGGTAGTGCCTATGTTTTCCGTGTACAGATTTGTGCACAAAAAGATGCAATTATTTTTGCTCCAGTGGAATAAGGTATTGATATATTTAGGAAAATAATTTAACATGCTCTAACAAGGAAACGAACCTGATAACTTCTCGACCGCACCAGTTTACCAGGTTTTGACGTGCAGGAATAGAGACAGGAAACCGTCTCCTATTTACAATATGGTTTTTTTTTTACTGCCCAGTTGCGTCTGCTTTGGCGGCAAAAAGAGCCATCCCGCAAGTGGCAAGAGCCAGCGTTATGGTAGATGGCTATTGCCGTTTGCGTTTCCCGCGCGCAACTTCTGTTGCTAGTGCTTCAAACTTGGGCGTCCAAAAATTCCGAAAGGGAGCAAGCCACATATCAATCTCCTCCAAGCCGGACGTGTGAAGCGCATACACTCGGCGTGCTCCATCAATTGTTACATTTGCAAATCCATTATCACGTAAAATTTTTAGGTGCTGTGAAACACCCGGTTGACTAATGCCAAACTCCGAACTCACTACGTCAACAATCGCACCTGATGACATGTCTTCCACCGACAAAAGTTCGAGTACGCGGCGGCGAACTGGATCACCTAAAACATCAAAAGCGTGCATCATTCACCTGTATAAAATTTGGCGGTTGATTCTGCCATATTTCGAGCAATAACTTCCGACTCTCCCGATGCAATGTGTGCGTCTCCCCAGCTTTTAGCAGATTTCCGAATAAATGCTTTTCCGTTTGCGGATACTGTCCATGCTTCGTTTTCCTTTGGAACAATCGCGGTGCCGTTATTGGTTAAATGATAATCGAGTGCGAGAAAAGAAAGCTCCCAGCCGATACCTGTAGCGCCTGGTCCATAGATTTTCCAATGAGCTTCACCTTCATCATCCTTGAGCATGACATGTTCAATCGTTAATCTCACACCGTCATTCTCTGATACAAGTCTGACCATGATCCAACTCGTATTATCTCCACATTCCCAAGTAGCATCAAGCGCACTGGTGGGGTCGCATCGCGTGATCTTACCGCCTGCATGATCTTTAAGTTGATACCGTCCGCCAAGACAAAGATCGCCGCTAATAGGAAGGAACCAGCGCGGAATACGTTCCGGATTGGCAAAGCATCCCAAAGATCATCCGCCTGCGTATCATAATGCCGACTGCCAGAGACGCTGCGGGCAGCGGTTCCTTCATGTGTGGTTTCCCTTGTATTTCTAAATTCAATGCCAAAGGCGTTCGAGTAATTCATAATTAGCTCCTTATTATAAGTTATATCTTATATAAGTAATTACTAATATACAAGAGAAAAATTTAGTTTGGTGTCCCCAGAAACTACTGGTTAGGGTTTTACTCGGCACTAGGGACCTCCCCCAACACATGTACTTATATCAGATAGAAAACGGACTACCCTAATGTCCTCTTTTGGGGAGAACGCGACATTTTTGATAGACTCAAATTTCATTATAATGACGGGTTTCCGTCTCTACAATGTGTGTACAAAAGTGAGTACAAAACTCTCATTTCGGAAATTTTGTAGGAATATGAGACATGCTTACACATTGAGCTAGTTTGAAGAATTATTCTAGGGACAAATTATCTGCTCTTTGAGCCATAACAGGTATTTTCGCGAATTTTTTAACGATTAACGATTGGCTGTGATTTATGGATATAGTAATTTATTAGGTAGAGGAGGGGTAAGATGATTACAAAGAAAACTGCGTTTTTCCTTGGGTGGCTTGGTGCGTACATAACGATTGCTGCTGGTGTGGTGATCGCGAACACGGAGGGTTTCGACACATTGGCTTATCTGATGTTCGGGGCCGTGGTAGCATTTGCTGGGCAGGTGGTGGCTTGGGTGTTGTATCGTGCCGTTTTACACATACAATATATTTCACGCCCACTTGGCCCAGATGATTTACCCAAAGATAGATCTGATGACGCTTAGGCGATTTAGACGCAGGGTTTCGGTGACTGTCATATAAATATTGATATTCGTGGACATCATGTCTACAAATATTGTGAACAAAATAAGTATTAAAATAGAGAGTGAGAAAGCAAATTCATATGCAGATTCTTGGGTGGATGAAACAACAAATGATGCCCAAAACCCGTGAATTAGATGTCAACGATGCGGCAACATTATCGGCTGGAGCCGATCATTACCGAGCTTATGTTGGCCCGCCGGATCGCTTTGATTTTATGAGTGCAACACAATTTGCGCTGTTGTTCCAGATGGGCTTGCGCGAAAACCACAGGGTTCTTGACTTTGGCTGTGGTGCGTTGCGCCTTGGAAGGCTGTTAATTCCGTTTCTGCGTCCCCATAACTATTACGGCATTGATCCGAATTCATGGTTGATCAAAGAGGCGATCAACCGTGAAATGGGCCGCGATATTTTGAAAATCAAATCTCCGCATTTTGATTATAACGAGAATTATGATTGTGCTGTTTTTGGTCAAAAATTTGATTTTATTATTGCACAATCCATCGTTACCCACACCGGCCCAGACTTCACGAACACTCTCTTTCAGTCCACAGCAAAGACCCTAAAAGACGATGGATTGTTTTTGTTCTCTTATATCCAAGGCGACC
This sequence comes from Robiginitomaculum sp., assembly GCA_016763185.1. Classification (GTDB taxonomy): domain Bacteria; phylum Pseudomonadota; class Alphaproteobacteria; order Caulobacterales; family Maricaulaceae; genus Robiginitomaculum_B. The sequence goes on along the minus strand of JAESUG010000062.1, from coordinate 5,719 downwards.
CGGAAGAAGGTTTGCCTGATGGTGGCTGGCATTATCCCCATTGTGTCCGTTATTCACAAAACCGAATGAATACCATGTTGGCCGATGCTGGCCTCGTTGGACAATCTATACCTTGGCATCACCCGGCGGCATCCTGGCACATTGCCGCAAAATCTATCGAAGCTATTCCACCTGAGGATCAGCTGGCCCAAATCACCGGAACTGTTATTCCAAAAGCGTAAATTGGGACTGGAGAAGCTTGTGTTGCGGTTTTGGTCTGGGTGCTTGGGGAGGCTCGTCAGGAACAAACCGCTATTGATCCGAGATGGTCAAAACGAAACACACAATTTACCTACCGAGAGAAACTTAGCACCAAGTACAGTAACTTACTTAACGTTAGTTCTGTTCTCTAATTTCAATTTTTTGATATTTTAATAAAATTATAACATAACATCATATTGTATGTATCAAGCAATATGACTAAGTTTGGATATCGGCTATGGCGACGAAGATATTATCAAGTTTCGACGATAAAATCCTCTGTAATTTAGTCGATAAGATTTTCCAAAAATCTATATGTAATGTTTATTAAACGAATTGCTGAGGATTTTTATGTTAAATACTATCGGGTATGAAAAATCAGATGTGTCAGATTTTATTTCTTCGGTCTCAGAGGCTGGAATTGAAGTTTTGATTGATGTTAGAGACAGAGCACAATCACGCAAAAAAAGGTTCTCCAAAACGGCATTGTCAGAAGCCCTAAATGCTGTAGGTATTGATTATATTCATCTTAGAGGACTTGGTGATCCCAAAGAAGGACGTGAAGCAGCCCGTAATGGTCAATGGACTAAATTTCACAAAATTTACTCAAAAGTCCTATCTTCGGAAATAGCTCAGAATGCTCTCCAGCATATTGTCGAATTATCCGAATTTAAATCAGTTTGCCTCTTATGCTATGAAAGAGATCACAAAACCTGTCATCGGAAATGTATTACGGACGAAATTGAAAACAGGGTTGGTAAAAAGGCTCGACACTTGGGAGTAAGAAAATTTGAGCGAACATCATAAACGGACTGACGAGTGCTTTATTTTGATAAAAGCGCAACCGCACAGATCGAGCAGTTATTTTGAAACAGTTTGTTGTGCCGGAGTTGGGCGTGATGGCAATTGGCGACGGCAATATCCCGTTCCATTCAGAATTTTGGAGGGTAGACAAAGGTTCCGTCGGTGGGATTGGATTAAATATGATTACGTTGTTGGTAGACATGATACAAGAAAAGAAAGCCAAAAAGTTGACGCAAACACTTTGGTGGTCATAGGTTCAATAAAAAGATCAGAAAGAGCCAGTTTTCTAAACCCTTTGATACGTTCATCGTTCGCTGAATCTGACTCAAATGGCGAATCTCTGACCCTATTGCGACCCAAGAAAATTGAACTTAGACATATAAGAAAACGCTTGAAGAACTGACTGATGAGACAAGAAAACATGCTAAGTTAGCTAGTCAGCTTTCATTATTTGATCCTACAACACAACCTCTAAAAATTTGCCCAATACAATTTACCTTACAATGGACAGATCAAGATGGAAAGCCGCATCGACATGAGAATGACGATTGGGAGACATCTGCTGCGTACAATCGTTTTGAACAACAACATGGTCACGATAAGGCAATAGAAATTTTGAAGAAAAAATACGAAGAAGAGTATTTTAAAGCTGGACTGGTATTAGGGTTTAGCACACACAGTCGGCGGAATATAACTTATGGTTCTAAAAACCAATGGCTCCTAGTTGGAATAATACGCTTAGACATTGATATCCAAGATGATTTCTTTATCGGTTAATTTAAGTGAGATTTTCACATTTTCTATTAAATTTGACTTTTTACATCAATATTGGTTTTACGGTTTCTTAAATCCACGATGAAAATCCCCAACGCCGTCCCAACGACAAAAGAAAAAACCCGAAGCGGGGAGGCTTCGGGCGAGTTGTTTGTGCTGGGGGGCAGGGGTTTACGTTTTATACAGACCCGCTCTTGTGGCGGGCTTGGGTCGTTCCTTACGAAAGGCCCGTCGTAATTGAGCCTATGATTGAAACGCCGATGAGGGCAGTAACCGATACATACATGATAACACTGATGATCGACTGAAATGTGGTATTTCCAAAGCGGGCCATTTTATTTTCTCCTGTTTGACCGTGGCGGCCTCTTGACGGGCCTATGGATTGGGTAATTCCTTTCCATGTCGATAATCAATAAATGAATATCGAAAAACAATCAAGTGCTTTTTATCGCAAAACAATAAATTTTTGGTAATAAACGATAAGTTATACAAATGAATTACCTCTATACCATTGAAAGTACGATATTTTTTGAGTATGCAATTATCTGGAAAATTTATCAAAAAAAAAGACAGCAAAACCCCGAAATCTGACCTTATGTGCCGAACATGTTCTAAAGTTAATGAAGTATAGACCCGAACAAGCCGTGACGGTGCATTTTCAACCCGTATCTAGGTATTCCTTACCGGTTAACCCAAGATAATGGACCAACCCTCCTGTCACTCGCACAAGCAAACGGCGAGCTGTTGATGGCGACTCGCCGTGCTTTTTAGTCAATTGTTGTCGGTGGCAGTATAGCCTTAGTCGAAGAACGACCAGATCGCCGCGACCATCGCATAGCCCACCAACATGTACCCGCCATCGATCATGAACAACGCCAAAGGTTCGCCGCCATAAATCAACCCATAGGCCTCGGTGGTCAAAGCAAAGCAGACCCCAACATAAATGTGCTTAATATTTGTTCCTTTAATGTTCGATATTATCACTTGATGTTGTATAGTAAGGGTGTAATAAAGACAAAATGACAATTTTTGTCCCATGGATATGTTGTGCCTCAACTTAGCTTTACAGAACTCCGCGAAGAATTAGCGTTATCCATTGAAGATACCGCAGAAATTCTTGGGGTATCTGCTAAAACCATTTACCGTTGGGAGGGCGGCGAAATTATCCCTAAAAAGGCATACACCTATATTTTGGAGAGTATGGTTGTGCTTCGTCGGAAATCTAAAAAACAGCGATCAGACTTTAAGTTCATTGACTTGTTTGCAGGAATTGGCGGTATTCGTAAAGGCTTTGAAAAGGCGGTAGGTGAGTGTGTTTTTACGAGTGAGTGGGATAAATATGCCCAAAAAACCTACCGAGCAAACTTCCCTGACGATCATCCTATTGCGGGCGATATAACAAAGATCAATGCCGGAGATATACCGAACCATGATATTTTACTTGCGGGGTTTCCTTGCCAACCGTTTTCTATTGCGGGGGTTTCAAAGAAGAATGCGTTGGGTCGCGCGCATGGCTTTATGGACAAAGCGCAAGGCACTCTCTTTTTTGACGTTTTGCGTATTCTCAAATATCACCGCCCAGCGGCGTTCTTGCTTGAAAATGTCAAAAATCTCATTTCTCACAACAAAGGTGACACCTTTAGAACCATTAAAGGGGCATTGGAGAATGAACTTGGCTATAAAATTACTACCCGCGTTGTCGATGGAAAGGGCTATGTACCCCAGCACCGTGAACGCATTTACATTGTTGGTTTTCGGCAAGAAATAGGATTTGACATAAATAATGTTAAATTCAAAAACCCAAAGCGTGGGCCAAAGTTAGCATCTATTTTGCATGACCCCTCCGAGCCGCCAGAAATTCATTACACACTGCCAATAGAAATACCGGGTGCAAATGCTAATTCTGCCGTGAATGATAAATATACTCTCTCTGATCATTTATGGGCTTATCTACAGGCCTATGCTGCTAAACATAAAGCTAAAGGTAACGGTTTTGGGTTTGGATTAAACACGCTTGATCAAACAAGCCGGACGCTATCTGCGCGCTATTATAAAGACGGTAGCGAGATTCTTATCGCTCAAGACGAGAACAATCCGCGGCGCCTCACACCAAGAGAATGCGCGCGCCTTATGGGTTTTGATAAAACCCGCACTCCTGAAATGATTATCCCTGTTTCTGATACAAGGGCCTACCAACAATTTGGCAATTCAGTCGTCGTGCCCGTTATTGAAACAATCGCAAAGGCTATGCGTCCCGCAATTCTAGAATTGATTGCTTTAGAGCAAAGCGTTAGCATTGAGGCAACTGAATGATTCTATAACAATAGGGAGGATGCGTGGCCGAAGAACTTTCGGAAATCACGCGCCTAGATGCGCTCCGTTCTCTCATGGCTAGAGCGGGGGTAACCCGTATTGTTTTCAAACGCCTTGCGCCCAATGATAATAGCAAAAACCAAATTTACCTAGGCGGCGATTATACTGCCTTACAAATACTCCCCTATAGTGATGTGACTGCCGATATAAGCCGCACGGACAGCAAAAGAGACCGGTTTAAAACCAAAGTAAAACTGCAATGGTTAAATAAAGAAGGTGCGCTATTTGAAGCTCCAGCTACACAACTTATTTTATATCCAAAGTACCCAGAGGTAAGGTTATCTGGCTTTTTAAAAGGCGCTGGGCAACGGCCTAGCCAGCACTTAGCAAGCCGCAATGAGGGCCGTGTGCTTATTTTGGGTATTACTCCTGACGACCGCATTGTTGCACATGTTATCGGAGCGGAAAACCCTCTCAACAAACAGCTTGATCAATACAAACTTCAAGAAGGGCACGGCCTATTCGTTGACATCCCTCTAGTGGAGCATCTCCAAGATACAAGGGGGCAGCTTCTTGACGCTTTAAAAGAAATAGCGCAACGCGGCTGGGTCAATTCAGTGAAGCTAGACAAAACAGGGAATGCAATCCCATATCGAGCACTAAATGGAGGTGGATATACCCTAGAGGCTATGCTTGGTGTTGTACCGAATGGTAAGAACGAGCCTGACTATCTTGGTTGGGAAATCAAACAACACAAATCCCCCGCCCTTGAGGAACCTCTAAAAGGCGGCGCGCTTACCTTGATGACGCCAGAACCAACTGGCGGTTATTATAGGACAAATGGCGCAAAAGATTTTATCCGTACCTTTGGTTATCCGGACAAGAAGGGCCGCCCCGATAGACTGAATTTTGGTGGGGTTCATCGCTACGAGCAAACACAAACTAGCACTGGTTTGATGCTACACCTTGATGGATTTAATGCTGATACTGGTAAAATTGAAGATTTGAACGGTGGTATAGTTTTGCGTTCTGCAGACGGTACAAAAGCGGCTATATGGTATTACAAAACACTTATCGAGCAATGGACACGCAAACATGCCAAAGCGGCCTATATTCCTTCTCTATCCCGTAAAGAGCCTCAAATGCAATATCGATATGGCCATGTTGTAGGTCTTGGCGAGAAGTCTAGTATTACCCATTTCCTACAAGCCGTAGCAGCAACAGAAATTTACTATGACCCTGGCATTAAACTAGAGCATGCCTCGACCGATCATAGTAAAATTAAGAAAAGGTCGCAATTTCGAATTAAGCCAAAGGATATTCCTACATTATATGAATTATTTGAAGTTATTAATTTAAGGGAAACGTAAATATTTCTGCATTTTATTTCTTAGGTTTGAGTGCGATAGTATAGGTTTTAGAAGCATTGTAGTTTCTAAAAAAATCGTAAAAAATGTGTTTTTAAGTCAACTATTGTCGGTAGCGTTATGGCTTTAGTCGAAGTATGGATCGGCCTCAATGCCCTTTAGGGTGTGCCATTGTTCCGTAAACAAAGTCCCATACCACAAAACTCCCAATACATTAAAAG
>JAESUG010000061.1 GCA_016763185.1 Robiginitomaculum sp. | reverse complement strand
GTTGAGTTCAAATATTATACGCGGGCGCTTACGAATCTAGACTGTGAGTTGGCCGGTATTTTGTTAAATACGGCCTTTACGCGGCACTATCCACAATTCGAATGGGCGCGCCTGAAACGTGACTGTGTTGGAGCAGAGGGATGTTGGTATTGGAGGGTTGATTCTTGGACTATTTTTAATGAATACGGGTATTGTGAGGCTGTATCGGGTTTCAATCTGGCTTATGATCAAATTCGCGCCCATAACCAACCGCGGCGAACGTTCAGCATAAATTTTAATCTGGACCCGGTAGAATATGAAAATCACCATTTTGAGAAACGTGATGGGCATATCAAAGTATTGATAGGCCTTGCTGAAGGAGACTACATTCCGGCGTTGCTTAAAATTGGGGAATTGCTGCAGCGCGGCGATGTATTTGTCCGTTCGACTGAGGCCGAATACTATGTTTTAAAACGTGCCTGTTTTTTAGGTTATGCTGGTTGTTCAGACCTGAAACCAAGATTGATCGAGTTACAAGAAGCGTTGGCTCCTGATCGCATTGCACTGATTGAGCAAGGGATCAGAAGCGACTTCTTTGCCGTATTATCTTTAAGGGGCTTGCTGATTGACGGAACATTACAAACATCAGTGAGCCATTGAAATTTCTTGCTCGCGCAAAACGAAATAGAAAAGTGGGCGAGAATATTGGAAAATGCCGATGCTGATACAGCTAAACAGCAGTGCCAAAAACCAAGAAACAAACCCAATATACTGGCTTTATTTGATATTATCGCTTAGCCAGCTTCAGTTCCAATGTAATGGTTTCGCCATCGCGAATAAAGATGACATCTATTTTGTCACCGGGGCTATGTTTGCGAAGTTCGGTTGAATATTCACGCAAATTGGCCACGGGGGTGCCGGCCAATGATGTGATGACATCGCCAGATTTCAACCCGGCTTTGGCACCGGCGCTATTTTCAGAAACTTGCGAAACTTTCACGCCAACGCCGCTAAAGGCAAAATCAGGCATGGTGCCTGTGCTGACGGTTCGCCCGCCCGGACGTGCCGCAACAGGCGGTGCTGCCGGGTCAGTCGCTTTGATCTGGATGGTCATGGGTTCAGGTCGATTGCCCAGATATGCAACGATTTCTTTGGTCAAAATTGCTGCTTTCATTAAGCTCGATAGACTGACTTTGTCTGCGGTATCCGATGGTCGGTGATAATCGGTGTTGGCAGCGCCAAATAGATGAATGGCCGGGATGCCAGCTTCTAAAAGCGCGGTGTGGTCAGAGGCATTTACGGCCTGTTGTACCAGCTGCGTTGTTACGCCGGTTGTCGCCGTTGTTCCCATAAAGATGAACGGCCATGCTCTGGTAGAATTGCCACCAAAGATCAGGAATTTATCGTCGGCCCGTCCAATGGTATCAAGATTGACATTGGCGAAGATTTTCGCCGTTGGATGTTCCTTTTGCGCTTTGATATAGTGCCGGGCGCCCAAAAGCCCGGATTCTTCTGCCGTAGAAGCCAACAGAATAATAGTGCGGGCTGGCGCAGATTTGGCCAGTGAATGCGCCATTTCCAACAAGACCGCGACCCCAGATGCATTGTCATCGGCGCCGGGATGAATTTGGCCCTTAAACCTGTCGTGACCACCGGGCCAACCATGACCCAAATGATCATAATGCGCCGACAGAACAACCGACTGACCGGCAAGTTTTGGGTTGTTGCCGGCAATAATACCGATCACATTTTTAACTTGCTCGGATGTACTATTCGGACCTTCAACGCGCAGCTCTTGAAAATAACTGCCATTGTCGCCGCCTGGCTTCACACCGGCTTTTTTCAGTTCATCGGCAATATATGCAGCGGCCTTAGCTAAGCCTTCGGTGCCAACGCCGCGCCCTTCAAATTCTTTACTGGCCAGTTTCTTAACCGCAGCCATCATGCGCGTGCCGTTGAAAACAGGTTTTAATTCGGCCAGTGCCGGACGGGGTTCCAGCTTGGCGGTACTGGTTACAGTTTTATCCAGAATTGCAGTTAAGGGCGAGCCCACTGCGGGCCATTGGCCTTGGGCGTTGTTGGTTGGCTCATCACCGGAAAAAGCTAAATAGGAACGCCGACCATAATGGGGGAGTTTGCGAGCCAAACCGGCTACGGCTTCGTCACTATGGATTGTTACGCCCACAATAGCATCTGTCGGGGATTTTGGATTGCGAACGACAATGACCGACGAGTTTTCGGCTAAAGATAATGTGGCTTCGCCAAACCTTACGCTGTCTTTCGAAATAGATGCGTCATACCCAGATAATCCGTCGGACACCGCGCTAAAAAATGCGTTATCCTTGCCAAATATCCAAACGGCACCGGTATCGGGAAGTTCGTTTAAATCGGTATCATTGACGACTGTGAAGTTTTCCCGGCCATCCCAAAGTTCAGCCATTGCAGTATAGCGTTTGGCCAAATTTGGCGCTGTGTCGGTTGGCAAGATAATCATGATCTTGTCCGCGCCAAATGCATTGCCAAGAGACGGAGGTATCTCAGCCCAGTTGAGCTTGCGAAACAAATTGAATTCAGGGTCAAGATCAACCCGAACCACTGGGCCTTTTGTCTCCAGTTCAAAGGTTTGTTGTCTGTCGGTCATTTGAAGGTTGTGGCGGGTGACTGTATCGGCCGTATAAACGGCGATCGGGACTTGTAAGGTGAATGGATCGCGGGCTTGAACCTGTTTCAAGACCAAAGTGAGTTGATCCCCCGCTTGCTCGGTTTTTTCAATCGCTAATTCTGGTGCGCCAATACCATCGATCCATTGGCTGAAAAACGGTTTCAGGTCCGTATTGGAAACGCTCTCGAAGGCAATTCGAATATCATCCCAACGGCCAACTTTGTATTTGTGATCGCGGTAAAATCGCCGCAAGCTTCGGATGAAAGCTTCATCGCCAACTTGTTCACGCAACATGTTAAAGACCATGCTGGTTTTGCCATAGCCAACAGCGGAGGTTGCCGCATCGGTGCGGTTGATAAATTTGCTCAAGGCAAAATCATTGGTCTCATCGACATAATTTGTATAGGCTTGCAATGTGGCCCGGCGACCATTGGCACCTCTGCCACGTTGCTCGGACACCAGTTGATCGGCCAGATACGCGGTCAGACCTTCGGCCCAATTCCCAGTGTCGAAATCAATATAAACGCCGTTCCCCCACCAGTTATGTAACAGCTCATGCGGGTAGGAAGAATGCAAAATAAACGGGAACCGGATGATTTGCGACCCCAAAAGGGTAAAAGACGGCATGCCATAGCCCGTTTCCCAAAAATTTTCGACCAATGCAAATTTTGTATACGGGTACGGACCGATAAGATTACGATACATCTCCATATATTGCGCCGTAGTTTCCAGATATTTATTGGCCATTGCTTCATCAGGTGTTCGCAAATATGCCATCGCAGTGACATTTCCAATTGGCATTTCATATTGGGTAAATTGTGCAGCAATCACATATACCTCTTCGGTTGGCGTTGGCGCGCTCCACCGGTCATGATGAAAGTCACCTTCATCCTTGTTGATCTGGCGCTGTCCTTGCGAGACACTGCTCCAGCCAACCGGCAAGGTTACATCCAGATCATACGTAATTAGTGTGTCGGCTATCGTCGGCACCCAATACGTTCCACCGCCCAGATAAACGCCACGCGCCTCAATCAGGCCAGGGGATTGGGAAAACGAGCGGGCATATTCTTCGCCAAGCTGTTGCACTGGATTGTTGATTTTGCCAGCAAGGGATACCGTAAATGTATTGGGTTTGCCTTCATCCAAGTCGGTAAGCTCATAAATATTGACTTTGACAATGCTATCTTCGCTATCATTGTCACGATCCATGCCAAGATCGTTTGCATTTCGTCTTTCGGCCACCAGTTTCATTGTGGCGTTTCCAGAAATTTTCGTAACGATCAGATCAGAATTTACCGAAAATCGCACCCCATTTTTCGAAAGAGATGCCGGGATCGTCAATGTATCTGTCGCCGTTAATTCATGACTATTTGGTTTGATCGAAATGCTTAGCTTGTGGTGCAAGGTTTCGCTAGCGGCTTGTGCATTAGCCACACTGATGGTGGTGAATAAAAATAACAAACTGGCAAAAAAAGACCGAAACATAGCTGAATTCCCAAATAATAAACAAACCTATTTTTATCACTTCTGATAAAAAATCAAGCTAGTGAAGTTAAATTATCCATCAAATAGTCGCAGATGATCGCACCAAAAAAGCAAGTGATAATGCTAGATTACCGGTTTTATCACTTGCAAGGCGGCTGGTTCTGATTAGGTTGCGGCACAACCACCAAAATGAGAAATTCAATGTCACTTGCCCTTTATGATACCCGTACCCGCCGCAAGCGGGATTTTGAACCGGCCAATGCGGCGCAAGTGACGATGTATCTATGTGGGCCAACGGTGTATTCATATGCCCATATCGGCAATTTTCGGCCGGCGGTGGTTTTTGATATGTTGTTTCGCTTGCTGCGGAGCAAATACGGGGCCGATAATGTAGTTTATGCACGCAATATTACCGATATTGATGACAAAATAAACCAAGCCGCCCACGAGCAACAAGTGGACATTTCGGTGATCACCGACAAGTTTACCGCTATTTATCGCGAAAATTCCTCGACGCTAAATATTTTATCACCGAATTTGGAACCTACCGCCACCGGCCATATGGACGAGATGATCAACTTGATCTCACGACTGTTGGAAAACGGTCATGCCTACCAAGCAGAAGGCCATGTGCTATTTTCGGTCAGCTCGTTTGAAGGCTATGGCAAATTATCGGGCCGCGACCTCAAAGACATGTTGGCGGGGGCCAGAGTAAATATTGCTGCGTACAAACGCGATCCGGCGGATTTTGTGTTATGGAAGCCATCCAGCGAAACTGAACCTTCATGGGATAGCCCGTTTGGGGCGGGACGACCGGGCTGGCATACGGAATGTTCAGCGATGATTGAGGCCAATTTCGGCACCACTATTGATATTCATGCGGGCGGCCAAGATCTAATTTTCCCGCATCATGAAAATGAAATAGCCCAAAGCATGTGTGTGCACGAAGGCGTGCCTTTGGCTAGGTTCTGGTTACACAACGGATTTTTGGACATGGGTGCCGAGAAAATGTCCAAAAGCTTGGGCAATGTAAAGCTGGTACACGATCTGCTCAAAGACTGGCCGGGCGAGGTGTTGCGGTATGCGTTGTTGACGGCTCATTACCGTGCGCCGTTGGAGTGGTCGGAGAATTTATTGTCCCGAACCCGAACTACAATGGACCGGTATTATGGAACATTACGGCGGTTAAGCGATGTGACGGCGAGCTTGGAAGATGCCCCCAAAGGCTTTGTCGCGGCGCTTTGTGATGACTTAAACACCCCGCAGGCCATGGCGAAATTGGCGACTTTGTTCAAGCAAGCAAACATGGCTAAAACGGACGCAGACAGAGCGCGGGTCAAGGGGCAAATCCAAGCTGCCGGTGTATTGGTTGGCTTGTTCGAACAAGACCCCGAAACTTGGTTCCAGCGTGATGATGATGATGCGGCACAAATTGATGCGATGGTTGCCGCGCGTTTCAAAGCACGCCAAGATAAAGACTGGGCCGAAGCCGACCGTTTGCGCGATCAGTTAAATGCCTTAAAAATTGTTATTGAAGACGGGCCAAATGGGAGCATTTGGCGGCGAGGTTAAAACCGATGATCAACGAGCTGTACAATACGGCGATCTTAAGCTTGGCATCGGGCATACCGCATATTGGTAGCTTGGCGCAGCCGCAAGGAACTTCCACCAAAACCGCCAAACTTTGTGGCTCAAGCATCCAAGTGCAACTCTGTTTGGATGAGGATGGATACGTCACAGAATTTGCCCAAATCGTAAAAGCTTGCGCCTTGGGACAGGCCGCAGCTGCGATACTTGGGCGGCACGTTTTGGGGGCAAGTGCAGTTGAGTTAAGCCAAGCCCGCGAGGCGCTTTGGGCGATGTTACAAGACGATAAGACCGCACCAACAGGCCGATTTCATGAACTTGAAATGTTGGCGGGCGTTGCCCCATTTCGGCAGCGCCATACCTCGACATGTTTGGCGTTTGACGCGGCGGTGGACGCGGCGGCACAGGCCATGCAGGTGTCCTAATGGCTAAGTTTTTCGCGAGCTTGTTGTTGGTGTTGCTCCGGGGCTACCAACTTAGCCTATCGCCAGTGTTTGCATTTTTCGGGGTGAAATGTCGTCATGAGCCTAGTTGTTCAAATTATGGGATGGCGGCGGTTCGTGCGCATGGACCTTGGGGCGGCGGATGGCTGACATTATCGCGGCTCTTGCGGTGCCATCCATTTGGCTCACACGGGTTTGATCCGGTACCGTCTATCCATCCGCCGCGTGGAAAATTTTGGCAAATTAGCAAATTGGGTGATTGGTCTTGGCGCGCCCGTGGGGTAGAAGAAAACAAACACATCGTAAACATTACGCATTCAACCAAACAGAAATAGAACAAATCCATGATTGAGTTAGTTTTTCCAGACGGTCATCGCCGCCGATATGCCAAGGGCTGTACCGGCGCAGATGTTGCTGCCGATATTTCGCCATCGCTGGCTAAAGCTGCTTTGGTGGTTGAATTGGACGGGGAGCTGCGTGATTTAAACCGGGTGATTGAGGTCAGCGGTGCCATTCGTATTTTGACCATACGCGATGAGGAAGCGTTGGAGTTAATCCGTCATGATTGCGCCCACGTGCTAGCTGAAGCGGTGCAAGAGTTGTTTCCTGGCACCCAAGTCACCATTGGTCCGACCATAACCCACGGCTTTTATTACGATTTTGCCAGAGAAGATGGGTTTTCGACTGATGATTTTGCCGCCATCGAAAAACGGATGGTCGAAATTATTGACCGCGATCAACCGATCACCCGCGAGGTGTGGAGCCGTGATGATGCCATCGCACTGTTCACCAAAATGGGAGAAACCTTCAAGGCCGAGCTCATCAGGGATTTACCCGAAACCGAGGAGATTACCCTCTATCGCCAAGGCAATTGGGTTGATCTGTGCAAAGGTCCGCATTTGCCGTCCACCGGCAAAATTCCGAAAGCCTTTACATTGCAAAAACTGGCCGGTGCGTATTGGCGGGGCAACTCGAACAATGAAATGTTGCATCGGATGTATGGGACGGCATGGCGTAATCCAAAAGAACTGCGCTTGCACCTGCATCAACTTGAAGAAGCTGAAAAGCGCGATCACCGCAAACTAGGTCGTGATATGAAGCTATTTCACGCCCAAGACGAAGCCCAAGGTTCAATATTTTGGCATGCCAATGGCTATCAGATTTGGCTGGCAGTCGAAAACTATATCCGCCGCCGGACCAATGAGGACGGCTATCGGGAAGTGAAAACCCCACAATTACTCGACAAGAAATTTTGGGAATTGTCCGGCCATTGGGAAAAATTCCGCGACAGCATGTTCGTGGTACCCGACGAAGTCCCCGCCGCTGGTGATGAGGGACCCGTGCTCAGCGGTGATGGTCCTTTAATGGCGCTTAAACCAATGAATTGCCCGGCCCATGTGCAGATTTTTAAGCACGGTCAAAAATCCTATCGCGATTTACCGTTACGCATGGCCGAGTTTGGTTGTTGCCACCGTAACGAACCACATGGTGCGTTACATGGCTTGATGCGGGTTCGTCAGTTCACCCAAGATGATGCCCATATTTTTTGTACAGATGAGCAGGTTTTGGATGAAACCATTCGCTTCCTAAAGCTATTTGCCAGTGCCTATGATGATATGGGATTGACCCAGATCAAATACCGATTGGCGACAAGGCCGGTCATTCGCGCCGGTAGTGACGAGGTATGGGATCGGGCAGAAACTGCTTTGGCCGAAGCCTTAAACAAGGCTGGATTGGAGTATGAATTGGCACCGGGTGAGGGCGCGTTTTATGGGCCAAAGCTAGAATTTCACTTGACGGATGCCATTGGCCGTTCCTGGCAATGCGGAACCTATCAGCTTGATTATGTGCTGCCTGAACGCTTGGACGCATCCTATATTGGCCCTGATGGTGACAAGCATCGTCCGGTCATGTTGCACCGGGCAATTTTGGGCAGTATGGAGCGCTTTATCGGGATACTAATCGAGCATTATGCCGGAAACCTGCCGCTTTGGTTAGCGCCAATACAAGTGATGGTTACGCCAATTACTTCGGATGTCGATGAGTATGCCCAGCAAGTTGCAGATGCTTTGGCTGCGGCTGGGTTGCGGGTGGAAACCGACCTTCGTAATGAAAAAATCAATTACAAAATTCGCGAACATTCATTGTCTAAAATTCCGGTGATCGCAGTGGTCGGACGTACCGAACTCGAAGACGGCAGCGTTGCTTTGCGGTTCTTGGGCGCAGGCGCTCGCCACCAAGTGATGATGAGCGTAAATGAGGCCATTACACGCCTGTGCGAGGATGCAACGCCGCCCGATCAAAGGGGCAAGTAAGCATGGGGCTGGGTGCCGAACAAGGGTTGCGACAGCCATTGGCGATTATCTTTGGTTTTGGGTTCATCGCGCTGTTTGCCAGTGTCGGCGCCTTAGGGATTGCCGCTGCGGTGTTCATTGCTAGTGTATTGGCTTTGCCATCATTTTCGCGGCTTAAAACTTTGCTGCCATTGGAATTACCGTTTGCCATTTTCCTGATTTTTATTGCGTGGGCCTGGGCTTCTAGTAGCTGGTCGCCTTATCCAAAATCGGATCAAGCTTGGAAAATGGCCCTCGGTTTGCCGGTCTATTGTTTGTTTGCCTATTCAGTGTGGTCCTTACGCGGCAAGGCTCGGTTGTGGGCGTTATATGCCGCCTTTTCTGGGTTGATGGTATTGTTTTTCGTTTATACGCTAGAAGCTATAACCGGGGTTATTTCGGGGTTATTCGCTGAGGGAAATGCGCGCGAGCAGATGTTGCGCGATGCCACTAGAGGGGTAAGTGCGTTGGTTTGTGTGACCCCGGTGGCATGGGCGTTTGTTGCCATGTTAGTCCCCGGTTGGCGCGGGATTGCCGCCGGTATTTTGTTGGCGTTGCTGGCTGGTTTTGTGTCTTGGAAGTTGGGGTTGTCCGCCGGAGTTGTGGCTATCGGATTTGGAGCTATATTGTTCGGCATTGGTTGGCTGTTTCCTCGAACAACGATCTTGGTGGTTGGCTTGATCGCGGTTGGGATGTTGATGTTGGCCCCCATGGGTATTCCTTTGGTGCTTGGCTTGCTCGACACCAATGAATTGCCGGCCACTTGGGATGTTCGGGTGCAAATATGGCAAATAGCCAGCGAACGTATCGCGCAAAAACCATTGTTTGGCTGGGGGCTTGATGCCTCACGCGCGTTTACCGATCTTTATGTGGCGCGCGGAGTTGATGTCCAGTTTCGGGCGGCTCACCCCCATAATATTGGCCTGCAAATCTGGTTGGAAACCGGCTTAGTCGGTGTGCTTTTGTTCTCGGCGGCGGCCTTGGCTTTGGCGGTGCGGGTGGCGAATAGTTGGAACCTTACGCGCAGCCAAGGAGCCGCGATTGCCGCATCCGCTGGTGTAATATTGATATTTGGCATGGTCACCTATGGCGCATGGCAAGAATGGTTTTGGGCGTGTACAGCATGGGTTGCGGCGATGTGCTTTTTGGTTGGCCCAGAGCCTGAAAAACGGGCTGAACTATGACCAAGTCTTACCCAAGTATTAGCATTGTAATTGTCACCTATTTTACCGGGCCTAGCTTGTGGGATTGTCTTCGTGCTTGTTTGGAACAGCACGTTGACCAGATCATTATTGTCAATAATGGCAATCACCAGAAAACCACGAACATGCTGCACGAGATGCAACAACAAAACGCAAAGATCACCCTCATCGAAGGTCATGGAAATATCGGGTTTGCCAAAGCCTGTAATTTGGGGGCAAAACAGGCAAGCTCTGACTATTTAATGTTTTTAAATCCTGATGCCATTGTGCAATCTTTGGCCATTACCCATCTCGTACAAGTCCTTGAAAAGGAGCCAGGACTTTGTTTGGTGGGCGCTCGGCTGCTCAATCAAAATGGGACGGAACAGCGCGGCGCTAGGCGGGGCAGGCTAACGCCATGGTCGGCCTTGGTCTCAATGACGGGTTTGGCGCGGTTTGAGAGGTATTCCCCTTGGTTTGCCGACATGCATTGGGAACGTCGTCCATTGCCATCCTCGCCAGTGCCGGTGCCCGCGGTGAGCGGTGCTTGTATGATGTTTCGCACTACTGATTTTCAGCGGGTTGATCGGTTTGATGAACGCTATTTCTTACATGTCGAAGATCTAGATATTTGCCGCAGAATGTGGGATGCGGGCGGCAAGGTTATCTTTGTGCCGAGTGCCGAAGTGCTCCATATCGGTTCAACCAGCCGCGTTAGTGTTTTTCAGGTAAATTGGAGCAAAGCCATTGGGTTGGTTCGTTATTTTTACCGATTTGCCAACTCGCCGCTACAGAAAATTGCTGCGATTTCCCTAAGTCTATTGATTGTACCTGCGGTGATGGTGCGCGCGCTTTGGATTGCGCTCAAGCGTTGATTGTTGAGGGGAATACCCCAGCTTTTGGTAACATAGAGGGCAGTTCGCGGCCTAGTTGTTTTGATAACCAATTGGCAGTTTCAATCATTTTTTCCAAGTCGATACCCGTGTGGTACCCGGCCCGGTGTAGCATATAAAGCACGTCCTCGGTCGGCACATTTCCGGTGGCAGCTGGAGCAAAGGGACAGCCGCCAATCCCGCCGCACGATGCATCGAAAATATGTACTTTATGCTCAATGCTCGCATAAATATTGGCCAATGCTGTGTTGCGAGTATTGTGAAAATGCAGGCGTAACGGAGTTTGTTTGGCAGACACTTTGACTCTGTTGATGACTTGGCTCACAGCCCAAGGCTCGGCAACGCCAATGGTATCGCCTAGGGCAATTTCGCTGGCCCCGGCGCTCTGGGCTCGGTCGACTAAAGTTTCTAGGGTTTCAACAGCGACCTCGCCGTCGAACGGATCGCCAAATGCGACGGAGATCGTTACCGAAATAGGTACCCCATCATCATGAGCTAGAACCGCAACCCGATCAAACAGATCAGCGGTTTCCAACGGGGTGGCATTTTGATTGCGTTGCCCGAAACCGGCGCTGGCCACCATCACAAAATTGACCTCATCGCACCCGGCATCCAAGGCGCGGCGCAAGCCTCGCTCATTGAGCGCCAAGCCGATAAACTTGGTTCCAGTGCTTCGTGACAAGCCTTTCATAACGGCCTCACTGTCGGCCATCGCGGGCACCAGTTTGGGGTGGACAAAGCTCGCGGCTTCGATGCGCCGCACTCCGGCATCAACCAAGCGTTCGATGAATTCGATTTTGACCGAGGTCTCCAATAACTTGCCCTCGTTTTGCAAGCCATCGCGGGGTCCAACTTCGACGATCTCAATTTCTTTTAGCATTTTGGTTCCTTAACCCACCGGCATTTGATAGCGTTGTTCAACGAAACAGTTTGATCGGTAATGAACAAGAAGCCGAAACACATGTCTGAAATTAGTGTGGTGGTTCCCGTTTTTAATGAAGCGGGTAATATCGTTGCATTGTCTAAGGAAATTACAAGTGCTTTAGGTGGCGAAACTTTTGAACTGCCCATCGTCAACACCGTTCACGGCTTTTTGGAAAATCAAAATATAACAATATGAACCGATTATGGGTGGCTTTTGGGGATATGTTGGGGTGATTTGGTTGCAAACTCGCGCCAAATCATCTAGTAAGATTGTGAAAATTCAAGCCATGAGGGTGATAAATGCGGCTTAGTTTCGCTAAATTGCTGTTTTTTGCTGGACGACACCGTGAAAAACCGGTTTCCTATGGGCGCGTTGACCAGCAACAGCCTCAGCAACAACCAAAGAGAAGATATATTATGTTTAATATGTTTCCATTATTATCGATCCCAGTGATCATTTACAATGTGATCGCGTTTGGTGGTGGAATTTTTTCACCAAACTCCCAGTCAATTGTCGATAATTTAAACAAAAAATTGTTCGATGTCCCCATGGTCTCTGGTACCTATTGGACCGTTTCATCTGGTGATATGTTGATTTTGATTGCGCTGGTTATGTTGTTCGCTGAATTACTCAAATCAACCAGCACTGGGCGCGAAGCGATCGCCAACCACGCTTTGTCGTTGCTGTTGTTTATATTTTGCCTGATTGAGTTTTTGTTGTTTGGCGCGTTTGCATCATCGGTTTTCTTCATTATTACCGTGATGACGCTGCTGGATGTATTGGCCGGGTTCATTGTTACCATTATTTCAGCCAGACGTGATATTGGGATCGGCGAAGGGTTCGGCGAGTAACTTCATATCCATCGGAAATTCAAATGCAATATTTGCCCGCGCCGCTGGGCCATCCGATTTGTGCCCATGGGTCTTGGGGCATAGCCAGTAAACGGTGTTATTCGTAATCAAATCACAGTTATAAGGACCGTTAACGGAATGTTTGCGGCTTGCTTCGATGATGGTTCAATAATCTTATCCACAATTGTTCTAGTTTTGTTCATGTATAAAATGTGAATAAGCCGGGAAAACGCATTTTTTTGGGGGAAATTGCTCAGAAAGTTCGCTTTTTGATTGTTTCCCATGATTTCCCATGATATCCCAAGTTATTCGAATTTGATCCCATGTGGGTTAACTTACGGGTTTGGGGAGTTTTGAGGATATGTTCTTATCTACATCCGAGCATGGCGTTGACGCCAAAAACCGGGTGTCGGTACCTGCCAGTTACCGGACAGTACTGCACAATGATCCACATGATGCAGTCTACATATTCCCACATTTTTCCGGAGCATATTTAGAGGGCGGCGGTGAGGTGTTCATTCAGCAATACCGCGCCGATATTGCTCGCCTTGGCCGCTATGACCCATTGGCGCAAGTTATGGAAATAGCGGTTTTAGGTGCAGCCAAACGCCTTGATTTTGACAGTACCGGTCGCATTACCTTGCCGAAGCCGTTTATCACCCATGCCGGGGTTGAAGGCAAAGCAACGTTTATTGGGTGCGGTTCGCGCTTTGAGATATGGAATACGGCTGATCATGCGGTGCGCGAGGTCGAAATGC
The DNA here is from genome assembly GCA_016763185.1 of Robiginitomaculum sp. Taxonomy (GTDB): domain Bacteria; phylum Pseudomonadota; class Alphaproteobacteria; order Caulobacterales; family Maricaulaceae; genus Robiginitomaculum_B. The sequence goes on along the minus strand of JAESUG010000061.1, from coordinate 5,342 downwards.
GGGCGCGTGCGGCCAAGTTAATGCAAGACCCCGAACAAGTTGCCAGATTGGGCGGTGGTCAGGACTTAGCGGCGTTAATCGGTAATTCCCCAGACTTGGCAGCCCTGTTAAAGGCGAGCGAAACATGAACCATCAACCGGTCATGTTAGCCGAGGTGTTGGCCGCGTTGCCGTTGGAAGCGGGCAAGCGTATTGTTGATTGTACCTTTGGTGCGGGTGGATATTCCAAAGCTATTTTGCAAAACTCAGAAGCCCAAGTTCTAGCGCTGGACCGCGATCCGTCCGTCGAGGCCGAAGCAAATGCGGTGATGGCTGCAAATGCGAACCGGTTTTCGTTCTGTCTTACCGAATTTTCAGGTCTTGAGGCAGCCATGCACGCGCAAGGCTGGGAGCAGGTAGATGGTATCGTGCTGGACGTTGGGGTTTCGTCCATGCAACTTGATCAAAGCGAGCGCGGCTTTTCTTTCATGCGAGACGGGCCGTTGGATATGCGAATGTCGCGTTTTGGGGTCAGTGCCGCTGATGTGGTCAATCAATTAGGTGAGAGAGACCTCATCCAAATTTTTCGGGTATATGGAGAAGAGAAGCGTGCTCGCCGAGCGGCGCAAGCTATTCTTAGTGCCCGCGAAATAGCTTCGATTACCACAACCGGCCAATTGGCTGAGCTGATTGAGCAGGCCTTTGGCGGCAAGCGCAGCCGCATTCATCCAGCAACCAAGGTGTTTCAGGCGCTACGAATTTTTATCAATGATGAATTAGGTGAGCTCGCAAAAGTGTTGTTGGTCGCCGAGCGCGTGCTGAAACCGACAGGAAAATTGGTGGTGGTGGCGTTTCACTCTCTAGAAGATCGGTTGGTTAAGTCCTTTTTGCGCGAACGTAGTGAAGCGCCATCACGCGGCTCCAGATTTGCGCCTTTAACAGAGCAAACCCCATTTTACCCCAGTTTTATCGTCTCGAATAGAAAAGTAACTTTACCTAGTTCAGAAGAAACGGCCCGCAATCCTCGATCTCGTTCTGCTAGGTTACGCTGGGCGGAGCGCTCAACCGCAGCGGCGTTTGGAACGGTGCCGCAATTGGCGCCCATGCCAACATTGGCATTGGTGGAGGCAGGCGCATGATCCGGACATTAAACTGGATGGCTCTTGGTATTGCTATTATTTTGGCAGCGGCACTTTATGTTGCTAAAAACGACGTAAAACACGCCGAAGTTCGATTAAGCACCTTACAGGCAGATATTGCATCAGCCCGTGAAGCGGTCCTGTTGTTGGAGACGGAACAAGCCTATCTCGAACGGCCAGCGCGCTTGGCTCACTTAGCTGAAGCTCGCTTAGGTCTAGTGCCGGTGCTTGCATCAAGCTTGCGCGGTTCTGCGGACGCATATGACGAATTGCAAAACGAATTACGGGTAGCTGCCATCATTGCAACAACAGCTGTGCCGCCGACCAGAGCGCCAGAGTATACACAGTGATCGGTAAAAATGGGGATCGGTTAACGCCGCTTGCAGATACGCAGCGGATTAACTTGTCGCGTTTATTTGTACCAAAGGGAAATCATGCGGAGCCGGTTCAAACCGCACGTCCACGAATAGCCGCTTTGGGTTTGGTGCTGGCGGCGGCTGCGGTGGTACTTACGGCGCGCGCTGCAGATCTGACCATTTTTAACCCCAGCTCGTCCGTGACCGCTAACAATCGTGAATTAGTGGTCGCGCAGCCTCGCGCCCAAATCATTGATCGCAATGGGGTGTTACTCGCGGGTAATATTGAAACTTGGGATGTGTATGTAAAGCGCGCCGACATTGACAATGTGGAGCGGTTAGCTACGCGTTTGGCGACACTTGATGGTGTGCCTGCTCGTGAAGTGTTGCGCCAACGGTTAACTGGAAAAACCGGTCGGGTGCGTATCGCGCGCGCGGTAACACCCAAACTGCGTCGTGTTATTTTTGACTTGAGCGAACCTGGTATTGAGTTTGAGCGCCGGTTAAGCCGCTATTACCCAAATCAAGCCTTGGCTTCGCACCTATTGGGATGGGTTGATGCCGATGGGATGGGAGCGCAAGGGGCAGAAAGAGCCTTTGATGCTCGGCTGCGTGACGATGCAACGCCCCTGCAATTGGCGCTGGATAGCAGGGTTCAATTTACGTTGGAAGATGAAATTCAAAAGGCCGTTCAGGTTCATAAGCCATTGGCTATATTAGGTATTATTACGGATGTCACCACGGGAGAGGTGCTGGCAATGGCTTCTTGGCCAAGCTTTGATTTGAATCACTTTAACACAACAAAGCCCAGCCATCGCCGCAATCGTGCCGTGACTGACCCATACGAACTTGGTTCTGTTTTCAAACCGCTAACTTTGGCGATCGCATTGGAAACTGGAATGAAAATGAATGAAGTTGAATTTAATGTGCAAGAAAAACTGGTAATTGCCGGACGAAATATTCGTGATTTTCATCCGGGGCCAAGTCCAATGACGGCTATGGATATTTTGGTGCATTCATCAAATAAAGGTGCCGCAAAAATGGCGTTGTTGGCCGGTGGAAAAAACCAGCGAGAATATCTGGCCCGGTTTGGCTTGCTGGACCGCGCCAGAATTGAACTCAGAGAAAGCGCCCCAGCTTATATGGCATCGCAAAGTTGGTCGCCGATTAAAACCGCGACCATTGGCTATGGACACGGATTGGCGGTAACGGCGGTTTCTTTTGTGTCGGCCTTGGGCGGGGTGGTTAATGATGGCCAGCAAAACCCGCTAACTTTATTACCGCAGACGCCTTCGGATATGCTGCCCATTCGGGTGGTGTCGAGTGAAACTTCACGGCATGTTCGAGCTGCAATGCGCAAAGTCGTCACCGATGGCTCTGGCCGTCGTGCGGATGTCCCTGGCTATGGTGTGGCTGGAAAAACCGGTTCAGCGGAAAAATGGGACAGCCAAAGCTCTAGCTATGCCAAAGATCGCAATGTCTCGTCATTTGTTGCGATATTTCCGTGGGAAGCGCCTAAATATATGGTATTTGTGCTGTTGGACGAACCGCAAGGCGGCACGTCAACCTTTGGTTGGGAGACTGCAGGTTGGAATGCAGCGCCGGCTGTTCATAATATTATCAGCCGGATCGGGCCGATCCTGAACGCACCGTTTAGCCCGCCCGGCCAACAAGCCAAAGCAGAGCTGGCTGCGGCGAGGGAAGAGCCGTGAATTTATTGGAGCTTGCACGCAATGCTGGCCTAGATGAGGCTAGGTTGCCGAAGAATAGTGAGCAGACACAGGTTGTCGGGCTGGCACTGGATAGCCGGGCGCTCCAGCCGGGGTTTTTATTTGCAGCGATGCGCGGGCAACAGGTGCATGGCCGAAAATTTGTCCCCTTAGCGATCACCAAGGGTGCATCGGTACTGTTAACGGATGCACCCGTGTCGGGAGTTGTGATACCGCAATGGATCGTACCCGATCCCGCTTTGGTTTTGGCAAAACTGGCTGCTGCGTTTTATCCGCAACAGCCGCAAAACCTGGTGGCCGTCACTGGAACCAATGGCAAAAGCTCAACGGTCGAGTTTTTACGGCAAATATGGCAGTTCGCTGGCCGAAACGCCGCATGTATCGGTACATTAGGCATTACCACGCAAACCGGCTGCCAAGACTTAGGCTATACCACGCCAAACAGTATCGTTCTGCACCAAGGATTACAAGATTTGTCCGAGCGCGGCGTAACCGATTGCGCCTTAGAAGCTTCTTCGCACGGTTTGGTACAACACCGATTGGATGGGGTGCAAATTTCGGCGGCGGGGTTTACCAATTTAAGTCAGGATCATTTTGATTATCACATCGATTTTGAGAATTACTTTGCAGCCAAACAGGGGTTGTTTTTACGATTATTGCCTAAAGGTGCGCCGGTGGTGATCAATGTGGATGATGAATATGGCGCACGGCTGGCTGGGTTGTGCGCCGAGAAGGGGCTAGATGTCTGGCGAATGGGTTGGAGCGGGGTACAAATAAAATTGTTGGAGATCCAGCCTGTGACCGAGGGACAGCAAATTCAATTTAAACTGAACGGTGCGGAACACGAGGTGGTTTTGCCGCTTGTTGGTGAGTTTCAAACCATCAATGCCCTAATGGCCTTAGGATTAGCGGTACGAACCGGTACCGCGCCAACTGTGGCATTGGCGGCATTGGCGGGTTTGTCCGGCGTAAAGGGACGGCTAGAATTGGCGGCAGTGAGCCGCGAACAGGTTCCCATATTGGTCGATTTCGCCCATAGCCCCGATGGATTGCAAAAACTATTGCAATCCGTACGTGCCTACACCAAAGGCCGGGTTATTGTGGTATTTGGTTGTGGCGGCGCGCGCGATCCACACAAGCGACCGATGATGGGCCAGATCGCAACGAAATATGCAGACCTGGTCATTGTGACCGACGATAATCCGCGTTCTGAAGATCCAAAAAAAATACGGGCAGCCATCTTGAAACAAGCACCAGATGCACTGGAAATTGAGGATCGACAAGCCGCCATCCAATGTGCCATTGACCAAGCCAAAGCCGGTGATCTAATCGTCGTTACCGGCAAAGGGCATGAACAAGGTCAAATCATTGGCAATAAAGTATTTCCTTTTGATGATGCCGAGATTATTCGTGCTCTGGTAGGAGATATCTGATGGGGTCAAATTTGTGGAGCGCAGCAGAGATTGCTTTGGCGACCAATGGCAAAGTCATCGGCGACAAGTCTTGGGGTGCTTTGGGCGTTTCAATTGATAGTCGCAGCATCTGCGCCGGTGACTTATTTATCGCCGTGCAAGCCGAGCGCGATGGCCATGATTTTGTTGCACAAGCCATTGGTGCGGGTGCGGCAGGCGCACTGGTCTCGAACCCAGATGTGCCTGGCCCCAAAGTCCTTGTTAGCGATACCCAAAGCGCGTTGGAGGCCCTAGCCATTGCCGCCCAAAAAAGAAGTGCTGCCAACCGGATTGCCGTTACGGGTTCGGTCGGTAAAACCAGCGTTAAGGATGCTTTGGCCACGGTTTTGGCTCCAGATGGTGCAACCCACAAATCGGTAAAATCATATAATAACCAATGGGGGGTGCCGCTGACTTTGGCAAGAATGCCAAAAAAAACCAAACATGCAGTATTTGAAGTTGGCACCAACCATCCTGGCGAAATCGCCCAGCTTTCGCACTTGGTACAGCCGCATATCGGAATTATCACTAGAATTGCCCAAGCGCATTTGGCTGGATTTGGTTCCGTGGCGGCGATTGCTCGTGAAAAAGCGTCATTGTGGGCGGCGTTGGTCGATGGTGGGACAGCGGTTTATCCCACCGATGATGCAGCAAAAGAATTATTGCTCACCCAAGCTCGATATTTTGG
>JAESUG010000060.1 GCA_016763185.1 Robiginitomaculum sp. | reverse complement strand
TTTACGCAACCGGGCCAGCTCTTGCCCATCGCACAGATCTTCGGCCCGTACCGTTTCATCATAGGCGCGGCTATACACCCGGTAATTGGTTTTGCCGTCCCCAAGCCCGTGAAAGTTTGGGCGCACCGGTAGATCCTTGCCTTGAGTATCTTGCGTTTCGCCCATATCCGCATCGTCATCTAGCAGCTCAGAGCTTTGCTCGTTTTCGTCGGCTTCGCCAGTATCAGAAGAGCCTTCGCTTTCTTGTTGGTCATCTGGTGTGTTTTGTTCTTCATCCGCTCCTGCTGCACCGCTGTCATCTTCATCAGCATCGGCCTCGTCTTCGCTGTCCTCAGCTTCGGAACCGGCTTCGTCGATAAGCTCCATATCCCGCAACAAATCGCGGATCAGTGCCGCAAACTCTCTTTGGTCGAGCAAACCAGCGTCCAGAGCATCTAATGCTGGTCCGGCTTTTGCTTCAATTTCACTTCGCCACAAAGACAATAAACCCATCGCTTCAACCGGCACCTCATGCTGACTCATTCGGCTCCGCGCCAATAAGGAAATAGCCTCTGCCAACGGCGCGTCGTCTTTATCGGAAACCCGGTCATACCCTTTGGCAAGACAGCGCTCGCGCAATGCTGCTTGCATATTATCGCCAGCGCCACCTAAGGCCAGCGCACCCAGTGCCTCACAACGGGCTTGCTCCAGCAGATCAAAAGTTGCCCGCGCCGGGCCCGGTCCCGGCCGGGCAGCGCGATGCAGATCCACATCATGATGGGCCAGACGCAAGGCCAATGCATCAGCTTTACCACGCAACACAGCGATCAGCCCAGGCTCCATCGTCATTGGCGCCGCTGGCAGGGTGATCTTGCCCTCCACAATGGCCGCCACTTCACCACCGAAATGCACACTTAATTCCTGTTCCCCAGACAAAGATCGTGTGGTGATTTCGATGGCTCGTTTTAAGGCTTCAACAGGCGTTTCGCGCTTAGTCATCTGTCAATCGGTCGTTTCCAGAAAAAAGTGAAATAGGCCATACAAAGCCATAATGTGCCAAATCCGACAAAGGTGGCAACATTAACCACAGCCCCCAATTGGTTGCGGGTGGTGGCCAGAATGTTTTGGCCAAGCGCCGATAAAGACTCCGTTTCTGCCATGGCTCTTAACGTGTTCTCTGCCGCCAGTATTTGTAAAGAATCAGATGACAAAATACCTGCATACATCACAAACCCCATCGTATAGATGGCAAAAACAAACCCTTGCATCCGTCGACCGGATTTATACAAAAAATAAAAAACGGCAATCACCAACGCAAAATTCAACCCAACGATTTGCGCCAAAATAGCATATTGGTTGGCGATAATTAACTGAATAAGGTTCAAGACTTCAAATTCACTCATGATCGTCCTCGGTATTGGTTCATGCGATTTGCATCCGAGCGGCCGCTTCGGGGAGGTCTTCGGCAAAGGCCCGTTGGTAAAACTCGGCAATGATCGGGCGCTCTAATTCGTCACACTTGTTCAAGAAGGTCAGACGAAACGCTTCGGCCGTATCCCCGTCAAAAATCTCGGTGTTTTCGGCCCAAGTCAGCACCGTGCGCGGGCTCATCACTGTGGAAATATCACCGTTCATGAAAGCATTGCGGCTAAGGTCGGCCACCCGAACCATGGCGGCAATGGTTTTGGCGCCGGCGGCATTTTGCCAACTTGGCATTTTAGCAGCAACGATCTCTTCTTCCGCCGTATGGTCCAGATAGTTCAGCGCCACCACCATCGACCAACGGTCCAATTGACCTTGGTTGATCTGCTGGGTGCCATGGTACAAACCAGTGGTATCTCCAAGACCGATGGTGTTGGTCGTCGCAAACAACCGAAAGCAAGGGTGCGGGCGCAAAATTCGGTTTTGATCCAACAGGGTCAACCGACCGGAGCTTTCTAAAATACGCTGGATCACAAACATCACATCCGGGCGGCCCGCATCATATTCGTCAAACACCAAGGCCACGGGTCTTTGTAAGGCCCACGGCAGTAAGCCTTCGCGAAATTCGGTGATTTGCTTGCCGTCTTTAAGCACAATTGCGTCCTTGCCGATCAGATCAATCCGGCTGATATGGCTGTCCAAATTAATCCGCACCATCGGCCAGTTTAACCGCGCTGCGACTTGTTCAATATGGGTGGATTTTCCCGTGCCGTGATAGCCCTGGACCATCACCCGGCGGTTATGGATGAAGCCCGCCAGAATTGCCTTGGTGGTGGCCGGGTCAAACCGATAGGCCGGGTCGAGGTCGGGCACATGCTCGCAAGATTTGGAAAAAGCCGGCACTTGAAGATTTGACACAAAGCCAAATTTTTCGCTGGCAGAAACTTTCGTATCAGGCTGCCAAAGGGGAAATGCAGCGTCATGCTCGGACATGATATCTCTCTTTATCTATAAGGTTGGTGAGTTTTATGCGCCTACGGCCCACTTTCTTCAAGCCAGTTTTGCGGTTTTAAGGATCTGATAGGCCCGGATCACTTGTTGCAAACGCCCCTCGGTGGAACGATCGCCTTTATTGGCGTCCGGATGAAAGGTTTTAACCAGCTTTAGATATCGGGTGCGCACGTATTTTGGCTCGGTGTCATAGGCCAAACCTAAATCGTCCATCGCCAAGGACTGTAAGCGCCCCAATCGACGTTTTGGCGCTTGCGCCTCCGAAAATTTGGCATCGCCAGTTAAGTCCAGCGGATCTGCATAGCGGTGTTGCCAACCCTTTACGCCCGCTTGTTGGCCGGGGGCCGAGCGGCGCATATCCCATGTCGGTCGATTGCCATGAACTTGGCCTTCTTGGTACGAGCGCGCGGCGCTTTCACTCATTCCATGAAAGAAGTTCCATGCTTTATTGTATTCGGCGGTGTGCTTTTGACAGAACCAAAAATACTCGTTCAAGCTGTCCGGGCTTTGTGGCGCTTTGCAATTTCCTTTGGCAACACAGCCATCCCACTCGCATTTTTGATCGGCATCACCGGCTTTTTCTTTGCCCGGCGGCTTGACCCGAATGTCAAAAAGCTTCGGTGTGTATTTGAAATCATCGCTCATCAGCTTACCTATATGGGAATTGGGCGAGGCCCGTCTATGGAGAATCACAAAAAATGACTACAATGGCTAAACAAATCACGCAAAAGCTAACAATGGCTTTTTCTCCAACAACAATCCACGTTGTTGACCAGTCACACCTACACGCCGGTCATGCCGGAGCCAGGAAGGGCGGCGAAAGTCATTTTGCGTTGCAAATTACCGCAGCTGCCTTTAGCGGTCTTACCCTATTGGCCCGACACCGGGCGATCAATCAGGTATTGGCCGAAGAATTGGCCGGTCAGGTTCACGCCCTAACCATTCAGGCCGAAGGGTTGTAACAATCGGCATTTAGTCCGCTAATTTTCGCACCTTGACCTTGGTGATTTGATTGCGTTTTCGTTCTAAAATTTCAAAACGAAACCCGTGCAATGAAAATATCTGACCCGGCTCCGGGATGATTTGTGCGCCGTGAATGATCAGGCCCGCAACCGTAATCGCTTCGTCATCGGGCAAGTTCCAGTCTTGCTCCCGGTTCAGATCGCGAAGACTAAATTCACCGGCAACAATTACGTCAGATTTGATGCGGCGAGATAGAGCAACCGGCGTGTCGTATTCATCGTCAATTTCACCGATAATTTCTTCAATAATGTCTTCAAGGGTCAGCAGGCCCATCAACGCACCATATTCATCCACCACCAGCGCAAAATGCTCGCGGCGCGAACGAAAGGCGGCGAGCTGTTCAGGAAGCGTCGTCGTTTCAGGCGTAAACCAAGGCGCTCTGGCAATTTTAGCCACATCAACCTTGTCATAATCACCGCCAACATTGTGCAGCTCCTTTAGCAAATCGCGGACGTGTAAAACGCCGGTAATATTGTCCTTGGTCCCCTTAAACAACGGCAAGCGGGTGAACTGGCTATCCAAAACCTGGCTGACCACGTCTCTGGCTTTTTGGCCGACATCGACCAAGGTAATGTTTTTGCGGTGGACCATGATCTCCTCGACCGTAAGCTCTTTTAAATCGAGCACGCCGCCGATCATGTCTCTATCGTATTTAATCACCTCACCTTGTTGGCTTAAGTAATCCACAGCACCGCGCAGCTCATCATGGGCTGAGAGCACCGGGCCTTCTGCGGTAATCCCAAACAATTTGAACAAGCCTTTGATAATAATCTCAACGCTCATCACAATCGGCGCAAACAGGGTTTTGATCAGTTTAATTGGCGCAGAAACCATAATCGCGGCGCGATCCGGGTTGGAAATGGCATAGGTTTTGGGTGCAACCTCGGCAAATACCAAAATCAACACCGTCATCACAGCCGTTGCCAGCACCACACCGACATCACCAAACAGTCGTAAAAACAGCGCCGTGGTCAGCGCCGAAGCCAAAATATTGACCAAATTATTGCCTAGCAAAATCGCACCGATCAAGCTTTCTCGGTCCGCAATTAAACCATTTACCCGGCTCGCACCACGCACTCCATCTTGTTCCAGCCGGTGCATCCGGGCCTTGGATGCGGCGGTTAACGCGGTTTCCGAGCCGGAGAAAAAGGCTGACAGCATCAATAGAAAAACCACGCTACTGCCAATAATTATTGTTTCCGTGTCTATCGAGATCATACCAGTTCTTTTTCCATAAAGTGTAACAACTCAGAGGATGAAACCTTTGAAGTAACAAAGGCATCACCAATGTTACGACACAAGATCAAATGAATGTTGCCATTTTGATTTTTCTTATCGCTTTGCATCCGCAAAACCAGAGCGCTTGGCGTATATGGCCCGCCCGGCGCTTCGCCAAGGCTGGCCGGCAAACCCATCGCCCGCAAATGGGCCAGCACCCGCTCACGCGCAGCAGACGGACATAACCCCAGATCAACAGACAGCGAAAACGCCGCGCCAATGCCAGCGGCCACCGCCTCGCCGTGCAAGATCTGACCCGGCGCTTCGGCCTCTAACGCATGGCCAAAGGTATGGCCTAAGTTTAGCAAAGCGCGCACTTCGTGTTCTAATTCGTCCTTGGCAACAATCTTGGCTTTACCTTGGACCGAGCGAAAAATGGCTTCGTCCAGGTTTTCAGATGATCCTTGCAACAAATTTGGCCCCGCCTGTTCCAACCAACTAAAAAAGCGTTCATCGGACAGACAGGCCATTTTTATAATTTCAGCATAACCGGCCCGCCATTGTCTTGCTTCTAAGGTTTGCAGAAAACCCAGATCAGCCACCACTAATTTTGGTTGATGAAATGCGCCGATCATGTTTTTACCAAAGCGGGTATTGATCGCCGTTTTACCCCCGACCGAGCTATCTACTTGTGCCAATAATGTCGTCGGTATCTGGATAAAGCCCGTCCCCCGTTTGACCAACGCGCTGGCCAACCCGGCCAGGTCGCCGACAACCCCGCCGCCAAAGGCCGCCAAGCAATCGCCCCGTTCCATTTCTTGCTCCAGTAAAAAATCACAAACTTTTTCAAGCTGACCAAAGCTTTTTGTCGCTTCGCCCGGCGGCAAAATCAGCGCTCGTATTTTCACGTTTTGCGTAGCCATTTGCGTTTCCAACGCCGCCAAATGCAAACCAGCTACCGTCTCATCCGTAACCACCAACAACACTTTGCGGCGGCACAAACTAGCAATTTGCGCTGCCGCCACGCGAAGCGCTCCTTCGCCGATCAGCACATCATAGCTGCGGGGTTTTGGTTCCAGTGAAATATGAACCTTGTGTATCATGTTCCAGCCAGCGCCCGCAAAATCGCATCAACCGTATTGGCATGTGGGCCGTGATCGCTATCCACCACCAGGTCCGCTTGGGCGTAAATCGGATGACGCTCACACATTAGTTTATCCAATATTTCTTTGGGATCACCCTTTTGCAAGAGCGGCCTTGTATTGCGCAATGCGGTGCGGCGAACCAGCTCATCCAACCCGGCACGTAGCCAAATAGCCGTACCGTGCGTCGAAATTTCGGCTCTGGTTTTCGCCTCCATATACGCCCCGCCGCCCGTGGCCAATACACATGGCGGCCCTTGTAACAGCCGTGAAATAACTTTGCGTTCGCCGTCGCGGAATGCTTTTTCGCCAAAATGATCAAAAATGTCTTGGATGGTTTGACCCGCAGATTTTTCTATTTCTTCGTCCGCATCGGCAAACGGACGGCCCATTGCTTTGGCCAACCTACGTCCAACCGTAGTTTTGCCAACACCCATCAGCCCAATAAGGACAATGGATCGGTTTTGCATTTGGTGCGTATCGGGGGTAAGAACCGGTTTCATAATTTATCTATGATCTTATACTGCATGGCGCTGGGTGCAGGCAATTGGCAATTTGGCTATCCGATGTTAAAAGGAACTAGAATATGCGTAAAGTACTTATAGTCATTTCGATCCTGGTGATTGTCATATTTGCTGGCTTGTTCTTCCTTGAACGCAAAGCCGTAAATGCCAAACCGCCAAGCACTGAAATTGTCGTGGAAGTTGAACATGTCTTGGATCGCTAAAACCGGACTTGCTCTAGGTTTCCTTGCCTTTGCCAGCGCCGGGTTTCCCCAAGCTCGAACCGATGTGCACGTTGGTCAGCTTGCCGAAATTGAGCCGTTTTCCATTGCAACCCTAACCCTAACCCAAGGCCGGCTCCCGGCAACTCAATGGCAAAACTCCAGCGCCGCCATTTTTCATGACCTGCTTAACGAACTACCCGTAGGCGGTGGTTCAGCACAGATCAACATCCTGGTAACACGGGTTTTGTTAAGCGGCGGCAGCCTGCCTGCGGGTTCTGCTGAATTTGCAGATCTGGCCGAACTGCGCCTTGAAGGGGCGTTTGCGGTGGGCGCTATTGATGCGGTTATCGCCCTTGCCGCTCGCTCGCCGGGGGGGCATCGCGATCCACAAATCGCAGCATTGACGGTAAATGCGTTACTGGCCGCAAATGACTGGCAAGCCGCTTGCAACATTGCGAACCAACTGAACGAAGCCCGTAGCGCGGCATTTTGGTTACGAGTGCGCGCTTTTTGTCTGGCCCAACAAGGCAATCGTGCCGGTGCCGAGCTAACCGCAGAATTGGCCGTCTCTGCCGATCCTGAAAATCCAGCTTTTTTAATTCAAATCAACCGATTAACCACACCAAGCTTAGAGCCAAAATCCGTAATAGTTCACTCAAGTCTGGAGCTGGCAATGGCAGAGGCGGCCCATGACCTGCCCGTGCACAGCGCTTTGCCCTTCAGCTTAAAAACCGCGCTAAGCCTGCGCCAGGCCCCCGCTTCTACACAAATTGCGTTTGAAATGTATGCCAAAGGTGCCATTCCTCAATTGGGTTTGGTGGCTTCGCTCCTTGCCCATACTGCGCAAACACCCCTTAAACCCGCTTTGGACGAGCCGGCGCTTTCTGTTTTTGAGCAAGAACTTGCGGCGCTAAAAGCAGCAAAAGCCGCCGAGGGAATTGATCAAATTGCCCAATTGTTTCGGTTGGGCCAGACCACAAACCACATCAATATGCGGGCCGAAGCTTTGGAAGCTTTGTTGGCGATAGAGCTTCCGATACAACAGAATTTGGCCTTGCATCGATTGGTTATTGATCAAGTTCGGTTCTTGCCTTTGGACGCGGCCTTGGCGAAAAACGCAGCATTGTTTGCCCGGATTGCTCTGGCAAATGGCAATGTGGTGTTGGCGCAAAATTGGTTGCAACTTGCCGAACCAGACGCTTTGGAAGCAGCGCCTTTGGACACACTGGTCCTTGCCGCAGGTGGGCGAGCGGCCCTTAGCGCAACATCTCTTGCCCCAATAATGGGTGGCTCGGCGGCACAGCAACAGCAATTGGCTACGGACCTTTCGGTTTTAATCGCGCTTGGCACAAAAATTGAACCGGCGCTGCGCCATTGGTTGTCTATGGTACAAAGCAAACCGACAAATACCTGTCCACAGGGCAAACAAGCCGCGTTACGGCTAAGCGCACAACAGCACGCGGTGGCAGAAACCATTTTGCGGGCCGCTGATTTATTACGTGACGGTGGGTTTGCTACATTGCCGGAACCGTGTGCTGCCGAGATTATTGCGGGCCTACGGACACTGGGATTGGAACGCGAAGCACGGTTGGCGGCAATAGAGTGGATGTTGGCAATACGAGCGCAACCATGAGCGCTTTGGCGCCGGAAGCGTTCTTGGAGATGATGAGCGCCGAACGGGGTGCCGCTTTAAACACCTTGGCCGCGTATCGGCGCGACCTTGACGAGCTGTTGCTGCATCTTGAAAAAAGCAATCTTGGCTATTTGGATGCCAAACCACAAGACATCGAACAATGGATGTTGGCCTTAGCGGCGCAAGGCTTGGCCGCATCGACGGCAGCTCGAAGACTTAGCTCCACTCGCCGCTTTTACCGGTTTTGCCAAAGCGAGGGCTGGATAACAGACAATCCGGTGCGCCATATCAAAGCCCCCAAAAGCCCAAAAGCATTGCCGAAAATTTTGTCTGAAACGCAAGTGACTCAACTTTTGCAAAGCGCTGCCGAAGACACCCGTCCCGCTGGTTTGCGGCTGCTGGCCTTATTGGAGATTTTGTATGCATCCGGTCTACGGGTTTCAGAACTGCTGGCATTGCCCAATCATACGGGAAGCCGTTCGGAACAGATGGTTTTGGTGCAGGGCAAAGGTGGGCGGGAACGCTTGGTGCCTCTTACTGCGCCAGCGCTTCGCGCCATTGCCAATTGGCGCACGGTTCGGTCACAATTTTTACCGGTCGGCCGCAATCGAACCTTGGCGGCAAAGTTTCTATTTCCGTCTCGCGCTCGTTCAGGGCATCTAAGCCGAGAGCGGTTTTTTGCTCTGCTCAAAGCCTTAGCGGTGCGCGCAAACTTAGACCCAAAACAGGTTTCGCCGCACGTGTTGCGCCATGCCTTTGCCTCGCACTTGTTGGGTCGGGGCGCTGATCTGCGGGCGGTACAAACCTTGTTGGGTCATGTGGATATTTCGACCACACAAATTTACACACACGTGCTCGACCAACGATTAAAGCAATTGGTGGAAGACGCGCACCCACTGTCCAAATTAAAATGAACACTTGTCCGCTACAAGCAGATCGCTATGATACATCGCACAGCGGTAACAGGATCGCGCCTTTATGAAAACAGCCATTTATAAATCCCACCCCCTCCTCATAGCGAAACATTTTTATGTCTGACCCGCACCGTACTTACCTTGATTTTGAGCGCCCCATTGCCGAGCTTGATAACAAAATCGAAGAGCTGGAAAACCTAACCAATGGCGACGGGAGCGTTGATGCCGCCACCGAGATCGCAGCTTTGCGCGCAAAATCAGCTAAACTATTGACCGACACCTACGCAAACCTCGGACCGTGGCGAAAAACCCAAGTTGCCCGTCATCCAGACCGACCCCATTTTAGAGACTTTCGCAAAGCAACCATTACCGACTTTGCTGAATTGCGCGGCGATCGTTGTTTTGGTGACGACCGGGCAATCATCGGCGGTACTGGGTTTTTTAGAGGTCGCCCGGTAATGATTCTCGGCCATGAAAAAGGTCATGATACCAAAAGCCGTCTCTATCATAATTTTGGAATGGCCCGACCCGAAGGTTATCGCAAAGCGGTGCGGGTGATGGAACTAGCGGACCGGTTCAAGCTGCCGGTGCTCACCTTTATTGATACCGCGGGGGCTTATCCTGGTATCGGCGCTGAAGAACGGGGCCAAGCAGAGGCCATTGCTCGCTCAACAGAGCGTTGTTTGACCTTAGGCGTTCCCTTAATTGCCATTATTACGGGCGAGGGAGGTTCCGGCGGCGCGGTGGCCTTGGCTGCGGCTTCGTATGTGATCATGTTGGAACATTCGGTATATTCAGTAATTTCACCCGAAGGCTGTGCTTCTATTTTATGGTCAGACTCGGCCAAGGCCCAAGATGCGGCGACGGCCATGAAAATCACCGCCACCGACCTAAAAGCATTGGGAATTATCGACGAAATTGTCCCTGAACCAGTCGGCGGCGCGCACCGCGACCCTGTACAAATTATCCAAAAAGCCGGTGATGCGATTGAGCGGGCAATCGATACGTTTTCCGGACTTGCGGCGGAAGAAGTGTTGGCCCGGCGCAAAGCCCGGTTTTACGCCATTGGGCGGCAAGGCATTTAGCATCAAATTTCCATGCTTTTGGCCAGAAGCTTGCAAGTTTCTGCCTTATGAGAAAAAACCCGTTTCAAATTGAACCATTTTGGCAAAACAGCCAAACCCTAGGCCAAGCCTTATCTGGCTCGGCAAACTTATTCACGCCTTTGCGGATGTTAATGGCCTTAGGTGTCCTCTTGGGCCATTCTTATGTGGTTGTTTCCGGGCAGGGCGTGCCGGAACCATTATCGCTATTTGGCTGGACCATCTCTTATGTGGCGGTAAATGGGTTTTTTATCTTAAGCGGCCTGTTGATTACCCGGTCTCTTGACCGGAACCCCGATTTTATCAGGTTTTTTGCGGCCCGCGCCTTACGGCTTTATCCAGCATTGGTAGCGATGGCCTTGTTGGCCGCATTTATTTTTGGTCCCATCGTCAGCGCTATGCCAATCGGTGTGTTTTTCGCTGACCCCCTGATCTGGCGCTATGTTCTTGAGGTTTTAACGTTTGGCGATACCTCTGGTGGACCACCGCAAATTTTTATGGGCAATCCAAATGAAGGCGAATGGTCGGCATCGCTTTGGACCTTACGGTATGAAGCCATTGCCTATGCGGGCACCGCCGTTTTAGCTGCCCTTGGCTTGTCGAAAAAACGAACCGCTATGCTAGGTTTGTTTGTTACCTCTGTTGCCTTCTATGTTTTTGTGCGCTCTGATCTTTTGGCACTGCCCGAACCTTTGATGCATCTTAGCCGGTTTGCCGTACCGTATTTGCTGGGCGCGGTGCTGTATGTCTATCGCGATACAATTCGTTTATCGTGGGGTGTTGGTGCTATTATTTGCGTTGTTGCTCTGTGTTTTGGGCCGACTGCGTCGTTTGAGATCATGCTCAATTTTGTGTTGGCCGCCGGAATTTTGTTAATCGGGTTTGCCAAAATTCCAGGTTATAAAGCGCTTTCAAACATGCCTGATTTTTCTTATGGGGTGTATATCTGGCAATGGCCGGTGATGCAGGCCTTATGGTATTTTGATCTTGCTCGTGACCCGTACAGCATTATGTTAATGGCAATACCGGCCAGCATAGTTGTTGGCGCGCTTTCTTGGTACATGTTGGAAAAACCAGCATTGGTGCTAAAAGACCCCGTTGCCGGTTGGTTGCGCAAGCTTATTTCAGCTCGCAACCCCAATCACCGAGCAAATTAGCGCAATAAATCATTGATTGCGGTTTTTGCCCGTGTTTTTGCATCGACGGTTTTAATGATAACGGCACAAGCCAATGATGGGCCGCCCTTGGGGTCCGGCAATGAGCCGGGAACCACCACCGAAAACGGCGGAACTTTTCCATAACTGATCTCGCCCGTGGCGCGATCGACGATTTTGGTGCTCATGGTGATAAACACACCCATCGCCAATACGGAGCCTTCGCCGACAAACACGCCTTCGACCACTTCGGAGCGGGCGCCAATGAAGCAATTGTCCTCGATGATCACCGGGTTGGCTTGTAACGGCTCCAGCACCCCACCAATTCCCGCGCCCGCCGAGATATGACAATTTGCCCCAATTTGGGCGCAACTACCGACCGAAGCCCAGGTGTCGATCATCGTGCCCGCACCCACATACGCGCCCAAGTTGACGAAAGACGGCATCAACACTACGCCCGGCGCAATAAACGCCCCATAGCGCACATTGGCTGGTGGCACCATGCGAAACCCAGCTTTGAGGAAGTTAGCTTCGGTCCAACCCGTGGTTTTGCGTGGCATTTTGTCAAAATTATTACCCAGATCACCACGCTCAACCACCAATGAGGCAAACAGGCCGAAACTGTGCAACACCGCTTGCTTTAGCCAGATATTAACCTGCCAGGAACCGTCATCGCGTCGCTCGGCCACTCGTAAACTACCATCATCCAGCCCGCGAAACGCCAGATCGACGGCGGCGCGAAGCTCTGTTGCGTCCGTTTTCGTGCCCGCAGACGCAGCTTCGATGGTTTGTTGGGCTTGTTTTGGTGTCATTGCGCTTCCTTCAGACAAAGATCGGTTAAAAACGAAGTGAGATCGTCCGTGCTAAAATGTACATGATCATGGCGTTCATCAGAACTTGCTGGGCGCGCGCCCTCTGGTTCATGGCTCCAGTCTTTATCTGAACAGACCAAAACCGTCACAAACCCCATCTCATGAGCGGGTAGTAAATTGCGAGAAAGGTCTTCAAATAACACGGAGCGACTTGGCTCCAGATCAAATGTTGTCACCAAATGGTCATACGCAGACTGTCTTGGTTTCGGCTCGAAACCGGTGGCGACAATATCGATAATATTATCAAAAACTCCATCTAGCCCTAGCGCCCCTAAAGCGCTATTGGCGTGGGCAAAGGAGCCGTTGGTAAAGACAAATTTTCGTCCCGGCAAAGCCGTAATTGCCCGGCGCAACCGCGGGCTGTTCGCCAAAACAGAATAGTCAATGTCATGCACAAATTCCAAAAACTGATCTGGGTTTACCGGATGGTTTTTCATCAACCCGTTTAGGGTCGTGCCGTGTTCGAAGTAATATTGTTTTTGCAAAACCCTGGCCTTGGCAGGTTCCATTTGCAAGAAGTTTGCAACAAAGCGGTTTATCTTTTGGTCAATTTGAGCAAACAAATCACATTGCGCTGGGTACAATGTATTATCCAGATCAAATACCCAAGTATGACACGCTTTTAGCCGTTCCATCATCGTAACCTTAGCTCAACAGAGCTCTCCCCGCCAAAATCTTCTGGTTTGAAAACCACCCTTGTTCGTGGGCTTTTGACCGTTTCTATTTTTGAAAAAGATACTTCTTGATAGCCTCGTGGTTCGCAATCATGGCGGCCGAAGATTGAAAACTTGACCTTGGACACGCAAAAAGTTTCCGCCGCCGCCTCTAAACTCTGCTCGCCATCTGGGGAAACCAAACCCGCATACACATAATATTTGTCTCTTGCTCCAAGCGCCACATTGATCAACTGCACACACGTTCCTTCGGCCAAAGACCACCAGCCTCGGCTTTCCCATTGTTGGTTTTTGCGCCGCGCATAGGCCGTCCATATCGCCCCATCTGCTTCATTACAAACCTCTAGGCCTATTGTGCGAGTTTTTTTACGGGCGGTGCTTTCTAAAAGATCAATTAACTCCGGGTTCGACGGGCGCGAGCTGACATTTACTTCTTTTAAATATCGCTCAATGGCGACACGGGTTCGACGACCCGCATAGCCATCAATGCGAGGGGGGTTTGATACATTGTCGGCTAACAACCGTTGTATTCCAGCCAACATGGCCCGCTCTTTATGCTCGCCCGTTTCGGCAAAAACGGTTCTTCGACCTTCCGGTGCATTGCCCTCAATCGCAAAAAAACCACGGGTCTCAAGGCCCAAGTTTTCACAGTTTGCCAACCCAGATATTGAAAAATCATCCACATCCACACACAAAGACACCGGCCCGCTCCATTGGCGAATACCCCCACGATGAACCGGTGAAGAGCGGCCATAAACAAAGTACTCACCGGGCAGCACCGGCGCCGGCAACACAGAGCGACACTCACCAGGGCGCAACCGGGTCCACCCTTCGCTCACCAAACCCGTAGCATCAGGAAACCCAATGGCCGTGTATAAAACATAGCTGGTTTCATTGCACAGTTCTTGCCCCGCCGCCTTGGCGTCCGATCCCCCTAACCAACCTCCAACAACAAGGGCTAGTACCAGCCATCGGCTTAAGCCCCGGCTCATAATGACCCTGCTGCGTTGCGGTCCGGCTCGGCCAGCGCTAATTCAACGATTTGTG
>JAESUG010000059.1 GCA_016763185.1 Robiginitomaculum sp. | reverse complement strand
TAAACGATACGTTCTGCAACGGATTTTTTACCGTCTAGCATTAGGTTATTCATGAATTTTGTCAGAATCTTATCACCGTATTTGGCGTCTGGCAAAATTTCGCGTTTCTCGGCTCTGTGGCGTCGGGACATATCGGTATTCCTTACTTAGGACGCTTGGCGCCGTATTTCGAACGACGTTGCTTGCGGTCTTTAACGCCCTGGGTATCCAGAACGCCACGAAGAATATGATAACGAACACCTGGCAAATCTTTTACCCGGCCGCCGCGGATCAATACCACGGAGTGTTCTTGCAAATTGTGGCCCTCGCCCGGAATGTAGCACACGACTTCATGGCCGGAGGTAAGGCGAACCTTGGCCACTTTACGCAAAGCCGAGTTCGGCTTTTTCGGTGTCGTTGTATACACACGGGTACAAACGCCACGACGTTGCGGACAAGCCATCAGCGCAGGCACAGTATTGCGCTTTGCTTTTGGTTTCCGGGGCTTCCGGATGAGTTGGTTGATTGTTGGCATAAAAGGCCTCAATCCTGTTCTGTTGCGCGAGAAAACCTCGCAAAAATAACCAAAACCAACGACAAAAATCATTGCCTTTGGCAAAACGAAGACCACACGGTCGATAAGACCGGCGGTATAACAAGGGGGACATCCCCAATTTCTGGTGCTCCGGACAGCGTTTGACGAAACCGTCACGGCCAACCTTTGAAGCGGAAGCGGAACCTAGTCCCCGATTCCAATTCGGTCAAGAGCGCAAAAACGACTATTTCCGCTTTTTCTACACCCGCTCTTTTTAGCACTTTTGGTCGCAGCTCACCCAGATTGCTTTCGCAGTAGAATCCGCCAAAATAGCTGGGCCAACTGAATTCGCAGTCCACCGTTAAAAAGGCGCAACCATGACCGAACCCAAACCCGAGCCAAGCCTGCGCCAACGCAATATAAGTGCGCGGCGCGATTATGCTGGCCCTTTGTTTTTCTCACAAGGCTTTCGCCCGTTCTTTTTAGGGGCCGCATTGTGGGCTATTGCCGCATTGATGCTGTGGTTAGCCAGTTGGCTGGGGTTTCCAATTGCCGGGCTATATGTAGATGCAAATTGGCATATTCATGAGATGATCTTCGGGTTTGCCGCTGCTGCCATGGCTGGGTTTTTATTAACCGCCATCCCCAATTGGACCGGCCGATTACCGGTCCGGGGGTTTTCCTTGGCGGTTCTGGCCATGCTCTGGTTGGCGGGGCGCGCCGCAATGCTGTTGGAGCCCATGCTTGGGTCGGAACTGGCGGCCGGAATCGATTCGGCATTTTTGGTGCTGTTTACCGCAGCCATCTTGCGAGAGATCATTGCCGGTCGTAATTGGCGAAACTTGAAAATTGTCGCCCTAGTCGCTGGCTTGGCTCTGGCCAATATAACGTTTCATCTAGAATCACTTGGGGTTTTCCCGACCAATGGGATGGCAATGCGCGGCGCGGTATCCTTGCTGATCTTGCTCGTATCGTTGATTGGTGGACGAATCATCCCCAGCTTCACCCGCAATGCCTTGCGGCAACGCGGCAGCACCATTTTACCCTCCGGCTTTACCAATACGGATCGCTTTACCTTGGTTATGACACTGGCCACCGGGATCAGCTTCACCATGGTGCCGGGCGGCCTGCTGACCGCGGCTCTGGCCCTGATCTGTTCAGCCCTGCACTTGGAGCGCCTGACTCGCTGGCGCGGCTTGCACGTGCTTCATGAGCCGATGTTGTGGATTTTGCATGTGGCATACCTCTGGATCGCCATTGGCTATGCGCTGTTGGCATCCAGTCTGTTTCTGGAGTTCCCGACACAAAGCGCGGCGATCCACGCATTTACCACCGGCGCGTTTTCCTCGATGATTCTGGCCGTCATGACCCGGGCCTCGCGCGGCCATACTGGACGATCATTGCAAGCTGATTGGAGTGCCCTTGTGATGTATTGCGCGATCACGCTAGCCGCGATCAGCCGAGTTTCCGGATCGATCTTTGCCGGGCTCCTGTTTCATCAGATCGCCACAGTATTCTGGATCGTCGCCTTTGGCTTGTTCATCATCACTTATTGGTCTGTTCTAACCGGGCCAGATGCGCGACAGAAATCACGCTAAACCAAATTCATTTGAAAAAGGGCCGTCCAAACCAATGGACGGCCCCCTTTTTTTCTAGGTGAAGTAGCGGATCAGGCTTCGCCGGCCGCTGCATCACCGATTTCATCAGGCAATGGCTCAAGCGATTCGGCCTTGGCAGCTTCACGAGACGCCAATTCCATGGCATCGCGCTGGTCTGCCACACCTTGCAGAACACGGAAAGCAGCGCCGGTACCGGCCGGGATCAAACGACCCACAATGACGTTTTCTTTCAAGCCTTCGAGGTTATCAGACTTGCCTTCAACCGCCGCCTGGGTCAGCACCCGGGTGGTTTCCTGAAACGAAGCCGCTGAAATGAACGAATTGGTTTGCAAGCTGGCTTTGGTAATACCCAACAATACCGGGTTGGCTTTGGCCAATTTACGTTTGTCAGCCGTAGCTTTTTCCTGAATCCGCTCGAATTCAAGACGATCCAGTTGTTCGCCTTTCAGCAGATCAGTTTCACCGCCATCGGTCACTTCAACTTTTTGCAGCATTTGACGGACAATCACCTCGATATGCTTATCGTTGATTGGCACGCCTTGCAGGCGATACACATCCTGAATTTCATCGACCAGATACGCAGCCAACGCCTCAACACCCAAGATTTGCAGGATGTCATGCGGGGCAGGATTACCATCGAGCAGTGTTTCACCGCGTTTGATGGTGTCGCCGTCCTGTACGTTCAAATGCTTGCCTTTTGGTACCAAGTATTCGGAACGATCCAACGTTTCATCTTCTGGGTTGATGAAAATTTTACGCTTGTTCTTGTAATCCCGACCAAATTCCACTCGGCCATTAACATCAGCCAGAATGGCATGATCTTTTGGCTTGCGAGCTTCAAACAATTCAGCAACCCGTGGCAGACCACCGGTAATATCCTTGTTTTTCGCGCCTTCCCTTGGAATACGAGCAATTACGGTACCTGGTGCAATCACGTCACCGTCATCCACCGACAAAATCGCATCCACCGCCAACACATAATTGGCAATCTTGCCGCCTTCCATGGCCACAGGTTCACCGGTGTCATCCATCACAACAATTCTTGGCTGCAAGGTGGCGCCCCGTGTGCTTGAACGCCAATCAATGATGACCCGCGAGGCAATCCCGGTTGCTTCGTCGGTTTCGTCCTTGACGGACAAACCATCCACAACGTCGAGCAATTTAATGGTGCCACCGGCCTCGGTGATGATCGGGGTCGAGTACGGATCCCATTCACACAGACGTTGACCACGTTTTACCTTGGCCCCTTCGTCCATAAACACCCGTGAACCGTACAGCAGTTTGTAGGATTCTCGTTCCTTGCCTTTGGCATCAACCACCGCCACTTTCATGGAACGGCTGAGCACAATCATATTGCCCTTGGCATCGGTAACCGTTGAACGGTTTTCAAAAGCCAATTTACCTTCGTGCGCTGACTCGATGAAGGATTGCTCCGACACCTGAGCAGCACCACCAATGTGGAAGGTCCGCATGGTCAATTGTGTTCCCGGCTCACCAATCGATTGCGCGGCGATAACACCAACCGCTTCACCGATACTGACCGGAACACCCCGGGCCAGATCACGACCATAACAAGTCGCACAGACACCCTGTTTGGTTTCGCAAGTCAGCGGAGAGCGAACCTTGATCGACAGCACTTCGGCTTCGTCAATTATGGCAATCAGGTTTTCATCCAGATAGGTATCCTGCGCCGCAATGACTTCATTAGTGTCAGGGTGCAGAATATCTTCGGCACAAACCCGGCCCAACACACGCTCACCAATCGAGACAACGACCTCACCGGCATTGATCACGGGTACGATTTGAATACCCAGATCGGTGCCGCAATCCTGAGCCCGCACAATACTGTCTTGCGCCACATCAACCAAACGACGGGTTAGATAGCCAGAGTTGGCGGTTTTCAGCGCCGTATCGGCCAGACCTTTACGGGCACCGTGGGTTGACGAGAAGTATTCGGAAACCGACAGGCCTTCCTTAAAGTTTGAAATAATTGGCGTTTCAATAATTTCGCCCGATGGTTTAGCCATCAAGCCACGCATACCGGCCAATTGTTTCATCTGGTTCTTGGAACCACGCGCCCCGGAATGAGCCATCATAAACACCGAGTTGATGCCTTCGACTTCGCGCACGCCTTTTTTGCGCTTTTGCATGGTGTCCATCATCGCATCAGCTACTTTGTCGGTACATTTCGACCAGGCATCCACAACTTTGTTGTATTTTTCACCCCGGGTAATCAGACCGCTGGAATACTGGGTCTCATAATCTGCAACCAACTTGCGGGTTTCTTCAACCAGAATGGCTTTCTCGTCCGGAATGATCATATCATCCTTGCCAAACGAAATGCCGGCCCGAGCCGCTTCGCGGAAGCCAAGCCCCATCAAGCGGTCACAAAAAATGACCGTCGCTTTCTGGCCGCAATGGCGATAGACGATGTCGATCAGTTCGGAGACCACTTTTTTGGTCATGACCGCATCGGTCATCGAAAATGGTACTTTGACGTGACGCGGCATAATATCGGCGATCATGAAACGACCCGGCGTGGTATCATAAATCTTGGTTACCGGATTTCCATCTTCGTCTTTGCTGGTGTAGCGCGCTTTGATTTTGGCGTGCAATTCAAGATGCCCATCTTGCATGGCAGCTTCAATTTCGGCCAAATCGCCAAACACCATGCCCTCGCCTTTTTGGCCCTTCATTTCCAAAGAGAGGAAATAAAGACCCAGGATAATATCTTGTGACGGCACAATAATCGGCTTGCCGTTGGACGGCGACAAAATGTTGTTGGTCGACATCATCAAAACACGAGCTTCGAGCTGTGCTTCCATCGACAATGGAACGTGAACCGCCATCTGATCACCATCAAAGTCGGCGTTAAAAGCGGTACAGACCAATGGATGCAATTGAATGGCTTTGCCTTCAATCAGTTTTGGCTCAAACGCCTGAATGCCCAAACGGTGCAAGGTCGGCGCCCGGTTAAGCAGAACCGGATGTTCGCGGATCACTTCATCAAGAATATCCCAAACTTCGGGGCGTTCTTTTTCAACCATTTTTTTGGAGGCTTTGACCGTGCCTGATAATCCTTTGGCATCAAGTCGAGCATAGATAAACGGCTTGAACAGCTCCAGCGCCATTTTCTTGGGCAAGCCACACTCATGTAACTTCAGCTCTGGTCCAACCACAATCACCGAACGGCCAGAATAATCGACGCGCTTGCCAAGTAGGTTCTGCCGGAACCGGCCCTGTTTACCTTTTAGCATATCAGCCAAAGATTTTAGCGGGCGCTTATTGGCACCGGTAATGACCCGGCCACGACGACCATTGTCAAACAGAGCATCCACAGATTCTTGTAACATCCGTTTTTCATTACGGATGATGATATCCGGCGCACCCAATTCCATCAGGCGCTTTAACCGGTTGTTCCGGTTAATCACCCGGCGGTACAAATCATTGAGATCCGATGTCGCAAACCGACCTCCATCTAGCGGCACAAGCGGCCGTAATTCCGGTGGAATAATCGGCACAACCGACAAAATCATCCACTCAGGACGATTTTTCGACTCGATAAATGCAGTGACCAATTTTAGCCGTTTGACGTATTTAACTAATTTTAACTGGCTACCGGTTTCAGCAATATCAATCCGCAATTGATCAGCTTCTTTGGGTAGATCCAAAGCCATCAGAATTTCACGAATGGCCTCGGCACCAATACCCGCCGTAAAGCTGTCTTCGCCGAAATCTGCTTGCGCTTCGAGATATTCTTCTTCGGTCAATAATTGGCGGTCTTCCAGTGTGGTAAGGCCCGGCTCTAGCACAATGTATTTTTCAAAATACAGCACCCGCTCAATGTCTTTGAGCGGCATATCAATGATCATACCGATCCGGCTAGGCAGTGACTTTAGGAACCAAATATGCGCTACCGGCGCCGCCAGGTCGATATGGCCCATCCGCTCGCGACGCACCCGTTGCAAGGTTACTTCAACCCCACATTTCTCGCAAATAATACCCTTGTACTTCATGCGTTTGTATTTGCCGCACAAGCATTCATAATCCTTCTGAGGACCAAAAATACGCGAACAGAACAACCCATCCCGCTCCGGCTTAAACGTCCGGTAATTGATGGTTTCCGGCTTTTTAATTTCGCCATGGGACCATGAGAGAATTTTCTCAGGGCTGGCTAATGAGATACGGATACGGTCGAAGCTAGGGGCTTCGGCAGCAGGATTATAGACATTCATAATGTCTTTATTTACGTGATGGTTCATCGGGCCGGTCTCCATTCGTCGGAGGTTTTGTACGTCAGCACCAGTGCCAACCTACGGATTAGAAGGTTCAATTGCTGGTCAACTCAATGTTTAAGCCAAGCGAGCGCATTTCTTTGACAAGAACGTTGAAGCTTTCAGGAATTCCCGCTTCAAACGCATCATCACCGCGCACAATAGACTCGTAAACTTTGGTTCGACCGGCAACATCATCTGATTTGACGGTAAGCATTTCTTTGAGGGTATAGGCAGCGCCATAAGCCTCCAAAGCCCACACTTCCATTTCTCCAAATCTTTGGCCGCCAAATTGCGCTTTACCGCCCAATGGCTGTTGGGTAACCAACGAGTATGGACCGATGGAGCGGGCATGGATTTTGTCATCCACCAAGTGATGTAGTTTCAACAAATACTTGATCCCAACGGTGACCGGACGCTGGAAACGCTCCCCGGTACGACCATCCCATAACCAAGATTGTCCAGAGGTGGAAAATCCGGCTTTGGTCAGCATTTCATTGATCTCGTCTTCGGAAGCCCCATCAAAAACCGGTGTCGCCATCGGCACACCTTTGGTCAAATTGCTGGCCAATTCCGCCAATTCCTCATTCTTACGAGGCAGTTTGTATTTTTCACCATAAATATCAGACAATTTATCACGCAAAGGCTTGATGTCTTGGCTGGCTTGATAGGCTTCATAGGCTTCGCCAATTTGATGACCAAGACCCGCCGATGCCCAACCCAAATGGGTTTCTAAAATCTGCCCAACATTCATTCGGCTCGGCACGCCAAGTGGGTTTAAGACGATATCGACCGGACGACCGTCTTCAAGATACGGCATGTCTTCCATTGGGTTAATTTTCGAAATCACCCCTTTGTTCCCATGACGACCGGCCATTTTATCGCCCGGTTGCAATTTACGTTTCACGGCGACAAACACTTTGACCATTTTCATCACGCCCGGCATCAGATCGTCGCCGCGCTGTAATTTTTCTACTTTGTCGTCAAAGCGAGCATCAAGACGCGCCTTGGCATCGTCATATAGCTTGCGTAGGGCTTCAACTTCAGCCATGGCTTTTTCGTCATCAAGGCCGATTTTCCACCAGTCTTGCCGTGAAACAGTATTGCTTAGCGCCTCATCGGTAATGGCACCTTTGGCAAAATCCCGTGGTCCAGAAACGGCTTTCTTACCCATTAGCAAATCATGCAGGCGACCAAAAATACTACGTTCCAAAATCAACAGTTCATCATCGCGATCCAGCCCCAAACGCTCAATCTCTTCGCGTTCAATGGTTAGCGCCCGTTGGTCTTTTTCAACACCGTGACGATTAAACACCCGAACTTCAACCACGGTTCCGGCAACACCTGGCGGCAACCTTAGGGAAGTATCGCGAACATCAGAAGCTTTTTCACCAAAAATCGCCCGCAATAATTTTTCTTCCGGGGTCATTGGGCTTTCGCCTTTTGGTGTGACTTTGCCGACCAAAATATCACGAGGCTCTACTCTGGCACCAATGGCGACAATGCCGCTTTCATCGAGATTACGTAACGCTTCTTCACCCACATTAGGGATATCGCGGGTAATTTCTTCTGGCCCTAGTTTTGTGTCGCGAGCGGCAACATCAAACTCATCAATATGGATCGAGGTAAATACATCGTCACGCACAATGCGTTCCGAGATCAAGATGCTATCCTCAAAGTTATACCCACTCCACGGCATGAACGCGACCATCACGTTTTTACCAAGAGCCAGCTCGCCCAAATCCGTTGACGGACCATCGGCAATAATATCTTCGGCCTCAACCAAATCGCCGACTTTGACCAAGGGACGTTGGTTAATGCAGGTATCTTGGTTCGAGCGTTGGAATTTCAACAAATTGTAGATATCCACACCAGAAACCGCCATGTCAGTCTCACCGGTGGCACGAACCACAATCCGGGTCGCGTCAACTTGCTCGACGATACCTTTACGTTTGGCGATCACCGTAGCCCGACTATCACGGGCCACCACAGCCTCCATCCCGGTCCCTACCAATGGGGCTTCGGCTTCGATTAAGGGCACGGCTTGGCGTTGCATGTTCGAGCCCATCAAGGCCCGGTTTGCATCATCGTGTTCGAGGAACGGGATCAATGCTGCCGCCACCGAAACGACTTGTTTTGGGGAAACATCCATAAAATCGATTTTCTCGTGCGGGACTTGAATCACATCGCCGGAAATACGACAGGTCACCAATTCACTGACAAACTTGCCATCAACAATTCTCGAATTGGCTTGGGCGATGGTGTATTTTGCTTCTTCAATCGCGGATAGGTAAACAACAGTTTCCAGCAATTTACCGTCTTTTACTTTCCGATAAGGGCTTTCGATAAAACCATATTTGTTAATCCGCGCAAACGTCGCCAGCGAGTTGATCAGGCCGATATTCGGACCTTCTGGCGTTTCAATCGGGCAAATCCGGCCATAATGGGTCGGATGCACATCGCGAACCTCAAAGCCGGCCCGCTCGCGGGTTAAACCGCCCGGCCCAAGCGCTGAAACCCGGCGTTTATGGGTAATTTCCGATAATGGATTATTTTGATCCATAAATTGTGACAATTGCGACGAACCAAAAAACTCACGCACGGCCGCAGCCGCCGGTTTGGCATTGATCAAATCATGCGGCATGACGGTGTCGACATCGACACTACCCATCCGCTCTTTGATCGCCCGCTCCATGCGCAGCAAACCAATCCGGTACTGATTTTCCATCAGCTCACCAACCGAGCGCACCCGCCGATTGGCCAAATTATCAATATCATCCACCAACCCACGGCCATCACGAAGATCGACCATGGTTTTCAAGACAGCTAGAATATCTTCATTGCGTAAAATACGCACATCATCTGGACAATCCAAGTCCATCCGCATATTCATCTTCACCCGGCCTACGGCGGACAAATCATAGCGCTCAGAATCAAAGAACAAACCGTTGAACAAGGTTTCCGCAGTTTCCGCAGTTGGCGGCTCACCCGGACGCATCACCCGATAAATATCAATCAAGGCTTCTTCGCGGTTCATGTTTTTGTCGGCAATCAAGGTGTTGCGGATATAAGGTCCAACCGTGCTGTTATCAATATCTAGCAACGCGATTGATTTGACACCAAATTCCTGGATGGCGACCAAGTTTTCCTCGGTAATTTCCTCACCGGCTTCGACACAAATTTCGCCAGTTTCCATGTTGACCACGTCTTCGCCAAAATAGCGGCCAATTAAATCAGCATCGCCCAGTAATAGCTTTTTCAAACCATCTTCGGCAAGTTTGTTCGCCGCGCGGGCTGAAATTTTACGGCCCGCTGGTGAAACCACTTTACCCGTAGAAGCATTGACCAAATCGTGCACAGGCTTCACACCGCGCCAGCGTTCTGCTTGGAAGGGAATGGCCCAACCTTTTTTCGAATAGGCGGCATTGATCGTCGAATAAAACGTCGAAAGAATTTCGTCACGATCCAGACCCAATGCATAAAGTAATGTGGTCACGGGTAGTTTGCGACGACGGTCAATACGTACAAAAATAATGTCTTTGGCATCAAACTCAAAATCGAGCCAAGAACCGCGATACGGAATAATTCGAGCGGTAAACAAAAACTTGCCAGAGGTAGAGGACTTGCCCTTATCATGGTCGAACAATACGCCAGGACTACGGTGCATTTGGCTAACGATCACGCGCTCGGTACCGTTGATGACGAACGTACCTTTGTTGGTCATCAACGGGATATCGCCCATAAACACGTCTTGCTCTTTAATGTCTTTGACCGAACGAGCACCGGTTTCTTCATCTGTGTCAAACACGATCAACCGTAGCTTTACTTTCAGCGGCGCTGCATAGGTAATGTCGCGCTGTTGGCATTCTTCCACGTCAAATTTTGGCTT
This sequence comes from Robiginitomaculum sp., assembly GCA_016763185.1. GTDB lineage: Bacteria > Pseudomonadota > Alphaproteobacteria > Caulobacterales > Maricaulaceae > Robiginitomaculum_B. The sequence goes on along the minus strand of JAESUG010000059.1, from coordinate 3,983 downwards.
TTCAAACTCGTACGTTACATATTCCAATTGCGCAGTTTCAGCGAAATCCTTGATCGGATACACCGATTTGAAAACGGCATGAATCCCTTGATCCAACCGCTCAGACGCCAATACATCGCGCTGTAAGAATTGTTCGTAAGAGCTTTTTTGAACTTCAATCAAATTCGGCATTTTCACTGTTTCAACAATGCGCCCAAAAGATTTACGAATTCGTTTTTTGTCCGTGAACGACAACGACATTTTAGTTCCTTTCGAGGAATAAATTCCCGCAACACTCGGCCTATTTGCGATAGACCGAATAAAAATCCTGCCCCGTATCCGGCGCAAGCACCGAAAGGTAAAAACTCATACGAGGGACACCGTACAAGTTAAAACTGCCTGACGGGTCGCTATCAATAAAACGACCCGTCAACCAGCACATAAGCCAAATAGCCTACTTAATTTCAGCGGTAGCACCCGCCGCTTCAAGCTGTGTTTTAATAGTTTCAGCTTCGGTTTTGGTTACGCCTTCTTTGACGGCTTTTGGTGCCGCTTCAACTAGATCTTTGGCTTCTTTGAGGCCCAAACCAGTAATGGAACGGACTTCTTTAATTACACCAATTTTCTTTTCGCCAAATGCAGTTAGCACCACAGCAAATTCGGTTTGCTCTTCAGCAGCAGCCGCATCGCCAGCAGCAGGACCCGCAGCCATTGCAACAGGTGCAGCAGCAGAAACGCCCCATTTTTCTTCTAAAAGCTTCGCCAAATCGGCCGCTTCTAAAACAGTCAACGCAGAAAGTTCATCTGCAATTTTTTCTAGATTAGACATTATAGTCTTCCTTGTATGTTGTTTCGGTTCGATGCGCAGAATGACAATCAGGCTTGTTTTTCAGCATAAGCTTTCAACACCCGCGCCAACTGACTTGCCGGAGCTTGAACCACGCCAGCAACTTTCGTTGCAGGGGCTTGGATCAATCCGATTAACGTGCCGCGTAGCTGATCCAGCGACGGCAGTTTAGCCAGTGACTTAACGCCAACTTCGTCAAGTAAGGTTGTGCCCATCCAGCCACCAATCAAAACTAACTTTTCGTTTTGTTTGGCAAAATCCGCTGCAGCCTTAGGAGCAGCAACTGGATCTTTTGAATAGGCAATACCAACCGGGCCAGTAAATAGATTGGCCGCCGCCTCGCCATCCTTGCCGGCTAGGGCAAGTTTAACCAGACGGTTTTTGACGACTTTGAACTGCGCGCCAGCTTCATCAAGCTTCACACGCAGCATTGTCATTTCCGCAACAGTAAGGCCGGAATAATGGGTAACGACCACCACTCCCGCATTGTCGAATAAGCCTTCCAGCTTCCCGACCATCTCGCTCTTTTGAGCCTTGTCCATTGCGGTCTCCCGTTCGGGCGGATTGCCCGAATTAAAATACACCTCGGACACATTAGGAGAATTCCCAATGCACCTGACAGATGCGTCAAATCCTGCCCAAAGCTCGAACCGATCCAAAATGGTTACCCATTTAAAATCTTCTGTGCTCTGTCTACGCCGGGTAAAATTTTAAGCCTCCTTTGGACAAAGAGGCCCCTGCGGTCTGGGACAGGTGACTGGCAAAGTTTACGCGCCAGTCGGTACATTTCGAAGGCGAACCCTCGAAAATTCTAGTCTCTTAAGTGCTCGCCTCAGAAATATCAATCACAATCCCCGGACCCATGGTCGAAGTTAGGCTGATTTTCTTCAAATAGCCGCCTTTGGCACCACTCGGTTTGGCTTGCATTACGGCTTTTAAGAAGGCCCGCACATTGGCACCAATGGCCGCTTCATCAAAACTAGCCTTGCCAATACCGGCGTGTAAAATCCCGGCTTTTTCAACCCGAAACTCCACTGCGCCGCCTTTGGCCGCACCAATGGCTTCGGCAACATTTTGCGTTACCGTGCCAACCTTAGGGTTCGGCATCATGCCACGAGGGCCAAGAACTTTACCCAAACGCCCGACAATCGCCATCATATCCGGAGTGGCAATCACCCGATCAAAATTGATATCGCCTTTTAGCACTTGTTCCATCAAGTCCTCGGCACCGACAATATCGGCACCAGCCTTTTTCGCTTCTTCGGCCTTGGCATCGCGGGCAAATACGGCGACCCGTGCCGAACGACCAGAGCCAGAAGGCAAGTTAACCACACCGCGAACCATTTGGTCGGCATGACGCGGGTCAACAGCCAAATTCATAGCAATCTCAATGGTTTCATCAAATTTGGCGGTGGCATTACTTTTGACCAAGGCCACGGCCTCATCAATAGAATAAGTTTTCTTACGATCAATTGTCGCCCGTGCCGCTTTTGTACGTTTTCCTTTAAAAGCCATGATTTACTCCACCACCTCAAGGCCCATAGAACGGGCAGAACCTGCAATAATTTTTTGTGCGGCATCCAAATTCGTGGCGTTAAGATCCACCATCTTGGTTGTGGCGATCTCACGACACTGCGCCAAGGTCACGCTTCCGGCCAATTTGCGGCCAGGCTCCACGCCCCCTTTGGTCAAACCCGCCGCCTGCTTTAACAAAAAGCTGGCAGTGGGGGTTTTGGTTTCAAACGTAAAGGACTTATCCGCATAGACCGTGATCACGGTCGGGACCGGCGTGTTTTTCTCCATGCCTTCGGTCTTGGCGTTAAACGCTTTACAGAACTCCATGATATTAACGCCGCGCTGTCCCAGCGCCGGGCCAATTGGTGGCGACGGATTGGCCGCTCCAGCCGGTACATGCAGCTTAATATAGCCGCTTATCTTCTTTGCCATTATAGCACTCCATTAGAGAAGGGTAATTATGAATTACGCCTTGTTTTTAAGTGTTTGCGGTGCGGCTTCCCAATGGACTTCAAAAGGAAATACCTCCCGCAAGGTGATACAAATTAAAAAACCTTATAGCTTTTCAACCTGCCCGTACTCCAGTTCGACCGGAGTTGCACGCCCAAAAATGGACACCGCAACTTTTAGTCTTGCTAGTTCTTCATCAACTTCCTCAACCAGTCCTTCAAAGGATTGGAAAGGTCCGTCCAAGACTTTGACCTTTTCGCCAATGTCAAACATGATGGTCGGACGAGGATGTTCAATTCCTTCTTGCACCCGGCCAACAATTTTGGCGACTTCGGCTTCGGAAACCGGAAGCGGCCGACTGCCTTGGCCCAAAAAGCCACTGACTTTGAGGGTGTTTTTTACCAGATGATAGGCATCATCGGTCATAATCATTTTAATCAAGACATAGCCCGGAAAAAATTTGCGTTCGGAGGTGATCTTGCGACCGCGCTTCATTTGTACAATTTCTTCGGTTGGCACCAAAATCTCTTCAAAACAATCTTCGAGACCTTTGGAAGCAGCTTCATGCTTAATCGCCTCGGCCACTTTCTTCTCGTAATTTGAATAGGCGTTGACAATATACCATTTGGCCGCGGACTTTACGTCCGGCTTGGCTTCCACAACCGTTTCAGGTTCAACGTCAAGTTCGGTATCAGACATCAGCCTTGCCCTCCAAGAGCTAGTACGAATTTCACAAGGTTCGAAAAGCCAAGATCGACGAAAAAGAAAAATGTCGCCGCAATCGCCACCATGATAAAAACCATAATCGAGGTCACCAAGGTTTCGTTCCAAGTGGTCCAAGTCACCTTGCGGCCCTCTTGACGCACTTCGCGAACGAAGCTGAGCGGATTAAAACCTTTTTTTTCCTTGGCAGTAGCCATGTTACTCTCCGAATGCAAAACCAATGGCTTTGCCTGTTAATTTCTAGTGCCGCGACTGGCAGGGGCGGAGGGGCTCGAACCCCCGACCCTCGGTTTTGGAGACCGATGCTCTACCAGCTGAGCTACACCCCTAAAGTCGCGGGCGACAAACGCCGCCTATATTTTACTCTACGATTTTGCTGACCACGCCGGCACCAACGGTGCGGCCACCTTCGCGGATGGCAAAGCGTAGCTTGTCTTCCATTGCGATCGGTTGGATCAGTTCAACATTG
>JAESUG010000058.1 GCA_016763185.1 Robiginitomaculum sp. | reverse complement strand
TTGAAGTTTTGTTCCGCTGCCGCATCATCCGGATTGCGATCTGGGTGATATTGCATGGCAAGCTTGCGATAGGCTGATTTTAGCTGTTTACCATCGACAGTTTTGCCAACACCCAAGGTTTCATAATAACAGGCTTTGGTCGCGCTCATGAGGTATTCCTAAAAAAATAAAAAAAGAGCCGATTGTTCAAGCCGGCCCTCTTTTTAATTTATTGACTAAGCGTCCTGCTTGTCCGAGGTGCTCTCGTCGTCATTTTCGTCAACCTCTTCAAACTCGGCATCAACCACATCTTCGTCAGAGGCTTCTGTGCCGTCCATGCTTTCGGTTTCGGCTTTGCTTTGCGCGTACATGGCTTCGCCCAATTTCATCGCTGCTGCTGCCAAAGTTTGGGCTTTGGTTGAAATCGCGGCGGCATCGGTGCCTTCTAGTTCGGACTTTAGGTCTTCAATGGCAGCTTCGATAGCGGCTTTGTCTTCGCCTTCGATTTTGTCACCATATTCTTCCATTTGCTTTTCGGTCTGGTGTAGCAAGGCTTCTGCTTGATTTTTAGCCTCGACACTTTCGCGGCGCTGTTTGTCTTCTTCGGCGTGGGCTTCGGCTTCTTTGACCATGTTTTCAATATCGTCATCGGATAAACCACCAGAGGCTTGGATGCGGATGGTTTGTTCTTTGCCGGTGGCTTGGTCTTTGGCACCAACCGAGACAATACCATTGGCATCAATGTCAAAGCTAACCTCAATCTGTGGCACCCCGCGCGGTGCCGATGGAATGCCAACTAGATCAAACTGGCCTAATACTTTGTTGTCAGCCGCCATTTCACGCTCGCCTTGGAACACGCGAATGGTCACCGCACTTTGATTGTCATCGGCGGTGGAGAAGGTTTGCGATTTTTTGGTAGGAATAGTGGTGTTGCGGTCAATCAGCCGCGTAAACACACCGCCCAAGGTTTCAATGCCTAGAGATAACGGTGTGACATCCAACAACAACACGTCTTTGACATCGCCTTGTAAGACACCGGCTTGGATCGCAGCGCCCATGGCGACCACTTCATCGGGATTTACACCTTTGTGTGGGTCGCGCCCGAAAAACTTGGTGACGGCTTCTTGAACTTTGGGCATGCGGGTCATGCCACCAACCAATACCACTTCGTCGATATCGCTGGCTTTGAGGCCGGCATCTTTTAGGGCTTTTTTGCAAGGGTCGATGGTGCGAACAATCAGATCATCCACCAAGCTTTCCAATTTGGCACGGCTTAGTTTCATGGTCAGGTGTTTTGGGCCAGACGCATCCGCTGTGATAAATGGTAAATTGACTTCGTATTGTTTGGCACTGGAAAGTTCTTTTTTAGCTTTTTCAGCTTCTTCGCGCAGGCGTTGAATGGCCAATTTATCTTTGCGAAGATCAACGCCATGTTCTTTTTTGAACTCACTGGCTAGATAATCAACAATGCGGACATCAAAGTCTTCACCGCCCAAGAACGTATCGCCATTGGTGGCTTTTACTTCGAACACACCATCGCCGATCTCTAGGATCGAAACGTCAAATGTCCCGCCGCCTAAATCATAAACGGCGATGGTTTTGCCGTCTTCTTTGTCAAAGCCATAGGCCAAGGCTGCCGCCGTTGGCTCGTTGATAATCCGCAACACTTCAAGACCGGCAATTTTGCCAGCGTCTTTGGTGGCTTGGCGTTGGGCATCGTTAAAATACGCAGGGACTGTGATCACTGCTTGGTCAACAGTTGCGCCAAGATAGCTCTCGGCAGTTTCTTTCATTTTTTGCAAGATGAAGGCAGAAATTTCAGAAGGCGAGTAATTGCGATCGCGCCCCTTTACCCAAGCCGCACCGCTTTTGTCTTTGACGATGCTATAGGGCACCATATCAATGTCTTTTTTGACCATTGGATCGTCCATATTGCGGCCAATGAGCCGCTTAATGGCAAAAAAGGTTTGCTCTGGATTGGTCACCGCTTGGCGGCGCGCCGTTTGTCCGATCAGGCGCTCGCCATCTTCGGTAAAGGCCACAACCGACGGGGTGGTCCGAGCGCCTTCTGCATTTTCTAAAACCTTTGGTTCGCGGCCATCCATGACTGCGACACAGGAATTGGTGGTTCCTAGGTCAATTCCGATAACTTTACCCATTTTGTTCTCCTTTGGTGGTGGACCGACGGCAGGTTTATGTCCCGCCAAATGGGGTCGATCCCCGAAAATAATGATTTGCCCTCGAAAACCGAGCGCTTCATGGCCGATATGGGAAGAAAAATAGAAACCGCAAGGGTTTTATGGGTTTTTGTCACGGGTAAACAAGGATATTATACTCCATCGACCCAAAAAGTGGGCACCGGTTTTTGGATAGGTTGATGGATAGCAAAGAAAAGTATACTCAAAACACCGGTAAATTCGGTGTTTTGAGTATATGTAATTAATGGATCATCTTTAAAGATAAGAGTAATATGCAAATTGGATTTGTAATTTTTGATCAAATAACGCAATTGGATTTCACGGGGCCCTTACAGGTGCTAAGCCGGTTACCAGAGGTCAAAATTCACATCATCGCTAAAACCACAGAACCAGTAATGAGCGATTGCAATTTGGGCTTGATACCGACCACCACTTTTGAGGAATGCCCGCCGTTGGATGTGCTTTGTATCCCCGGTGGCTTCGGGGTTACCGAGGCCATGCAAGACCGTGAAACCATCTTGTTCGTTCAAGCTCAAGCCAAAACAGCCAAATACATTACCTCGGTTTGTACGGGGGCATTTGTATTGGGTGCGGCAGGGTTGTTACAAGGCAAACGGGCCACCACTCATTGGGCCTATCACGAACTGCTAGCCCTAACCGGGGCTGTGGTGGAGCCGGCCCGCGTGGTGCGAGATGGCAATCTATTTACGGGCGGTGGGGTGACGGCGGGTATAGATTTTGCCCTGACCCTGGTCGCTGAAATTTCGGGAGAAGCTACGGCACAGGCTATTCAATTAGGTTTGGAATATGATCCGTCCCCGCCGTATAATGCGGGCGCTCCGGACCTTGCGCCGCCGCAAATCACGCAAATGCTCCGCCAGTTCTATGATGGGAAAAGTGAGGGATTTGAGGATCAATTACGAGCCTTGATGAAGGATGAAATATGAGCGGCTCTTTTCCAGAAGGTTTTCGCTATTTGCCGGAGTACTTTTCGCGCGCCCAACAACAGATCTTAATTGAGCACGTAAGCATTGCCGCCAAAGCCGCGCCGTTCTTTCGCGGGAAAATGCCACGCACCGGTACGCCGCTTAGCACGTTGGGCAGTAATTTTGGACCGCTGGGCTGGGTGGCGGCACAAAGTGGGTATCGGTATTGCAAAACCCATCCGAAAACCGGCAAGTCTTGGCCAAATATGCCGGAAGAGTTGTTGAACTTGTGGCAGGAAGTATCGGACTGGCTGGATCCACCGCAGGCATGTTTGATCAATTGGTACCGCGAGGGTGCTAAATTGGGCTTGCATGTGGATGCCGACGAAGAAGCCGCCGACGCGCCTGTGGTTTCAGTTTCCTTGGGCGATCAAGCTTTGTACCGGCTGGGCGGACCGGCGCGTAAAGACCCGACTCGTTCGTTTAAACTATCGTCGGGAGACGTTTGTATCTTAGGCGGTGCATCTCGACGCTGTTTTCATGGGATTGACCGCATTTATCCGGGCACCTCGACATTGGTGCCCAAGGGCGGTCGAATTAATCTAACTTTGCGGGTGGTGCGCGGTGTACTTTGATCGCATCGGAAAAAAACCTGGCCATGGAAAATGGTTCCGCAAAATAACGGGCGCGCCATTGGTCGCCCAGCTCATCTAACACCAAGCTTTCCGCCGCGCCCAGTGAGTAAAAATAAACTCGCTGGTGTTTGCTTAGCTGTTCTTGGGTTAACTTGGTTGTAATTCGTTCGCGTAAATTGGCCGCCAAAGCTGCAAAATCATGGGGGCCGTTTTTTCCGGCTGCTGCGTATTCAACCAGTACCATCTCTGTGTAACGAGCCACACCTTCTTGCCACAATTGAAACTCTAAATACCGGCGATCTGTGTCCGAAAGTGCGCTTAAGATACCGGGTCGCTGCCTGGCATAGGCTTGGGCCTTGGCGCGTCTGATATTGCGCTGTGGTTCAGCCAGAATATTGATCAGTTGACGACTTAACTGTGCCAAGGCTGTTTGAGTAACTGGCTCGGTATAGGCAAATGGGTAATGGATCGCCCACATGCCGGTTTCGTCACCGCTGTGCAAATCCAAGGCATGTAAGTTGGTAAAATATCCGGGCCAGCTCATTTGGTATTGATGAAAATGTTCATGGACCAACGTTGCAACCCATGCTGCGGGGCTGGCCTCGCTGAGTGCAGGTGCGCCCATGACCACCACGGGGCCGGTATTGGGAAGCGCAAATGTTGCTTGTAAATGAGTGGGGAATACACCCGGGCTGCGCGTGTGGACCGAACAATTGGTGATCGGTTCAATACTGGAAACGACAAACCCATCTGGCGGCGTATCGGCACACAACAACCGTTCGCCGGTTTCTTCTAACACCAAAACCGGAAATGCGGTTTGGCTAAAGCCGGGCCATAAGCGATTGCCGTATTGGGTGGCTAGTTTTTGCCCGTCTGCGATCAGTGCATTGGTTTTTGCTGGTTCGCCAAAAGCAGGTGGCGACAGCAAGACAACCACAATACCGAAACACAAAGCGCGCAATACAGTCATCATTTATTGTCGTCAAATTATGCTTTGGTGTCTATATTGCTGCCGGGCGCCGCGTCCGGTTGTGGCTCTGGAGCCTTGGCGCCAACCTCGGCCGGCGTGCCGGAGGAAACCGCAACCATGGCAGCGCGTAATGTTCGATCCCCGATCACATAGCCATGCTGGATCACTTCGGCCACTGTACCTGCTGCAAATTCAGTCGATGGAATTTGGGCAACTGCTTGGTGCAAGTTGTGATTAAACTTTTCGCCTTTTGGATCAATTTGTTTCACCCCGTTTCGCTCTAAAGTGGTTTGCAAGACACTTTGGGTAAGCTCGACACCCTCGACCAATTGGCGCATCCGATCGGAGGCCTCAAGACGGGCTTCCGGTGGGACATTGTCTAGCGCCCGGTACAAATTATCAGCCACCGCTAATATATCTTCGGCAAATCTTGAAACCGCATAACGACGCGCATCAGCCTCGGCGCGCTCGGAGCGTTTACGAACATTTTCCAGCTCAGCCGCCAAGCGCAAGGTCTGTTCGTTGGCGGTTTGTAGCTGTGTTTCTAGCTCAGCCTCGCGATCAATTTCTGGTGCGTCTTCAATTGATGAAGCCGCGTCTTCTTCAACTATGTCTTGTTCTGGTGGTTGTGGTTCTTCATTCATTTTAAGTTTTCCGTCAAATTATGTCCATGTTGGTTCATCAAATAACCAATTGCTTGTGCCGTGTAATCCACCATTGGGATAACTTTGGCATAATTGAGCCGGGTTGGACCGATCACACCGATCGCGCCCAACACTTTTCCTTGCGAGTTCATATAGGGTGCCGTGACCATACTTGAACCCGAAAGACCAAATAAAGGGTTCTCAGAGCCAATATATATCTTCACTCCCGGTGCTTTTCCAGCCTCATCGAGCAAAGAAATCAGTTCTTTCTTCTGTTCCAATTCGTCCAATAACATGCGAATGCGTTCAAGGCTTTCGGCAGTTTCTACATCTTCGATGAGTTGCGAACGCCCGTGAACAATCAAAGTACGTTCCGCCGCCAATGGGTCGGACCAATGGGCTAAACCGTCTTCGATCAAGGCTTTGGCGGCCTCGTCTAAGGCGTGCGATTGCTGGCGAATTTCCTGTAAAACTTCATTTCGTGTTCCGACAAGTGTGCGGCCCTTTAAGCGCATGGACAAAAAGTTTCCAGCGGCCGTCAACGCCGATGGTGTGGTGCCAGCAGGCACAATCATCACCCGGTTTTCCACGGTCCCGGTTTCATAAACCAACACAGCCAAAGCTTCTTTTGGCGACAGGGGCACAAATTCCACATGGCGCAAGGCTTGATCTTGGACCGGAGCCAGTACCAACCCCGCGCCGCCGGCTAAGCCTGATAATAATTTTGAGGCTTCGTCCAAGGCTTGTTGTACGGGTCGGTCTGCTAGCCGGTGATGAATATCAGTGCGCTCTTTCTCGTTTAAGTCGCCAAATTGCAATAGGCCATCAACAAATAAGCGTAAACCAGTATGGGTTGGAATGCGCCCCGCACTTAAATGTGATGCCGACAATAGCCCCGCCGAGGTCAACGCCGCCATGGTGTTGCGAATGGATGCGGGCGACAGGCCGCTAGTGCCGGTCTCGGCCAAGGTCCGCGAGCCTACGGGTGCGCCGCCGGCTAGATAGCTTTCAACGATCTCTCGAAAAATTTCGCGTGAGCGCTGATCTAGATCAGAAATGTCGGGTCCGCGCATACGAGACATCGGATAAACTCACTTTATATTGCTTAAGTACCCTATCTGGGGTTTTCGAAGCTATGAGGCAAGGCTAGAATTGTTGCCAACAAACAAATCACAGGAAAATAGCATGCGACCGTCGGGACGGACCCAAACCCAATTACGAGACATTACCATCGAAACCGGCGCCGCGCCATATGCGGAAGGTTCGTGCCTGATTTCATTTGGCAATACCAAAGTATTATGCACCGCCAGCGTCGACCCGCAAGTTCCGCCGTGGCTGCGTGGCAAAGCCAAGGGCTGGGTAACTGCCGAATACGGCATGTTGCCCAGAGCCACCCATACCCGTGGCCGGCGCGAGGCCGCCGCCGGCAAGCAATCCGGTCGAACCCAGGAAATTCAACGTCTGATCGGACGTTCATTGCGGGCGGTGACCGACCTTTCCTTGTTGGGTGAGCGCCAGATTGTGCTGGATTGCGATGTCTTGCAAGCAGATGGTGGAACCCGTACCGCAGCGATTACTGGGGCGTGGGTTGCGTTAAAACAAGCAAGTATGGGGTTGGTGCAACAAGGACTGATTGACGTTGATCCGGTGCTTGATCAAGCGGCCGCGATCTCGTGCGGAATTTGGCAAGACATAGCCGTTTGTGATCTGGATTATGCAGAAGACTCAACGGCCCAGACGGATGCAAACTTTGTGATGTCCGGGGATGGTGGTTTGATCGAGGTTCAAGCTTCCGCCGAAGACCGACCGATGAGCAAACAGCAATTTACTGAATTAATGCAGTTAGCAGATGATGCCGCCAAGCATTTGTTTGCGCTGCAATTAGAGGCGTTAAAAACGTAAGGCTGGCCCAGGTAACGCATGAGCCAGATAACCCATGAGGAAGAGCAAATTATACAAGGACACCACATGATGAAAACGATCACGATTAAAGCTATCGCTGTTTTTTTGGCTACAAGTTTAATGGGTTCTGCTGCTTTGGCGCAAACCAGTGTCATCCACGCAGGACAAATGATTAATGTGGAGACGAGCCGTGTTGAGAAGAACCAATATATATTCATTGAAGGCGGCAAAATAAAAGGTGTGGGTTCAAAGGTTGAAATTTTGAGTATGGAGGGAGCCAATGATGCAAAATTTATAGACCTGTCGGCCTATACTGTATTACCGGGACTATCGGACTCTCATGTTCATCTAACAGCAGATGCCCGCGTGCATGGCTATAAACAGTTGACCATATCAACGCCTCGCGCCGCCATCACCGGCGTGGTTAATGCAAAGCTTACGTTAATGGCTGGATTTACAACGATACGAAATTTAGGGGCGCCGGGGTTTGCAGATGTTGACCTTATGCACGCAATAGAGGATGGCGATATTGCGGGGCCGCGCGTGATCCCGGCGGGGCGCTCCATTGGTATTACGGGCGGGCATTGTGATAACAATTTATTGCCATATGAATTTCATGAGACAGCAGGCGGTGTAGCAGATGGCCCGTGGGCCGTGCGCGCTAAAGTGCGCGAGAACAATAAATACGGCGCTAAAGTGATTAAATTTTGCGGCACAGGAGGTGTGTTGTCCAAGGGAACTAAAATCGGCGCGCAGCAATTTAGTTTTGAAGAAATGAAAGCAATTGTTGATGAAGCGCATTTGCTTGGCTTGAAAGTTGCCGTTCATGCGCACGGGGAAGATGGCATTAACACGGCCATAAGAGCAGGTGTAGACTCGGTAGAGCACGCGAGCTTTATTTCAGATGCCGGAATAAAGGCCGCAAAAAAGAAAGGCACGTATTTGTCTATGGATGTGTATGTGTCCGATTATATTCTTTCCGAGGGCGAGGCAGTTGGGATATTGGCAGAATCCCTTGATAAAGAACGCCTCGTAGGCAAAAAACAGCGCGAGCGTTTTCAGGCCGCCGTTAAAGCGGGTGTGAAAATGGCTTTTGGAACAGACGGCGGCGTGTATCCACACGGCGATAATGGACGGCAATTTGCCTATATGGTCAAATGGGGAATGACCCCCATGCAGGCCATACAGGCGGCGACGATCGGGAATGCTGATTTGTTTGGCCTTAAAGAAGAAATTGGATCCATTCGGGTTGGTAAATTTGCGGATATAATTGCCGTTGATGGAAATCCTATTGATGACATTCAAGAACTGGAAGACGTTGATTTTGTGATGAAAGCAGGCGTGGTTTATAAAGTTACGCCTTAATCATCCGCCAGACCCCCTAATGTTGACGTTAAGCGCTCTAAGTCGTGTACACATAAACTCAGGCATAGTTTTCAGAGTTAAGAGTATCTGCAAATACAGAATATTCAGCAGCCCCAAGTTTTGGTGTCAGCCACCGCCCAAATTCATCATCTCTTAGGCCAGTCTCAAATAAAATTACAGGGTTTGTGCTCGAACGAATATTTGGGTAAGGGAACGGTGGGAACGCACTGGGGGGCGTTGGTGTGCTCCAAGCTATCTGAGATAAACTTGGAGGATCGTTCCCGCCGTCATTCCTTCGCGCCTTCGCGGCACGTTAGGAATTTTAGGTTAACCGTTATTCTGCTGCATCGCGTTCTTCGATGTTCGCTTCGAATTGCAATAGCTCGCCGGGTTGGCAGTTCAGCTCTCGGCACAATGCCTCAAGAGTTGAAAAACGTATGGCCTTAGCTTTTCCGGTTTTTAAGATGGACAAATTGGCCATGGTGACGCCGACACGATCACAAAGCTCGGTTAACGACATGCGCCGCTCCAGCAAAACTCTGTCCAATGTCACACGAATGGCCATATGTTTTCCTAAATGGTCAATTTTTGTTCAAGGCGCAATTTTGCGCCTTCATTAAATATTTCGGCAAGTACCACAAGTACGATAACGGCTAGCCAAAGCACCCAATTGATATGTAACTCACCTTCTAACCCTAAAAACAAATCACCAAACGTTTGTTTCGCCACTAAAATTCCGGAAGAAAATAGCATGTTCAATACCTCAAATCCAAACAGTACCATCCAGATGGTGCGAACGCGCTTCGCATTTTCAGGGACAAACGGATCGCCCTCAATTAAGGTCAAAAAGATTTTACGTAACTGACGAATGACCACTTGTGTTGCAAAGACAAAAATAGCGAACATAATTGAAAAAGACCAAATCACGGTCATCGATGTTTGGTTGGCGACCCAGCTTAAATCGACAAAGGAATCTACGATCAAAATAGGAATACCAAATAGAAAAAGTACGGCCAGTGTGATCCATAAAAACCAACTGACCAACACCAAAATAGCGTTTAGCATGGTCGCAACCGAATTTTTACCTAAGGCTTTCACAAATTTTGACCCATAATTCCACTAGAAGTAGACGCTGAAAATCAGCTACAATGACTTGATTGTTATTCGATAAACCCATATCGAATAACAATCAAGTAAAAAATGGAGACCGTATCGTGAATTCGACATCAAACCAATTTTCACAAATTGTGGTGGCCAGTCATAACGAAGGCAAGATCGTTGAGATCGAAGATCTATTGCGCCCCTTATCGATCCATGTGCAAAGCGCTGTTGGTTTGGGATTGCCCGATGTGGAAGAAACCGGCGCTAGCTTTGAGGAAAACGCGATCTTAAAAGCGGTTGCCGTCGCCAATGCCAGTCAAATTCCGGCTCTAGGCGATGATTCGGGGCTGATGGTCGATGCGCTTGGCGGCGAGCCGGGGATTTATACAGCACGGTGGGCCGAACAAGAGGACGGCCAGCGCAATTGGGATTTTGGCATGCGCCAAGTTGCCAAGAAATTACAACAGAAAGGCGCTCGTAATTGGTCGGCCCGGTTTGTTTGTGTGTTGGCATTGGCCTACCCAGACGGGCCAGTGGTTACCACGCGCGGCGAGGTCCACGGCACATTGGTGTGGCCGGTGCGCGGCGATCGTGGCTTTGGCTTTGATCCGATGTTTGTGCCAACCGGTCATGAGCTGACCTTTGCCGAGATGGAGCCAGAAAAAAAACATAAAATGAGCCATCGCTATTTCGCTTTTCGTAAAATGTTGCGAGACCATTTATCGTGAACGTTGACGCGAAAAACAGAGCAACAGCAAAGCTAGGCTTGTACGTGCATTGGCCATATTGCGCGCGGATATGCCCGTATTGTGATTTTAATGTGCGCCGGGACCGAGGTCAGGATACAGATTTTTTGGTCGAGGCAATGGTTGCCGATATCCATGGATGGCATGGACGGCTTGATACGCCAAAACCATTATCGTCTATTTCTTTTGGAGGTGGCACACCGTCTCGATTAACGGCACAGCAATTGCGAGAAATACTCGCTGCTGCCGAAACTAGTTTCGGCTTTGCGCCCGCCATTGAGATATCTTTGGAGGCCAACCCAACCGACCAGCATGACGAGCGCTATGGCCAGTTTGCGGCGTTGGGGGTGAACCGGTTGTCATTGGGTATTCAGTCGCTTGATGATCATGAATTGATGTTTTTGGGGCGAGACCATACGACCCAAAGTGCATTGGCGGCATTAGAGATGGCGCAACAAAAGTTTGCCGTGGTTTCTGCGGATTTTATATATGGCTTACCCGAACAAACCGTTGGCACATGGCACACGTCCTTGGACAAGATAGTCGGCTTAGGCTTGGATCATCTGTCGCTGTATTGTTTAACCATCGAGCCGGGGACCGCCTTTGCCAAACAACAACAGCGCGGTCAGTTACATGTTCCCAATGATGATAAAACCGCAGATCTGTACGCCTGCACCCAAGAGCTGACGACGGCCGGTGGTTTGCCCGCCTATGAAATTTCCAACCATTGCCGCACCAAAGCATTACGCAGTGCCCACAACTTGCTATATTGGCAAGGCGATGATTGGATTGGCATCGGCCCGGGTGCGCACGGTCGCGTCCAAATTGGCGGCTCCCGTCAGGCTATACCCAATCATCGAAATCCAAAACAATATGCCCAAGCAGTGCAACAGACCGGTTGGGGCGTAATAACACCAGAAACCTTGTCCCCAAGTGATGACCTAGCTGAACGATTAATGTTGGGCTTGCGTTTAACCCACGGCATTGATCTGGATGTGATGCAAATGAGGGCTGGATGCACCCTCGATGCGAGCCGTTTGCAACAAGCCTGTGCGGACCGGCAAATAGGTTTATCGGGTACGGTTTTGCAAACCAGATCGCCATTGCTGGTCGACCGAATTGCATTTTTGCTATTGGTTTAATTAAAACCCAACGGGCGCAAATTCACTAGGTGCCGGGTCAATTACCACAAACTGGCCTCGGCGCATCTCATACACTGCCAACATATGTTCGACCAATCCAGTGCCGTCAAACCGGAACAAGCCGGTGGCTCCGGTAAACCCGCGAGCATCTTCTAGTTGATCGATCCGCACCTGAATTTGATTGTCATGATCTGTTTGCGCGATGGTGCCGGCAACGCGCACGGCATCATAAGCAAGGGCGGCCAACCGTTGTGGCTTGTGCGAAAAGGCTTGTTCATATGAAGTGGTAAATTCGTTCATGCTTTGTGGGTCCGGCCCAGGAAACCAACCGCCGCGTAATGCAGGCTCGCGAGTTAGGCTTTCGTCTAGCCATAGTCCAGTACCCAAAAACCGGGTCTTGCGCGGATCCACATCATAAAACGGCAGCAACGGCGCCAATGATTGCAATCGAATACCGCTTTCAGGCAATAACACCGCCGCAAAAGGCAGATCAAAGACAAAGTTTGGATCAAGCGCTGGGTCGCCAAACCCGCCCGCCGCACGCCAAGCAACTAATGCAGCTTGGCGGTTTTCATTTTGGGCAATGCGTGCCGCCGGTGCATTCATTGTGCGGGTGTCGCGGGCATAGGTTTCCACCGCCGTTACATGGGCACCATTGGCCGCAGCGTGCTGGTACAATGCTTGTTCTACTCGTTGCCCATAGGCGGTTTGCCCGCGCAATAAAGCAAAGCTGGTTAGTTCATTATTTGCGGCGTAATTGATGATACGTGCGACTTCAACTTCCGGCTGAAAGCTCATTAAATAGACACCATTGCCAGCTACATTGCGATCAGTCGAAAACGCAATCATCGGTATTTGCCTATTTGAAACAGCCCGTGCCGCACCTAATACGGCTCGCGATAATAACGGGCCAATAATAATATCCGCCCCGTCTCGCAGCGCAGATCTGGCTGCCTCACCAGCCCCAATTTCGCTGCCGCGAGTATCTTTGGGCAAGAGAACAAGCCGTAAATCGTTACTTTCAAGCACGGCCAATTGAGCGGCGTTCAGCATGGACTGGGCTTGATCACGAAGCGCTTCATTGCTTGCGGAAAATGGAAGCAGCAGTGCCAAACGAACCACGGCTCGGCCTTGCATATGTGGTAGCGTGATCACTGGAACCGGACTGCTCGCGGGTTCAGGTATCGGCTGTGAGGTCGGGGGTGTCGGTGTTGGCAGTCGTTGATCTACCGACGGACGAGAAGAGGTCGCAGGCCCATCTGTCGTTGCGCAGCCGATGAGCAAGAAACTGGCCAAACAAAAACTGAATATAAGTCTTGGATCAAACACGATTTCCGTCCAACATTAAAATAACCAAACCAATGGATAGCGCTCTCTTATGACAGATGCAATTATGGACAGCAAAAAACGGCAGGAAAAAGACGAAAACCGCTCGCAAGGTATAAGCGGTGGATTGTATCTGGTTGCTACGCCCATCGGAAATTTGCGCGACATTACATTGCGGGCGCTAGATGTGTTGGCGGGTGTTGATCTGATCTTGGCCGAAGACACTCGTCATTCTCGCAAATTATTGGATCGTCATGGATTGCGAACCCCAATGCGACCTTATCACGAACACAATGCCGACAATGTACGAGATGGTATCTTACGCGCCCTACAAGACGGCCAAGCCATTGCCTTGATCAGCGATGCCGGAACACCGTTGGTTTCTGATCCTGGTTTTAAGCTGGTTCGGGCGGTTGCCGAAGCTGGCTTGCGGGTGTTACCGATCCCCGGTCCGTCGGCGGTGTTGGCCGCGCTTTGTGCGTCAGGACTGCCCAGCGATCGGTTTTTGTTTGCGGGATTTGCTCCGGCCAAACAAATATCCAGGCAGAAATTTTTTAGCGAATTTGTCGCGACACCGGCCAGTTTGGTATTTTTTGAATCGCCGAACCGATTGTTAGCGAGCTTACAAGACATGCTAGAGGTGTTTGGCCCGCGTCCCGCAGTATTGGCCCGTGAGCTAACCAAAATCCATGAAACACTGGTTCGAAACCCGTTGCCGCAGTTGATCGAAAATTTATCAACACATAAAATTCGTGGCGAGTGTGTGGTGGTTGTCGGTCCGCCGGAAACGCAAGCGTTGCAAATGAGCCAAGCGCAAATTGATATGGCCCTGATTGCGGCCATGGAGCGCTTTGGTGTAAAAGCCGCTGCCCGCGAAGTGGCGCAAATAACCGGCTTGCCCATGCGCGAATTATACGCTCAAGCGCTGGTCTTAAAGCAACAAAGCTGATGGCAAACAAACTTACAAAAGCAAGAAAACGCCGTGCTGAACGGGCGGGACGTTGGGCCGAGAGCGTGGCGATTTGGATGTTACGGGCCAAGGGTTATGGCATCAAAGCCAGGCGCTATCGTTCGAAGTTGGGCGAGATTGACCTGATTGCGGTGCGGGGCAAAACATTGGTGTTTGTCGAGGTTAAATTTCGTAAAAAAGGAGCGTCACCGGACGATTTGTCGCCATTTCAAGCTGACCGGTTGGTACGGGCGGCCAGCTTGTATTTGGCCAAACACCCATTAGCGTTGGATGCTGAAACTAGGTTTGATTTAATCCTGCTCGGCCAAAACCGCTGGCCGCGCCATATAAAGGGCGCATTTGGTGATGATGGTTGGGGTGGATATTCAAACGTTTAACCTTTGGTGCATAGCCTGTGATTCTCTGTTCATTTTGGTCAATTTTCTCATGCGTAAATTAGCGATTTTAATTTGTTTAAGTACCGCACCGTTTTTAACCTCCTGTGTGGTTGGCGCCATAAGTGGCGCAGCATCGAACGAGCGTTCCATTGGACGAAGTGTTGACGATGCAAGTGCTGCAATTTCGTTGGACACGCGGTTGCGCCGCCATGGTGCCATGGGCGGGGTTAGCGTCGAGGTTGCCGATGGCTTGGCGCTGTTGGCGGGATTTGTTCAAACCCCAGAACAAAGACTTGATGCGGAGCGTATCGCGTGGAGCGCCCCCAAAGTGATAAAAGTCGCCAATGAAATTGAAGTCCGTAACAAAAAAGGTTTGTGGTCTGGGACGCAAGACCGATGGATATCGTCAAAAATACGTACCAAAATTTTTACTGACCGATCCGTGCGTTCATTAAATATCAATATTGAAACCCGTAACCGGCAGGTGTTTTTATTGGGGCTGGCTCGTTCCAAAAGCGAGATTGAGCGCATTGTCAGTCATGCGCGCTTAACCCGCGGTGTGAAACAAGTGGTAAGCTATCTCGTGACCCCGGAAACTCGTGCTACGGAAATTGTGCCAAGTGAGCCGGGATTGCTGGCCGAAGAAGAATTATTGGGCGGACCCGAACCCTAAGCTAGCATTTGAGTTTTGCGTTAGATATAAAGAACTAACTTTCATCGCAAGGCGCAACCCATGTTCAAACCTTTACGTGTCGCAGTACAAATGGACCCCGTGCAATCGGTTGATATTGAGGGGGATACTTCGTTTGCCATGCTCGAAGAAGCCCAAGCTCGTGGGCACTTCTGTGTTGTCTACCAACCTGAACATTTGTCTTATGTTGAAGGACGAGTCACCGCCATTGTTCGCGCCGTAACTGTCCGGCGTAAAAAAGGTGATCATGCTGATCTAGGACCACAGCAAACCATCAATCTCGCCCAAGACACCGATGTGGTGCTGATGCGCCAAGACCCGCCATTTGATATGGCGTATATCACGGCAGCGCATTTGTTAGAACAAGTGCAAGGCCAAACCTTGGTGGTGAACGATCCGGCAAATGTCCGCTCCAGCCCAGAAAAAATATTCCCATTATTGTTTGTCGATCTGATGCCGCCAACCATGATCAGCCGTCACGAGCCGACCATCTCGGCGTTTCGCTCCAAACACAAAGACATCATCATCAAGCCATTATACGGCAATGGAGGTGCCGGAATTTTCCGGATCAAAGCCGATGATAGCAATTACTCTTCTTTGCTGGAGATGTTTTTTGCCATCAGCCGCGAGCCGGTCATGGTCCAAGCTTTTTTGCCGGCAGTGGCCGAAGGTGACAAACGAATATTGTTGATTGATGGTGAGCTTGCCGGCGGATTTAACCGTATTCCACAACCAGGTGAAACCCGCTCGAACCTGCATGTCGGGGGTATTGCCGCTGCGGTAGAGTTATCGAAACGCGATCTGGAAATTTGTACTCGCATCGGCCCAGAGCTTAAAAAACGTGGGCTGTTGTTTGTTGGTATTGACGTAATTGGTGGTTTTTTAACCGAGATCAACGTCACCTCACCTACCGGCGTTCGTGAGTTACAACATTTTACGGGTGTCGATGCCATTGCGATGATGTGGGACGCGATTGAGCGTCGGTTGTCAGTTTAGGAAATATTGTTCCTCTTTTGTTCTTGCAAAATCTAACAATTGTGGTTAGGGTTGCCTTTGAAGATTAGGGGAACGCCAATGGCTACGAGAATTTCCACATTTGCTTTTGATGGCGTTGATGCCCGTGAAGTTGACGTACAGGTGCAAATTGTCTCTGGCCTGCCCAGCTTTTCCATTGTTGGCCTTGGCGATAAAGCCGTTGCCGAAAGTCGCGAACGAGTACGGGCCGCATTTGCCGGTATTGGCTTGGCGTTACCGGGCAAACGGATTGTGGTGAACTTAGCCCCGGCCGATCAACCCAAAGAAGGCTCCCATTACGATCTGCCGATTGCTTTGGCGTTGATGATGGCGATCGGCGTTTTGCCCGAAGATGCTTTTGATCGGTTTGCTGCGGTTGGCGAGTTATCTCTTAGCGGTATGATCGCACCAATTACCGGGGCGTTACCGGCGGCGGTGGCGGCCAATGCGCTGGATCTGGGGTTAATCTGTCCGGTGGCAAATGGACCAGAGGCGGCATGGGCGGGCGAAATGGATATTTTGGCACCGCCTAGTTTGATCGCCTTGGTCAACCATGTCAAAGGCCGAGGCATACTAAGCCCACCGGTTCCCGGCCCGTTGGAACCGGGTCCACCGGTACCCGAATTGCGAGATGTTCGCGGTCAAGAAATGGCCAAACGCGCCTTGGAAATTGCCGCCGCCGGTAGTCATAATTTATTGATGGTGGGGCCACCAGGTTCCGGGAAATCCATGTTGGCGGCGCGCCTTGCTGGGTTGTTACCACCGCTTTCGTCGCAAGAACTGTTAGAAGTTTCGATGATACATTCCTTGGCCGGTTTGCTGGAAAAAGGCAAATTAACTCGCACCCGTCCGTTTCGCAGTCCGCATCATGGTGCATCAATGGCGGCATTGGTTGGCGGTGGCCACAAAGCCAAACCGGGCGAAGCAAGTTTGGCCCATCGCGGGGTTTTGTTTTTGGACGAGTTTCCCGAATTTACACCGCAAGTTTTAGATAGTCTGCGCCAACCACTTGAAACTGGTAGTATCAGCGTTGCTCGTGCCAATGCTCATATTACCTATCCGGCACGTTTTCAACTCATCGGCGCCATGAACCCGTGTCGGTGTGGCTCCGGTGGTAATGATGGTTATGCATGTCGGCGCGGCCCGCGTTGTGCCAGTGATTATCAAGCGCGAATTTCTGGGCCATTATTGGACAGAATGGACTTGCAAATTGATGTACCTGCCGTAACTGCTGCTGATCTGGCGCTACCCCCATCCGTCGAAGGTACTGAAGCGGTCGCCAAACGGGTTGCGCAAGCTCGCGAAATTCAATTTAGCAGAGCCGATGAAGCCGGTGGCCTCACCAATGCAGAAATTCCCAGTGGCTCCTTGGACCATGTGGCAGCACCGGATGAGCCGGGTCGACAATTATTGTTAAAAGCGGCGCAAAGCATGCAATTAACCGCCCGTGGGTATCATCGAGTGTTGCGAACGGCACGAACCATTGCTGACCTGGAAGGGGCCACTGCCGTGCGCCGGATGCACATTGCTGAAAGTCTTGGGCTTCGCCGCCGCAATGGCCTAGCCAGTGATACAGCCCACCAACCAAATCGGGTGACAATTTCTTAAGGCTCCGTCATCAATTAGTTTGTAAACGTGATCCTGCTTTTATTGTGTCAAACAACACAGAAAAAACCAGTTTTCTACAAAAGTAATTTTTCAAACGAACACAATCATGGTATAATCAAGGAAATCAAGAATGAAGTAATATGAACAAACCTTTTGCATTAGACGCTCTTAGCGTGATTGAGGAAATTGAGTCCCAAGAGCACGAAGAAGATGTTCTGGCTATTTTTTATAAATTCATTACAAAATTTGGGTTTAATTCTGTCCTTATTGGGCAGCTCGTAAACCCAATACTGAAGCAGAAAAGCGACCTCCCAATAGCTTTGAGTACGTGGCCAGATGAATGGTCGGAGCGATGGTTGAAGGAAAAGTATATTATTCACGACCCTATTACGCAGTATCTGCTAAAAAGCAGAAAGCCATTTCTTTGGTCCACAGCTCATGCTCATGCGACAAAATTTGGTAAAAAAATCGTCAACGAAAGCCGAGATTTTAACTTTAAAGATGGCATTGTCTTTCCGATTTCGACCGGTACAGGGCCTCTAGGGTGCATTTCCATCGGAGCTGACATAGTTGATTTACAGCCTAAGGATTTAGCAATTTTAGAACTTGTTGCTATTCATTGTTACATGCACCTTGAAAAGCTAACGGGCCAGGACGAACATTCCAGCATGATCAATTTATCAAAGCGGGAAATTGAGGTTCTGCACTATGTTGCTGAAGGAAAAACCAATTGGGAAATAGCAAGTATTTTACATTTGAGCGAGCATTCAATTAAGGAATACTTACATAACGCATCACAAAAACTAAATTCGACAAATCGAGCGCATTCAGTATCGTTGGCAATCCAGCGGGGGTATATCATTCCCTGATCCCCCCATTTGAGGGGATTGTCGATACTTTTAATCGTCTTACACTTTGCCATATCACTAAGATGGAGAGCGTAATGATAGAGATTGTAGATCAAGAAAATCGAGCGAAATATACCGACGAAATTGAAGCCATGTTTCGCATGCGGTACAAAGTTGCTGTAGAAGGATGGAAATGGAACATCCCAAATGTTACGCCCGGTTATGATAAGGATCAATTTGATACGGACGACACCATATATTTTCTAGCATACGACGATGAGCGAAACTTGATAGGCTGTGGTCGTTTGAACCCTACAATTACGCCTCATTTATTAAGCGATGTGTTTGCGGAGCAATGCGACTTTGAAGGCATTCCACAAGAGAAGGACATTTTTGAGTTCTCGCGGTTCATTGTGGACAAGGGATCACTCACCCACTCCCAAGCCGTACAATACAATCTCGAAATATGTTTGGCGGTCACAGAGTACAGTGTTGCTAATGGAATTAACCAGCTTACCTGGTTGGCGTATAAATCTATGTACACCAAATCCGTTGTATTGTGGAAAACGCGACCTCTTGGCGCACCGAAATACTATGAAGATGACGATTCCACCTATATAGCAGCAATCATTGACACAACGCCGTTGGCCGTAAAGCGCATTCGACGGTTCTGTCGAGCCAGCGACCCAAAAATTGTTTGTCTCGGTTCAAACGGAATGAATAAAAAGCTGCCGAATGCGTCCCGTGCACGCAAACGTCTTGTCCGAGCATAAACAACGAGAGATTAAACTCATGGCCGAAACAACAACCATTTCTACAAGTATAGATACTGAAGAAAAAGCTGAGGTAAAGCAAAGTCAAAAATCTCTATCACCAAAAACATTAAGTATTTTGGATGACGTGGAGTACTTCTTAGCCAACGAAAAAACCTCAAAGATTGCCTATTCAATGTTTTTAGAAAACCTGCATGACCTTGCAATAGTGGCGATAGGACTCAAGGGAAAAAACCATGCAAAAGCTGATTGATCAAGTTCCGGTGGCTTTGTCAAAAAGTGATCAAGAGACCTATAAACGCGACGGGTATCTACATTTAAAAGGTGTGATCAAACCGGAAGAAATTAATGCGCTTCGCAGCTCGGTTGCTTCACAAATTGAGAATTTAGCGCAAAGTGAAACCGGATATGACTTAGAATCTTTAGCCAAACAAGTGTGGTCAGGAAAAGAGGATATAGACTCTGGTAATGCTGATCGATTTGATATCGAACTTTACAAAGCGATGATTGATCATGATGCTGATGCGAGACCTATTCGAGACCCATCGAACTCAATTTTGGCGGAAGATGGAATGTTTTTCTATGATGCCGCAGGATGGCGTACCTATAGTGGCATTCGTGATGTCGCGTTTGACTCCACCTTGCCGACCATATGCGCAAAATTATTGAACACCACCTATTTGAATTTCTGGGAAGATACAACTTTTGTAAAAACACCCAATACAGCGCAAAGAACGACTTTTCACCAAGATTACACGTATTTTCAAATTAGAGGACAAAAGTGTTGTATTGTCTGGATACCGCTTGATAGGGCCACGGCAGAAAATGGAGCGATGCAGTATGTGCGAGGGTCTCATTTGTGGGGTAAGACGTTTGCACCCAATATGTTCATCACGCAGACACCGCTCTTAGATGCCGAGCACCCGAAATTACCTGATATCGAGAATAATCTCTGCGATTATGATATTGTAACGGTAGAAGCTGAACCCGGAGATATTATTATTCATGATGTGATGACGGTGCATGGTTCAGGGGGTAACAAATCTAAAACCGATACCCGTCGTGCCATGTCATTTCGGTATTGTGGCGATGATATTCGATACTTCGACAGACCCGGAGCCATACCACAGCCCTATATTGAAGGTAATTTACCTGATGGCGCTGTGCTCTACGGCGAGGATTATCCTCTTGTCTGGCCGAAACCTTTTCCAAACGCCAAACTGGCTTCTTTGTTTGCGAACAATCACGGTAAACGCTAGCTAAATTTAAAAGCAATCAAAAGAGACAAAGCTGAGTATCGCAGAAAACTTTGCCTTACGTTAATCTAGCCAATGATACAGCCCACCAACCAAACCGGGTGACAATTTCTTAAGGCTCTTTGATTAGTTTTGGGGTTGAACAAAGCAAGAGAGAGCGATGGATCACGAAATTCTTTTCCAGCAAATGCCAGATATGGTCGTATATCGAGATCCGGATCGAAAAATTCAACTGGTCAATCAAGCCTTCGTTGATGCCTTTGGTCAAAGCGCACAGCATTGGATCGGCCAAGAAATGCACGGCTCCGTTTCCGGCGCACAGATCGGGGCATTTGACGAAAATCGCGCCTATGGTCACATCTTAATTGCCGAAGAACTGCATTGGGTAGAGTGGATAGAGGTAGCCTTGGCCGATGGTGGGACGTTGGCGATGGGTCGGTTAAACGCCGATCGCAGATCAATAATGCGTGTGGCAAGCGCGCATCAAACAGAACGCCGTAAAAACCAGCTTCCAGCTTTTAACACAAAAATTGAGGACACCTCCGAACCCCAAAACCAATCCCAAGATGTGCAACCGCAACGGCCAACCGCACCGGCGGCAAAACCGGCAATAGCCGTTTTGTTGGCGGAAGATGACTTGTTAAATGCAAAATTAGCCAGAACCCTGCTGGAGCGTTCTGGCTGTGTGGTAACCCATGTCGAAAATGGCGAAGAGGCTGTAGCCCTCGCCCAAACTAGAGATTTTGATCTGGTATTTATGGATGTTCGCATGCCAAAAATGGATGGGCTTTTGGCCACAAAAGCGATACGCGCATTGGGCGGAAGCTGGGCAGATACGCCGATTGTGGCACTGACAGCCAATGCCTTTGCCGAAGATAGAACTGCTTGTCATGCGGCAGGTATGAACGGTTTTTTGACCAAGCCGATCACAATTGATGCATTGGCCAGTGCACAGAAACGTTGGACAAACCCGCAAAACAACGCAAGAACAGCATAAATTAGTTTGTCGTCCAACCTATAGGTTCAAACTTGAATACCAAAGTTACATCTAAAACCCCAGGCCTGCGTGACGTGTTCTTTGCCCTACGGGACCGCAAGGTATTTTTGACTTTGTTATTGGGGTTTTCGGCGGGGCTTCCCTTTATGCTCACCGGTAACACCATGGGAATGTGGTTGCGCGATGAGGGCACCACATTAAGCGCCATCGGGTTTTTGTCTTGGGTTGGTTTAGCCTATTCGTTCAAATTTTTATGGGCACCAATATTAGACAAAACCAGCGTGCCGATATTGGCCCGCTTGGGTCATCGCCGTAGTTGGATATTATTATCGCAAATTATCATTTGCTCTGGTTTGCTGCTGATGGGGATTGTTGGCCCGGACGGTGGTTTGCTGGCCTTTGCGGTTTTTGCGGTGGTGGTGGCCTTTGCTTCGGCCACCCAAGATATCGCACTGGATGCATGGCGCATTGAAAGCGCGGAAACGGATGAAAAACTAGCATTGATCTCCTCGGCTTTTTTGTTGGGGTATCGTGGGGCGCTGTTGATCACGGATGCACTGATCTTAATCGTGGTCGCCAAATCGGGCTGGCATATTTCGTATGTGGTTTTGGCAGGCGCTATGTGCATTGGCATCACCGCTACTTTGTTTGCGGTTGAACCGCCGGATCGACGCACGGGCGAGAACATCAAAAAAATGATCTGGTCGTTATCTGGCGTGTTTGATGCTATTGCCGGGCCGTTCATTGCATTTTTCAAAACCCATGGAAAATCAGCTTTGCTGATGTTGGTGGCGATTAGCATGTACCGTTTGGCCGACTTTGTGATGGGGCCGATGGCCGGGCCGCTGTATATTGATGTTGGGATATCCAAGGAAATAATTGGTACGGTGCGGGCCACCAATGGATTGATCGCTACCATCGCTGGCGTGGCCTTGGCCGGGATATGTGCGATCCGCTTTGGTTTTGTGCCAACCTTGATTGTTGGTGCGATTTTAGGGCCGGGGTCAAATTTGGCATTTTCGGTATTGGCGTGGAGCGGCGGCGATCTTTGGGTGTTTAATATCGCGATGATCATTGATAATTTTTCTGGCGGGTTTTCTGGCACAGCTTTGGTGGCGTGGATGTCGAGCCTAACCAGTGTTGGATATACCGCCAGTCAGTACGCATTAATGTCGTCTTTTTATGCGATCCTTGGTAAATTCCTGAAAGGTTTTTCCGGCCAAGTCGTCGATATGTTAGAAAAAACTACCGACCTAATGAACGCCTATGCTATTTTCTTTGCTGGCACCGCGTTGATCGGTATTCCAGCGCTAATATTGTGCTTGATGGTGTCACGTACTTTGGCTCGTGAGCGAGCGCGTAGCGCCTCCGGCTAGTCGGTTTCGGCGCTGGACGCATAGGCGGCAAATGTTGCCATATTGACAATCTCCGAGACATTCGCCCCCAATGCACAGATCTGTACTGGCTTCGATAAACCGGTAAGTAACGGTCCGATCACCGTGGTTTGCCCAATGCTGGTCAGCAGTTTTGTCGAGATCGAAGCCGAATGTACCGCCGGCATGATCAACACATTGGCCGGACCGGTAAGGCGGGCAAATGGATACATTTGTTGGGCAATCGGGTCCAACGCAATGTCCGCTGCCATTTCACCTTCATATTCAAATTTGATATCCGGGCGGGCATCTAATAATCGAACGGCTTGGCGAATATTATCGCTGCGCTGACCGCCAGGATTGCCAAAATTTGAATAGGCCAAGAACGCCACCCTAGGGGTGAACCCCAAATGCTGTACGGTTCTGGCGGCCTCCACTGCAATGTCGGCCAGTTCCGTAGGCTTCGGAAATTCGGTGACATTGGTATCGGCAATGAAAATGGTTTGCCCTTTGGACAAGGCGATGGCTAGTCCCAAGACGCGGCGGTTTGGGGCCGGGTCAATGGCGCGTAATACGTCTTGTAGGGCGATATCGTAATTGCGCGTTACCCCGGTTATCATCCCATCGACATCGCCTAGGGCCAACATACAGGACGAGAAAATATTTCGGTCATTATTGATCAACCGCTGTACGTCCCGGCTTAAATATCCGTGCCGTTGCAATCGCTCATACAAATAATCGAAATAATCGGGATTGCGGTCCGAGAGCATGGCGTTACAGATCTCAAGGTCGGCGGTTTCATCAATGCCCACCAATTTCATATTACGTTTGACCTGTTGTTCGCGCCCGATCAATATCGCTTTGCCAAAACCTTGGTTTTGAAAGGCAAAGGCGGCGCGGATCACCGCTGGTTCCTCGCCTTCGGCAAACACCACGGTTTTTGGCTTGCTACGGACCGTGCTGTGAATGGCCTGGATCAATGATGCGGTAGGGTCGAGCCGTTGCGCCAATTGATCGCGATAGGCATCCATATCCACAATTGGCTTGCGGGCAACACCGGTATCCATGGCGGCTTGGGCCACAAATGGTGGAATAAACGAGATCAGCCGTGGGTCAAACGGCGCTGGAATAATATAGTCGCGCCCAAAACTAGGCCGCGCGCCGTGATAGGCGGCGGCGACTTCGTCCGGCACATCTTCGCGGGCCAATGCCGCCAACGCCTTGGCACAGGCAATTTTCATATCCTCATTAATGGTGCGGGCGCGCACATCCAATGCGCCGCGAAATATATACGGAAAACCCAAAACATTATTGACCTGATTAGGATAATCCGAACGACCAGTGGCGACAATCGCATCACGGCGCACCGCGTGAACTTGTTCGGGCGTGATCTCTGGGTCTGGGTTGGCCATTGCAAAAATGATCGGATTTTTGGCCATTGATTTTACCATGTCTTGGGTAATGGCACCG
Organism: Robiginitomaculum sp.; assembly: GCA_016763185.1. GTDB lineage: Bacteria > Pseudomonadota > Alphaproteobacteria > Caulobacterales > Maricaulaceae > Robiginitomaculum_B. The sequence continues at coordinate 1,732 of JAESUG010000058.1, read as the reverse complement.
GCGGCGGACAATCCAAGTACACAATCGGCACCCTTTATCGCTTGTTCTAGTGTCCGAAGCGGGGTCTTGATGGCGTGCCGGCGTTTCCATTGGTCAAGATCGTCCCGTTCATCATGGACCACACCTTCGAGGTCAACAATGATGGTATTTTCTTTTTTCACCCCAAGTGACTGCACCAATTCTAACACCGCAAGCCCGGCGGCTCCCGCGCCAACCATCACCAATTTCAGGTCTTTCATCTTGCGATTGGTTAGCTCGGTGGCATTGATCAACCCGGCTGTAGCAATGATCGCGGTGCCATGCTGGTCGTCGTGAAATACCGGAATATCCAGTGCATCACGTAACGCGCTTTCAATCAAAAAGCATTCTGGGCTTTTAATGTCCTCAAGGTTGATGCCGCCAAATGTATTTCCAAACCGGCGCACACATTCAACAAACGCCTCTACATCGGTTTCTTCGATTTGGATATCGATACTGTCGACATCGGCAAATCGCTTAAAGAGAACCGCTTTACCCTCCATTACCGGTTTTGATGCCGCCGCTCCCAAATTGCCGAGGCCCAAAATTGCCGTGCCATTTGAGATCACCGCCACCATATTTCCCTTGGAGGTGTATTCATAAACCAGTTCTGGGTTTTCAGCGATGGCGCGCACTGGTGCGGCAACACCGGGGGAGTACGCCAAAGAGAGATCGCGACTCGTGGCCATCGGTTTGGTCGCGGTGATGGCAATCTTTCCCGGACTTGGATAGCGGTGAAAATCCAAAGCTTCTTGATCGGATGTGGTTTGTTTGCGCGATCCCATAATGGGGTTTCCTCATAGGTCAGTTCATTCGGCGCAAAGCGTATGAGCGTTCGCTAACTCTGGCAATCAATGGTTGGCAAGGCGTTTGAGCGCAGCCGTTATTTTTGCGAAAATTTGCGTAAAAACGATACCCAGTTTGGTGTTTCTGTTTTATCTTGCCCTCATGTCCAGAACGAAAACAAAACCAAGCGTTACGCCGATGATGGCGCAATACATGACTATCCGTGAAAAAGCCGGGGATGCATTGCTGTTTTACCGGATGGGCGATTTTTATGAACTGTTCTTTGATGATGCGCTAAAAGCTTCCGCTGCGCTGGGTATCGCTCTGACCAAACGCGGTCAATATAAAGGCGAAGATATCCCGATGTGCGGCGTGCCGGTGGTCGCTGCCGAAGGTTATTTGTTACGGCTGATTGAACAAGGCCACCGTGTTGCGGTGTGTGAGCAAACCGAAAGCCCGGCCGAAGCCAAAAAACGTGGCTCCAAATCCGTGGTTAATCGTCAAATGGTCCGTTTGGTGACACCGGGGACCATAACCGAAGATACGTTACTGGACGCCAAAGCCTCTAATCGTTTGCTGGCGATAAACTGCACCGCGTCCGGCGATTGGGCCTTGGCGTGGGCGGATGTATCCACCGGTGAATTGGCGACGATGAGCTTTGCTGGCGAACACGCCCAAAGCCAATTGATTGAAACATTGGTTTCCTTGCTGCCCAAAGAAATTTTAATGCCACAGACCATGGACCCGGCCATATTTGCGGAACTGGGCGACGTGGCCATAACCCCATTGGACGATGTCGCATTTCGCGCATCGAAACCCAAAGAGAAACGCTTGGCCGCAGGGTTTTCGGTGGCATCGCTGGATGGTTTTGGCGATTTTACCCGTGCGTCCCTAGGGGCATTGATCGCGCTTTATGAATATGTAGAGC